>JALHNL010000028.1 GCA_022843545.1 Phycisphaerales bacterium | reverse complement strand
CTCGCCGGCGCGATGCGCGACCGTGCTGACCGGGCGCGACAGGCCGGCCGCGAGCAGGCCCGCCACCTCCTCGCGAGCGTGCGTCAGGCCTCGGCGGGCGCGGGCAGGAGGCTCGAGCAGATCGCCGTCAGGCTCGAGCGGGCCAAGCCCGCGGCCATTCTGGAACGGCGACGCGCGCGGGTGATGACACTCGCCGATCGCCTGTCCCGCGCGATGCGCGACCGGGCGGATTGGGCGGACCTGCCCGGTGCGGCGGAGGACCTGGAGCGGGCGATGAGCGCACGCCTGCAACGGGCGAGTGAGCGATTGGCTTCGCTGGAGCGGCTGCTGGATCTGGTCGGCCCGCAGGCGGTGCTGGCGCGGGGCTACTCAGTCACGATCCGCGCTGACGGCGGGGTGCTTCGCAGCGCGGCCGACGCCAAGCCCGGCGAAGACATCACGACGAGACTGGCCGATGGCAGCGTGCAGAGCACGGTCAAAGGTGAGAAGGGCGAGGCCCTGCCCGCGCAGCAGCGGCTGGGTGTTCGCCGCAGGCGACCGCCGACGCCGGGGGATGCCGGGCCGGGTTTGTTCGGCTGAGCACGCCGGGGCGCGGCGGGCGGGCGGGGTCGTTCAGGCGAAGACGCGGATGACGAATTCGGAGTCCACACCCAGCGGAATGGTGTCGCCGGGAGTGGGCGAGATCACGGGCTTGAACGTTGCGCCCTGCGCGGTGCGCATGGTGAACGCCCCGAAGACGCGGGCGCCGAAGCCGAACTGCACGGCCAGATTCTGGTCGTCGATGTCGCCGTTGATGATGACGCTGGAGATGGTTCCGGCGCGGACGAAGGACGTTGGTGCGAAGGCGGAGCCGTCGGCCGGCACGCTGTCGGTGAGACGGAACCTGGACAGCACGCCCGCGTTGCCGATCCCGGCCTGGGAATCGAAGAAGATGGTGGCCAGGGGGTCGCGGGCGACGTAGAACTGCGAGTTGCGGAACGACCCCGCGGTGAATGAGCCGACGTTGCCCGTGTCGGTCGTGATGAGCGAGTCGGTGACGGTCCCGCCCACGAGCGCCGAGGTGAGCGCGAAGCCCTTGGCGTTCTGCCCGCGCAGGCGGATCTCGGTCTGCGTGAGTTCCTGATTCGAGAAGCGGTCTTGCACACGCAGCGAGTCGATGAAGCCCGCGTCGATCGTCGCGCCGTCAATCCGGGAGGTTCGCAGCGAGCGGATGCCCGCGCCCGGCGGTGTGGAGATGGACCCGAACAACGCGTCAAGGGTCATGCTGCGGACCGAGTAACCACGAGAATCCTGCCCGGTGAAGATCCACTGGCTGTTCAGCCCTGTGCCGGTCCTGAGCGAGCCCAGCGTGGCCATGCGGTACTCGCCTCGAACCTGCCCGTCGTCGAAGAACGTGAGCGAGCGGACATCGACGGTGTTGGTGCCGCCGAGGAAGCGAGCGCCTTCCAGCGACGTGCCGATGCGCACCGCGCCGACGCGCGCGGCGAGGCGGATCTCGGTGTCGAGCGTTTGGATGAACGCGGACTTGATGGAGAAGGCCGCCGGGGCCTCGGAGAGTTCGATGAACTCCAGCGCGAGCGTGCCCGTCACGCGCAGCGTGCCGATCCCGCTGGCGAAGATCCGCCCTTGGAGCCCGCCGTCCTGATCGATCCAGTTGCTGATGGTCAGCCGGTTGATGAGCCCCGTGCCGTTGCCGCCCGGTCGGCCCAGGAAGCCGCCCTCGCCAAAGCCGATGAAGACCGAAGAGAAGGCGACACCCTTGGCGTCCACCGCGGTGTTCTGCAGTTCGCCCGTGAACAGATTGGAAATCGTGACCACGCCGTATGTCGCGGCGGACCACTCGCCCGCCAGATCGGTGATGACGATCTTGGCGATCCGTCCGGAGGCGACCACGTCGGTGCTTGTGTCCGACGTGAGCACGGCAAGGGACGAGACCTCGCCCGTCACCTGGAAGTTGGCGTCAATGAGGTCCCGCGCGATGATGGATACAGACTTGCCCGCGGGAGTGGCCAGGTTGAGGTCGGAGTTGCTGATGTCGCGCACGATGAAGCGCGTGATGGCGGCGAGGTCGAGCGTGCAATCCTGCAGATTGGCGGCCTTGGCGTCCAAGGCTCCCAGCACGAGGCCCGGGGTCGTGTTCACTTCGTTCAGCAGCACCTGGCCGTTGCCCCCGCCCGCCTGCTTCACGCTGATCGACAGCCGGCTGGCGGGCGTTGTCCCCGTGAGCCCAAGGCCCGTGATCGGCCCGGTCTGGCCGGTGAGGCTTACGCTCAACGTGCCGGGGCCCGACAGGCGCACGGTCACCTCGTCGCCGTCGGAGTCGATGAAGGTCTGGACGCCGGCGAGCAGAGTGCGTGATTCCAGGGCCGCGAAGGGAAGCGGGGTGTGCATGACGAGTCTCTTCGGATGAAGCCGGTGCAGAGCGACAACGAAAACGCCCCGGGACGGCCCGGGGCGTCTGGGAACGGACTGAAGCGATCAGATCGCGTAGACGCGGAAGATGAAGTCGGAAGCCGTGGGGGCGAAGGGGTTGGTGTCGCCCACGCTGTTGACTACCGGCTTCAGGATCGATCCTGTGGTGCTGCGCATGGTGATCTTGCCGAAGGTGGCGGCGCCGAAGCCGTAGGCCGTGCCGCCGTTGGTGAGGTCCACGCTGCCGGCGATGGCGATGTTCGAGATGGTGCCGGCGACGACCGTGGAGTCCACCATGGCGTCGCCGGGGTCGGCGAAGCGCTGGGTGAGCGTGAATCGACGGATGATGCCCGACGAGTCAAACCCGGCGAAGGAGCTGAAGTCAGGCCAGCCGCTGAGCTTCACGAAGACCTGAACATCATCGATGTTGCCCGCGGTGAAGCGGTCGATGTTGCCGGCCTGGGTGGTGAGTAAGCTGTTGCTCATGACCCCGGCGACGAAGAAGGTGCGGACGGCGTCGCCGTTGCCCAGGTCGGTATTGAGGTTGAAGCTGGACTCGCCGATGTTGCCCTGACCGCCCGTGCCCCGGCGGACCGAAAGCGTCGCGATCGCGGCGGCCTCCAGGTTCGAGGACTGGATGGCGTTGGTCGTGATGGCCCTCACGGCGCCGGGGGCCTCCAGGTCAAAGGCGGCAAGGCTGGGCGCGCGGAGCGTACCGATCGAGAAGCCGTTCAGGGCCCCAGTGAGGTCCCACTCGCCGCCCAGCGCCGAGCGGCTGGAGAGCGTGCCGATGCTGTTGAACTCGAACTCGCCCACGATCGGTGAGTTGCCGGTGAAAGCGAGGTTCCTGACGTTCACGTTGCTGCCGATGGAGTCGATGCCGAAGTTGTCGCCCAGGGAGCCGATGCGGAGGGTGCCGATCGGGGCGTTGAAGAAGACCTGGGGCTGCCCGGCGTTCGTCTGCGTGTCCCACTGACCGCCGATGAAGCCGGTCTTGATGGCGAAGGGCGCGGCCACGGAGCCGGCCTCGGCGTTCTGCAGATTGAGGACCAGGGGCGAGAAATCGCCGGTGATGCGGAGCAGGTCGATGCCCGTGCCGCGGATGCCGCCCACGCTCCAGGAGGGGGCGATGATCGCCTTGATGCGTCCCTCGGGCTGCTGGATGCCGGGGCCCACGCCCGCGTCGGCCGCGCCGCCGATGGCGCGGATCGTGCCGAAGGAGAAGCCCTTGGCGTCGGGCGTGGAGGCCGCCAACCTCGCGGAGAGCACGCCGCCCGCGGTGATGTTGCCGTAGTTGAGCGCGACGAAGCCGCCGCCCAGATTGGTCTTGGTGCGGATGAGCGCGACGGTGCCCGTGGCGGCTAGCACGCGCCCGGCGAGCGTGTTGTCAGCGATGAACGAGGAGACGTTGCCGACAACGTTGAACGCGGCGGTGGTGGTCGGGTTCAGCGGGTCGGCGTCGATGAAGCCCCGAGCGCCCAGCACAGCGTTGATCGCGACGCGCCCGCCGGTGGGCGTGCTGATGTTGAAGACCGAGCCGGTCGACACCGTGCCGACGCGGACGAACTTGGTCTCGCGGACGTCGACCGTGGAGGTGGCGAGGAAGTCCACCAGACGGGCGTCGAGCGAGGCCAAGGGCGCGGTGCCGCCGCCGGGCGTGCCCAGCGCGCCCACGAAGCTGAACCGCCCGTCACCCCCGCCCTGCTGCCTTACGGACAGGGTGAGCTTGCTCCCCGCGTCGGTGTTGTTCAGTTCGAAGTTGTCGTTGTTCTGCGTCACGGTCCCCGCGCCGGTGAGCTTCACCGTCACGATGTCGCCGTCAGTGTCCGTGAAGTTGAACAGCGAGGCCAGCAGTTGGCGAGGCTCCAGAGCCTCGAGCAGGTCGGAAGGACGGCGGTTGGTTTGGATGTTCATGAGTGCTCCGGCGGTCTGGGTCGGAAGGGCTGCGGTCGGAAGATTCGGGAAGCGGGCGTCCGCCCGTCATCCCCCCTGTGGTGCCGGGTTTCCCCGACCGCCATCGTATGTCGGCAAGCCCGCACACTCCCTAACGAGTGATCCGGCCAAGTGTTGCGTGACTCCATCAAAGCACTGACACCCGGATATCACTGGGGTTGCCCACCGGGAAGAGCACCTCGGGATTCGTTAGGTTCTTGTAAGAGATCGAGCCGCCGGCGGGCGTGCGCAGCGAGAGCGCCTTGATGAAGTCGGCAGCGAAGCCGAAGGGGGTGCCCGTGCTCTGGTCCACCGAGCGGCCCGTGACGGACGCGGTTCCGATCGCGCGCGCCGCGACGATGGAGTTGGTGAACGCGGTGACCGCGAGATCAAACTTCTGCGTCACCTTGAGCGAGTTGATCACGCCCAGACCTTCGGGCAGGTTCGGGATCAGGAACGTGAGGTCGGCGGGCAGCTCACTGAGCAGGTCGGCGGAGCCCGCGGCGACCTGCGAACCGATCAGGCGACCGAACGACGCGGCCAGGATGTTGCCGGCGACGTAAAGGCCGGAATCGAGGAACGTGCCGCGGACATCGATGCGCCCGACGCTGGTGCCGCGCGAGTCGGTCCCGGCCATGCGGATCGACAGGTCGTCGGCGTCGCCCGGCACGTTGCGGGCTCCGGTGACGCGCAGCGACGCGAGCGTTTGCCCCGTGATCTGCCCCGTCATCGTCACGGCCTGGATCGCGCCGATCGCGCCGGGGGTGTCGAGCATGGTGATCGCCATCGCGCCGCCGCTGCGGATGGTGTCGGCGGAGCGCCCGCGCGAGGTGACGCCGTTGACATCGACGGTGGCGGACATCGCGGCGCGGCTGCTGAGCGTGCCCAGGGTGTCGCAGACGACGCTGAGGTCGTTCGCCGCGCCGCCGATGGAAAGGGTGTTCACGCGGGCGTTGGTGCCGATGCCCAGCGTGTTGGCGTCGCCCCGGGTGGAGATGGACCCGACGTCGCCCGTGATGTTCCAGGTGCCGGTGAGCGTGCCGCCGAACGTGGCCCGGCGGAGCGAGGTCTGGCCGGTGATGCCGGTGAGGCTGAGAGCCAGCTCGGCGTTGCCCTTGGCCGAGAGGGTGAGCAGCGCGGGCGCGGTCACGGATCCGGTGAGCCCGCCGGCGGACGCGAGCGTGTCGATCCGTCCCGCGGCGGGGTCGCCCAGCGCGGTGAAGTTCACGATGTTGGCCGCCTTGATGGACTTGATGCCCACGCCCTTGGCGTCGGCGCCGCTGTAGTTCACCGAACCGCCCATCACGCCCTTGGCCTCGAAGAAGCCGATGGACACCGCGATCACGGTGGCGGTCAGGTCCAGGCGAGAGCGCAGCCCGTCGAGCCGTCCGCTGACGGTCAGGGCCATGTTGCTCACGAGCCCGGCCTCGATCGGCCCGCTCGCGCCGCTGATGGTCCAGGTTCCGGACACTTCCCCGGCGATCCGGGCGCGCCCGAGCGTCTGCACCACGCCCTGGAACCCGGAGAGTTCAAGGTCGGGCGAGAACGCGCCGCTGGAACCCGAACCGCCGGTGATGCTCAGCTGGCCGATGGTGATCGCGGTGAGCGTGCCCGGGCCCGACCACTCCTGAGCCGTGAAGGTCGAAATTCGGCCGCCGGTGGTGATGGAGGCCGTGACCTGCGCTGGCGTGCTGACGCGCCGGAGGGTGATGGACATCGAGCGGGACTCGTCGGCCGAGTCGCCGAAGAGCCCGCCGCCGAGGATGTCGCCCAGCACGAGCGTGCCCAGGGTGTTCACGGTGATCGAGCCGCTCTCCAGGTCCACGTCGGGGGCGATGAAGCTCTCCAGGTCGTCGGCGGAGAGGCCGCCCAGCACGACGCGGCCGTTGCCGCCGCCGGCCTTGTTCACCGAGATGGACAGCCTGCTGAGCAGTTCGGTGCCTGAGGCGGTGATGGACGAAATGGAGCCGGTTTGATTGGCCCCGCTGGTGAGCACGTCGAGCGTGCCCTCGCCCACGAGGTTGATGGTGTATTCGTCGCCGTCGCTGTCGGTGCCGGTGAAGGTGGCGTCGAGCAGCGTGCGGGCTTCGAGGGCGATCAGGTTCGCAGGCAGGGCCCGGGCCTGCCGCGCGCGAGTTCGATCAATCATCACGGCCTCCCCTTGACGCGACGGCCCGCCCGGGTTCATTCCCCGGGGGCTGACCACGCGAACAAAAGGCTATACGCCCGAACCGGGCCGGTGGAGGCGTGTTTCTGACGGTTCAGACGATCCGGACCAGGAACCGCTGGGTGCCGAAGGCCAGGCCCGAGCCGGGCTGCTCGAGGTTGGTGGCGATCACGGACTGAGTCCGGCTGGTGGCGTAGCGGATGCGGTCCAGGCGATCGGCGACGACGCCGAAGTCCTGGTTGTTGTTGGCGAAGTTGATGCGGGCGTCGAGAATGACGTTCCCGATCGAGCGAGCGGCGAGCTGCAGGTTCGCGACCGAGAAGATCGGGTTGCCGAAGATGTCGGTGCGGAACCGTTCCTTGACCACGAACGAGTCGATGCGACCGCGCGTGAGGTTGAAGTCCTGGATGGACGAGGGCAACTCTTCAAAGCCCTCCTGCACGCCGCAGAAGAAGCGGAAGGCGGAGATGGTGCCGATGCGGACGGAGCGGGTGTCGCCGTCGACGCGGACGGTGGAACCGGTGGCGACGCCCTCGACGACAAAGCGGCCCAGGCCGAAGGGCCCGACGTCGTCGCTGAGGCGGAACTCCGTGCGGGCCAGCCCGCCGGCGAAGCCGCGCCCCTCGACCATGCGGAACGAAACCATGCGCAAGGCGGAGATGCCCCCGTCGGCCCAGTCATGCCCGAAGACCTGGCCGATAGTCTGGTCAGCCATGTTCAGTTCGCCGTCGGCGTAATTGAGGGCGCGGACGGACAGCAAGCCCACCGGGAACTGGTTGGGCTGGTTGGTGTTGAGCACGGCGGAGAACGTCCCACCCACGCGGATGGTCCGGACGGAGCCGAAGGTCATGGTGCCGTCAAGGGTGTTTGAGGCGCGGATGAGGCGGACCTGCCCGGGCGCGGAGATCTGCCAGTTGGCGCCCGTGGAGCCGAACTGCAGCCAGTCCACGGCGCGGGCGAGCGTCCAGTTGCCGCTGCTGAGCGTGCCGGTGATGAGCACGCGGTCCAGCGAGCGGACCACGTCGGTGGCGGTGAGGTTGAGGGAGAACGAGTTGGCGTTGCCCTGCACGCCCGCGCCCTGAAGCCCGGTGATGAAGATCTTGCCCATCGAGGGCGCTTCGAGCGTCAGGAAGAAGACCGCCGAAGCGGCGAACTGCTCGACGCGCCCCGCGAAGGTGAACTCGGAGAGCTCGTTGTTCGACGCGTTGCTGACGAAGCGGAAGCGCAGGTCGACGGTGTCGCCCGCCTGCCCGCCCGCGGTGATGTCCGCGCCGGTGGTCACGTCACGGAGCTTGATCGCGCGCACGCCCCCGGGCAGGTTGATGCCCGAACCGATCAGGTCCACCGCCGGGGCGATGAACTCGCGGAGGGCGATGGACTCGTCCCCGTCGCCCGCGAGCGAGCCCAGAGCCACCGCGCCGGTGCTGCCGTTGGTCCGTCGCAGGCTGATCGAGAGGGAAGAGTCCTGCGTGGTCCCGCTGAGCACAATGCTGGCGATGCCTCCGTTGGGCTGGGGCGTCACCACCATGGTGCCCCCGCCGCGAAGCGTGATCGTGTACTGGTCGCCGTCGATGTCGGAGCCCTGGTAGACCACAGGAGCGGAAGCCAGCAGCGTGCGGGGCTCCAACGCCTCGCACGGGCGGCGGTCGGATTCGATCTTCGCGGGCTTGCGCATCCGGTGCTTCTCCAGCTTCACAGTCTTGACCCCAGTCCGGGTATGGGCAGAGCGTACACATCCCAACCCGGCGGGCGGGGCCTCTAGAGATACGTACGTCTCCCGATCATGGATCGGCCATCGGCCTGTCAGACGTTACTGGACGCGAAAAACGACCGCGGGCGGCCTGTTCAGGGCCGCCCGCGGGGAGTGACTGGGTTGGCTAACCGTGCCCTATCAGATGTTCCGCAACTGGAAGTCCCCGACGATGAAGCCGGAACCGGTGTTGGTGAAGATCGTGCCGTTGTCCGGGCGGCGGAAGCTCATGGAGGTGGTGCTGTTGAACACGAGCCCGAACGTGGTGCCGCCGTTGGTGGTGTCGATCAGGACGCGCGAGAAGACGGTGGAAATGGAAGGAGCCGCGATGCTGCCGGAGATCCAACCCCCGTTGGCCACGTTCTGTCCGGGGGCCTGGTAGAGATTCATCCGGGTCATGGTGAAGTTGGCGCCGCCGAAGGGGTCGCCCGAGAACAGGTTGCCGGGCGTCGCGACGCCGACGAAGATGTTGGTGTTCACCAGGCCGCCGGTGATGCTGACGGTGCCCACGTTGTTCTGCGGAACGGTGATGCCGGAGTTGGTCACGCGGCTGCCGAAGGTCGCCGTGTCGAGCGCGCGGCTGCGGGCTGCCTGGGTGGCGTCGAGGTTGATCTGCAGCCCCGTAGCGCTCACGCCGCCCGAGCCCGTGACAACCATCGACCCGATCCAGCCGGAGTTGATGGCGACATCGTCGAGCACGCCGAACTGAATCTGAGAGATGCCAGTGGTGCACTCGACCACCAGATCGTCGGCGAACTGTCCTCGGAGCGAGCCGATGCTGAATGTGTCGGTGCTGGGGCCGCCGCGGGTGAGGGCATCAGGGCCCGCGATGAGGCCGAGAAGTCCGTTCTCGGCCTGGATGAAGCCGAAGCTGCTCGCCCGGAGCGAGCCATTCATGGTTCCGTCCGTGGTTCTGACCGAGTCCACGCGACCGACGGCACGGATGTCGAACCTGCCGAAGTTGATCGCACCGCGGGCGGGGACACCCAGGTTCTCGGTGACCCGCTCATAGACCACCGACTGGATGGGGCTGGCGCTGTCGATCAGCCCGTCTTCAACGGGGCAATCCAGCCGGACCGTCTTCACGCCGTACGGAGCCCCGGAGTCGAAGCTCTGAAGGGTGAACACCAACCCGACTTCAAAGGGGGGCGGACCGCGGAAGATGAGGATCGGCAGCGCATCTTCGACCACGACCGACCCGAATCGCCTGGCACGAAGGTCAAACAAATTGCCGGCCCCGATGAACACCGACTCGAAGATGCCGCCCGTCTCAATAGTCGTGCCCACGCCCAACAGACCCCGGTTGAGATTGTTCCCCCCGCCCTCAAGCGTGTTGATGAAGAGGGTCGTGCGGTTGTTCAGCCCAGTTGCGGAGATGCTCAAGTTGGCGCCGAGCGTGCCGTTAATGCTGACCACGCGGGCCCGGCCGTTGATGTCCACGCCCGGGTCGCCCGCGGCCCCGGAGTCGTCGACGTTGATAAAGCCATCCAGCAGCAGCTCGTCAATGTCCCCGTTCACCGTCACAGAATGGAGGTTCAGCGTGCCGTCGCCGACCTGGCTCGTGCGAGCGATGCTGATGTCGCTGGTGGCCGTGGAACCGTTGACCGTGAGCACCCGGCTGGCCGGGTTCGTGATCACGATCGGCGAAGGGAACGGATCCGTCGTGAAGTTGTTCGCGAAGATCGTGAAGACGTCCCCGTCCGAGTCGGTGATCGTCTGTTCGAAGTTCGCCAGCATCTGGCGCGGTTCAAGGCGATCAAGCAGGTTGGAGATGCGGCGGTCGCGGCGGCTGGACAGATAGCGCATGGGAAGTCCCTCACGTGGGTCAACGGTCTGAGCGGCCGGCACCCCCGGCCCGACGGCCAGCATAACAACGGATGTGGCTGTCGATTGGTCTGCACAGTCCGGATGCCATCCCCCTGGTCCAGGGGATTCTCGGAGTTGGGGACAGTCACGGCCCGGCCAGGCACTCCGGAAACGCAAACGCGGCCCAGGGAAGGCCCTGGGCCGCGCCGGCTTCCATTCGAGTTGCGCCGCGACCGGCGGTCTCAGATGTTGCGAATGCGGAAGTCGCCAGAACTGAACGAACCACCCGTGTTGGCGAAGTTCACGCCGTTGGGCTGACGGACGGTGATGGAGTTGGTGGTGGAGAACACCAGGCCGAAGAGCGTGCCACCGTTGGCGTCATCGATCCGAGCGTTGGCGAAGATGGTGTTGATGGCGAAGGCGGCGATGACGCCCGACTCCCAGGTGTTGGCCGTCGTGCCGATGGTCTGGCGGATGTTCAGGCGGTTGATGCTGAAGGTGTTGGTGCTGAAGGGGTTGCCGGTGAAGAGAAGGCCGGCGTCGGTCACGCCGACCAGGAACTGCGGGGCAGCACCTCCGGTGTTGTCAATGCCTCCATTGAAGTTGAGGGTGCCCACGTTGTTGGAGAGCACGCTGAAGGTGGTATTGGTGAACTCGCCCGAGACGGTGAGCAGGTCCAGGGCGCGGCTGCGCTGCGGATTCGTCGAGTCGAGAACGATGGTGGAGTCGCGGAGTTGGCCATCATCGGAGCCGGAGGCGCCAGTGAGGACGGCCGTGCCGATCCAGCCGGCCTCGATGTTCACGTCGTCGATCTCGCCGACGGCGATCTGGGCGATGCCGTTGAGCACCTCGATGTTGAGTTCAATCAACTGCCGCGCACGGATGGAGTCGATGCTCGCGGTGGGCTCGAAGCCGCGGATCACCACCGACGCACCCGAGATGGTGCCCCGGATCTCGTCCGCGGACTGGATGACCCCGAAGCTCAAGGCCCGCATGAGGCCGTTCATGTTCAAGGTTGACTCCGTGGTGGTCAGCGAACCCAGCCGTCCCAACACGGTGATGTCGAACACGCCGAAGTCCACCGGGCCCCCGCGGTTGTTGTTGTTCTCGGTCACGCCGTCGTACACGATGCTCTGGACCGGGCTGTTGCTGACGAGCGTTCCGTCGTCGATCACGCAGGCCGCACGGAACGTCTTGATCCCGAACGGAGCGCCGAAGTCGGTCGCGGTGATCGCGAAGTCCAGACCGATTGAGGGGTTGCCGCGATCAAACGGATCGAAGGTGTTCTCGATCACGACCGTCCCGAAGCGACGCGCCTGCAGGTTCACGAACTGAGCCGTGCCGATATTCACCAGGTCGAAGACGCCCGCGCTGGTGATCGGCAGCAGGAACTGCGGGTCCAGCCCGCGAGGGACGAATTCCTCGCCGTTCACCGTGTCCACCGTCAGCGTGGTCTTGTTGGCCAGCGTGCTGCCGCCGATGTTGATCCGCGAACGCAGTTCGCCGTCGATCGTGATCACGCGGGCCCGACCGGTGATGTCGATGCCCGAGGTGCCCGAGCCGAATCCGTTGCGGATGCTCACGAAGTCATCGGTCGTCAGTTCGTCGATGTCGCCGGTCACGTTGATGGCGTGCAGGTTGAGGATGCCGTTGCCGCTCTGAGAAACCCGCGTGATCCGGATGTCGCTGGCCGCCGTCGACCCCGCGATGTTCAGCACCAGCGAACCCGTCGCGTTGGTGATGTTCACCAGCGGGGCGTTCGTGAAGTTCTCCGCGCTCACCTGGAACACGTCGCCGTCGGCTTCGGTGATCGTCGTCACAAAGTTCGCCAGGAGTTGCCGAGACTCCAGGGTGTCAAACAGGCGGTCGGACGAACGGCGAGAGTTACGGACACGAGACTGACGCATGCGAGGATCTCCTGATGGGCGACCGGGGCGATTGCCCCGTCGCTGACTTCGAACTCAAGACTACTCCATCGGACCGATAACGGGTGTCCTCTGGAGCAAATGGGGAACAGCCTAATCAGGGGATTCCGTAGTGGCTTGTCGCTTGACCGCGCCCCCTCCGCGTGCGCTCATTCCGCCTTCGCCGGCCTCATCGTCCGCGTTTGCTCAACCGCGGCGGCCATGGCCGGATCGGGCGGGGGGGCGTGCATGGGCGTCTTGGCGGCCAGTTGGGCCAGGCGATCGGCGATCGCCCGCGCCGCCGGGTCGTCGAGCTTGGCGGTGAAGCCCCCCTCGATGTCCGACGGGCCGAGTCGGTCGGCAAACCCCGCGTCGGCCTGGATCAGGCGGATGGTGCCGCCTTCAACCGTGCCGGCCAAGAACTGCTTCCCCGGTCCGGAACCAAAGGGCGTGACAAAGGCCCCGCCGGCGTAGATGCCCACGCTCGCCGGGATGCGGTCGTCGCCTCCCGCTTCGGGCACGCCCCCGGTGATCACGAACTGGCGAACCGCCGCGCTGCAGGCGGTGGAGTCGATGGGTGTGGACCCCGCGGCGGGGATCAAGAAAAGATGAATGTGGATGACCGACCCGTTCAGGTCGCTCAGCGGGTCGCCCAGATCGGCCAGCCGCGAGACGGGCAGGTCGGTGAGATAAATGTCAGCGGACGACGTGTCGAGGTAGCGGTAGATCGACGTGCCCAGCCGGGGCTCAAGCGTTGAGCCGGACGCCGACGACGTGGTGGTCATCTGGCTCCCGCTGGAGCCCGACGTAAACCCGAAGAACTGCGCGGGCGTGGATTGGCAGCCCGCGATGAGCGCGGCGGATGCGACCAGTGCCCCCAGGGTGAGACGAGCGATCATGCCCACAGCGTAGCCAAAACCATGTGTCTGTGCACGCGGTGCCCGGGGCCATGCGGCGGGCGAGTATCTCATCGCTCATGTCGACGATGAGCGCCTGGGGGATGCTTGGGAGAAAGGCGTGTCTCCTGCGGCTCCGGGCCGCAAAGGCGGGGTTGCCCGTGCCCCAGGCGCGGCGAAGTGGGGTAGCCGGCAGGCCGCCGAGGCCCGCCGGGTCGTGGGTATACCCTGCCTTCCCTCATGTGGCGTTGGATCGCGCGCCAATACAGCCGCCGGATCGTCAATGTCAACGTGAACATTGTCGTCGCCGGTCTTTTGGCCATGGCGATGGCGATGATCCCGGTGTACTTCTCTCGCCACTTCGGCGTGGATCACGACGACACGGTCGCGATCGGGATCATCTACGCGGTCGCGGACTTCATCATCGACCTGATCCTGTGCATCGCCCTGCACTGGATGGCCAACCACTGGCCCCGCAAGTGGCGCAAGACCAAGCAGATGGTCGAGAGCGCCGAGCACCTCGTCGAGCAGGCCGGCCCGCCGCCCTTGCCCTTCGTCAAGGACACCACCCTCATCCAGTTCCAGCGGATGTGCCTGAGCCCGATCCTCTACGGCACCTACGGCTTCGTCTTCCTGCCCATCTTCAAGAACGCCCTGAACTGGGAGCGCGAGATCGCCGCCTTCACCGCCATGTTCTGCGGCGTCATCGTCACGCGCGTGTGTCACACCTTCTGGATGCTCCACGACGAGCGCCGCTGGCGGCGCGACTGGCTCAAGCAGATCGCCGCACGAGGGCTCGATAGCGGCGGCGTCCCGCCCACCGGCCCCGCGCCCGAGGCGGCGGGCAAGCCCTGACGAACCCCGCGAGTCCGAGCTCACGTCGCGATAACCCCCTGTCACCGCTTACCCGGCGCGGTCCGCTAACTTCCGGGCCGGCGGGCTCATCCGGGGGCGATCCGTCCGCGTATACGCCTGCGGAGGCCCGCGTCCGCGCGGAGCCCATGACCGGGTACGCGCGGACCGATGGTCCTGTGCAGGGGCGCCGGCACAAAGCGGCGGCGCCGGGTCGCTCTTACGGAGCCCGGGCATGATCAGCAGCATCCAGCAGGATCACAGCCGGTTCAGGCAGATCGTCAAGGGGCGGATCCGCAAGGACCTGCGCCGCTTCATCGCCAAGGGCGAGATGATCGGCAAGGAAGGGCGCAAGTTCGTCTCCATCCCCGTCCACGACATCGACATCCCCACGTTCCGCTACGGCGACAACAGCGGGGGCGTGGGCATGGGCGAGGGCAAGGAAGGCCAGGGAGTGGGGGGGCAGGGCGGGGAGCAGGAGGGCCAGCACCTGCTCGAGGTGAATGTCGACCTCAACGAGCTCGCCGACATCCTGGGCGAAGAACTGCAACTGCCCCGCATCCAGCCCAAGGGCGCGCACAACATCACCACGGTCAAGGACAAGTACACGGGCATCCGCCCGATCGGCCCGGCGAGCCTGCGCCACTTCAAGCGGACGTACAAGAGCGCGCTGCGCCGCCAGATCTCGATGGGTGACTACGACCCGGAGAACCCGGTCATCATCCCCATCAAGGACGACCTGCGCTACCGCTCCTGGACCGAGGTGAAGAAGCCCCAGAGCAACGCCGCGATCATCTACATGATGGACGTCTCGGGCTCCATGGGCGACGAGCAGAAGGAACTGGTCCGCCTTCAGGCCTTCTGGATCGATACCTGGCTGCGGCGCAACTACGAGGGCATCGAGTCGCGGTACATCGTCCACGACGTCGTCGCCCAGGAGGTGGACCGGGCCACGTTCTTCAGCGTGCGCGAGGACGGCGGCACCCGCATCTCCTCGGCCCTCACCTGCTGCCAGCAGGTGCTCGAGGCCCACTACGACCCGGGCGACTGGAACATCTACCTCTTCCACTTCTCCGACGGCGACAACAGCAGCGACGCCGACAACCGCGTCTGCTGCCAGATCCTCGAGAAGCACCTGTTGCCCGCCGCCAACCTGTTCGGGTACGTGCAGGTCAAGAGCGCCTACGGCTCGGGTCACTTCTACAACGTGCTGCGCGAGCAGTTCCCTGAGAAGAGTTCGGGCGACCTGGCCCAGCGCGTCGTCGCCAGCCGGGTGAACGACCGCACGGATATCTACGACTCGCTGCGGGCGCTGTTCAAGGCCGGGCGCTGATCGCCCGGCACCCCAAGGCGTGCGAGGGACGAAACGAAAGAGGGCCCGAGCCGAACGCGGCCCGGGCCCCTGGATTCAGTCTCCATCCTCGCGATCAGGCGAGCGGGCTCAGAGGCAGCCGTCGCTGAAGGCGTTGATGAACGAGATGACGTCGTCGACGGTGAGCTGGCCGTCGGGCAGCTCGGGCCAGCCGCCGATGCCGGTGACATCGCAGGAGACGTTGCAGGGCGCGGTGCCGGGGCAGCCGGTGCCGTCGCCGAAGTTGTTGAAGAACTCGATGATGTCGTCGACGGTGTACTGACCGTCCTTCGCGGAGACCAGGTCAGGGCATGCGCCAGCCCCGCCGATGACCGTGACGTCAGCGATACAGGCGTTGGCGTACATGATGTCCAGGTCGGCCGAAGAGATCGTGCCGTCGCCATCCAGGTCGCCGCGGGCCCAGCCGCCGGCGGTGCCCAGGTTGGCCTGGATGATCAGGCCGTCCTGACCGTTGACGTTGCCGTCGAGGTTCACGTCGCCCATCCGGGTCTTGAGGATGACGGTGACGAGTTCGACCACGTCGGCCTGGTTGACCTTCAGGTCGCCGTTGATGTCCGCCGACAGGTCGCCGCCCACGAGGCGGTCGCTGGCGGTGGCGTCGGGGTTGGACGGACGAGACTCCGTCACGATGCCCCAGTTCAGTTCACCATCGGTCACCACCGGATTGCGGCGGAACTGTTCGAACACGTAGTCGATGTCGTTCGCGTCGATGACGTTGCGCTGCACGAGCGGGATGTTCCCCGGCAGGCCGTCAGCCCCGATCGGGGAGAACCCGCGCGTCACGCGCCCCGACGCGTTCGCCACATCGCCGCGGGCGTCGCCCGGGGCATAGTCGCGGCACGGCGTGACGAGACGCGTGTCGAAGAGGTTGGCGTCGCTGCCCGTAGCGGCCAGCAACTCGTTGTCCAGGGCGCTGAACCCCGCCTTGCGGTCCAGCACGCGGGACGCCCCGGTGGTCATCGCCAGCCCGTCGGCCCAGTAGCGCAGGTCCTGGACGTTGAAGCTGCCGTCACCGTTGAAGTCGCCGACGATCTCCATCGAGAACGTGCCCGGGCTCACCAGCGTGGGCCACAGGTTGGTGTCGCCCAGCGTGAGCAGGGCGAGGTTCTGAGCAATGCCCGCCAGCGGAGAGCCGTTGGGCGTCGCCGGAGGGGTCCAGTTCGGACCGCCGGTGCGCTCTCGCCACGCGCGGACCAGATCGCCCGCGTCGTTCAGATCGCGGCGACCGTCGCCGTTGAAGTCACCCGAGATCAGGTTCCGCAGCGGCAGGTTGTTGCCATACGACAGGCGACCCGCCACCGCCTCGCCCGGAGCGGTCGTCGTCGCGTCTTCCATCGCGTAGAACGCCCCGCCGGTCAGCGCCTGGTCGGAGTACGTCGTCGCCACCGTACGCAGGGGCACCTTGCCCGCACGGCTGTTGGCCGGGAAGAAGGGCGACACGCCCCCGCCGAACGTGGCGTAACGGACGTTGGTATAGATGGAGTTGGACCGGATGTAGTCCTGCAGGAACTGGTTCAGGTTGGCGTTGGCCACCAGCACGCGAGGATCGATCCCCGGGCTGCTCTGGCGCGAGAAGTCCAGGGCGTTGGGGAGCAGGAACTGGTCGGCCGCAAACTCGCCGGGCGTGAAGAACGTGGACGACCCGCCCGGGTTTCCGATGAAGGCGTCGATCGACCGCGTGTAGTTGTTGATGTAGGCCGCCGCCTCGACGTTCCGCATCCCCTGACGGGACGGCGTGGGCTCGCCGAGCACATACCCATAGCCGCCCTTGGACGCCGGCACGGCTCGAGGGTCGCCGAATGTCGCGAACACCGACGGGCCGCTGATGTTCCAGCCGGTGTCGGCGTTGTTGTCAAGCAGCGCATTGATGGTCGGGCGGACGGGCTGCGGGTTGGTCGCGCCATACGAAGGCAGGTCGTTGATCACCGAGACGATGTCGCAGTGGCCCGTGCTCAGCCACGCCACGTCGGCGTTGTCGATGCCGCGCTCGGGACCCACGTACCCGATGGCCAGCCGGTGGTTGTAGACCGAGGGCTCCACCCGGTTGTTGCCCTGCTTGTTCGAGGGCACGTACTGCGCCCCAAGGCGGTCAAACTGAACCGCGTTGTTGCGGGGGCCGAGGTTGTCGCCGATCGCGAACGAAGGGTCCAGGCCGATCGAGTTGTCGAAGGCGTTGCGCGTGCCCGAACCCGAGTCACGCGTCACCGCCACGATGTTCTCGCCGCTGGGCAGGCGACCCGTCGCGAACAAGAACCGCAGGTCGGTCATCCGCAGCACTTCGATGCCGGTGCCGAAGTTCGTGATCGGCGCCACCGGGGCCACCACGATGTCCGTGTCGAAGATCGTGTTCACGCTGCCCGGGCCGCCGTTGCTGCCGTTGAAGAGCACCGCCCCGCCTGTCAGGCTCGCCAGCGTCATGCGACCGTTGTTGCCCGCGCTGCTCCCGTCAGCGTTGCGGCTGCGCACCAGGTTGTTGCCGTAGCCGGGCAGAAGGGGAGTGTTGAACGGATTGTTGCCCGGGATGCTGGACTGCGTCGTCGCCCAAGTCGTCGGGACGTCCAGAGGAGCGATGTCCACCGTCATGCCGCCCGCCAGCGTCAGGCCCTGGTTGGGCGAGGTGCTCGCCACGCCCGAACTCGTGTACAGGGCGCGGAACGTCCCATCCACCGTCGAACGCACCGGGTACCCGCCCGGGTTCTGGTCATTGAAGAGCGCGGGGAACAGGGGCGGCAACTCCGGGTTGCCGCCGTCCACGTTGGCCGTGCCCGCCGAGATGAAGCGGTAACGGTTGTAGTACCCCGCCGTCCGCACGCTGATGCGAAGCGACAGGTTCGCGTCGTTGTTCGTGCCCGGCACCGTCACATACGTCCGCCCGAAGTTGATGAGCTCCTGATAGCCGTTGGTTGAGCCCACGGCCGTGTAGATTAGCGACCACTTCAGGTTGGTCGGCCAGGTCTGGTTGCCCGGGAAGTCGCCGGCGATCAGCATCGGCGCCAGCTGCTGATTGGTACCGAAGCGACGCGCGATGCCGTTCCCGTCCGCGTCGATGAAGTCCACCGTGTTCGCCGGCGCGCGGAAGATGTTCTCGAGCAGGGTGGCCCCGGAGATGCTGATCACCGCGGGCTGGGCAAGCGCCCCTGAGGTCAACGAACAGGTCAGGCCGCAAGCGGCCACGATGTGGATCGGACGGATCGCGCGAAGCATCGGATTCTCCCTTGAAAGTGGGGCCTCGGGGGCAAAAAGCCCCCGGGCCGGAGCCGCATCCGCGGACGGGCGGATATCAGAGGACAGTTTAGTTGATGAAGCGATTCTGACGACCCATACCCTATCAAGATTGCGCTATGTGTTTGCCGCGAGCCCGCCCCAAAAAGCAAAGCACGCGCGAGACCTCTCGCGCGTGCTCGGATCGCAGTGCTCGCTCCGTGTTCAATCGAACGGACGCGGGCTCACGCGGTTGTTGCCCGTGATCGAGTAGAAGCGGTCGCCCCACAGGTAGGTGCCCGTGCCGTCGTTGCGAAGAACCGTCTGCCGGACCGTCAGGCGTTCGCTGTGCCCATCGACGAACACGAAGTTGGTCGTCCCGCCCAGACGAGTGCGAAGACCCGCACCCGGATGGTGCCGCCCGATCGCGTTCAGCGGCGAGCCAGCGCCCGTGCTCGACAGCATCCCCACCGTCTGCAGGTTCAGGTCAGTGATGTCGCTTTCCTTGTACGGAAAGAACGAGGGCTCCGTGCTGTTCGGACGCGGCGGCTCACGATACACATCCGCCCCCGCCGAGCCGCCGACGAACGGTGTCACCGGTCGGTGCGAAAGGCTCCTCTGGTCCGAACTGAACACCGTGACCCAGGGGGTCTGTGCGTTGGTCACCGTGGCGAATGAGCGGTTCAATTCACCCAGTTCGCCAGCCAGAATGGTCTTGCCCTGATTCTGGATCTCCGCCACACGAACAAGCCGGTTCTTTCGGGCGAAGGAGCTGTCGAACTTGTTGCGAGGGAAGATGGCCGCGTTGCCGACAAAGGCCATCCGGCGAGCCTGACGGTCCGCCGGGGTCTGTGAGGGTCCCGTGCCGCCCAGGGAGTTGATCTGTGAAGGCTCCCAATCTTCTTGGTTGGGGCCGGGGTTCGTCGCCGGCGCGCCGCCCCTGGTCAGCGTCGGACAAGTGAACGCCTCATCCGCCAAGCCTGAATTGCCGCTCCCGCTCGACGCGCTCGACCCATACAAGAAACCCGACCAATGGATGTACCCGTTCTGGCCGACCCCGTAGGAGTCCGTCTGCGCGCCCAGCCGCCAGCTCAGCCCAGTGGGCTCGTCCGCATACGCGTACGAAGGCGGGATCTGCTCCTTGAAGTCCGCGGCATACGAAGCGACGCCGATGCCGATGCTCCGCTGGTGCGCTGCGCACTTGATCGCGCGGGCCTCCGCACGGGCGCTGCCCAGCGCGGGCAGCAGGATGCCCACCAGCAAGGCGATGATCGCAATCACCACCAGAAGTTCGATCAACGTAAAAGCAGATCGCGCAGCGTGCGGCATGGGCAGCTTCCTACATAAGGGCGTGGAGTGTCCGACTTCTGAGCAATCACATTAGCGAGCAGCGCGCGAAATGGGAATGCCACCACGATGAAGATCAGATCAGGGTTCCATGAAGCGATCTGAACACTCGCGGCCTGCGCCGCGTTAAGGCCCGAGGCGACCGCGCACTCTCTGCCGGCCATGGGCTGCTCACTGGTCCTTGCCGCGCGGGCCTGATCAAGGCAGCCAGGCGATGCCGCGTGCGAGCCCTTGGGCCTGACTATCCCCGGTTGTGGTTGCGAGACCCCTGGGCAGGGGTTGCCCTAGGGGCCACCAAGCCCGTGCATGCAACGTGCACAAGCGTTTTCTGTGGAGGTGCTTGCAGAGTTCTTGCCGCACTTTTTGGGAGCGTTTGCAGTATGCCCAGATCGAGGGTACATTCACAGGGCCGGTTCAGGGGATCTCCGCTCAACGATGACGTCAAAGCCAACGACGCCAATCACCATGCTCCAAGTGGCCAAGCACCTGGGTCTGTCGCAAGCGACAGTCTCACGGGTGCTGAACGGGAAAGGCCACGAGTTCATTTCGCCCGCCACCCGTCGGCGTGTTTTGGATGCCGCGCGCGATCTCGGCTTTGACTCCGGCCGTGTTCGGCACGCTGAACTCGCCGGCCGGCATCAGGTCGTGGCCCTGTGGATCCGCAATCCGGACTACTCGTACTACGCCTCGATCGTTCACCACCTGCAGAGGGTGGCGGCCCAGGACGACTTCGCCGTGGTCGTGTGCGGCTATCGCGATCTGAGCGCTGACGCCCCCTTTGACCCCGACCGCCTGCCCGGGTGGAGCACCGCACGCTGGCCCGTCGACGGCGTGATCGCCGTGGACTGCCCACACCGGCAGCACGCGTTCATCGAGTCGCGACGTGGCGAAGGCGTGCCCGCCATCTGCGGCATCGGCTGCGACGCCGACCCGCGCATCGACAACGTCGTGTACGACATGAACTCGCCGCCGTACGAGATCGTCAAGCGGATGATCGACTCGGGCCGCCGGCGCGTGCTGCATATGACCGCTTACGTCTCGCTGGTGCGGGTGCGCGAGGCCCGTGCCGCGGGCTACGCCCGAGCCATGGAGGAGGCCCACCTCAAGGCCTCAACCGTCGTGGCGCCGGAGGAAACGCCCGCCGCCGCCAAGCGAGCGTTCCTGGATTACGTCCGCACCACGGGCGTTGTGCCCGACGCGGTCTTCTGCCTCCATGACGTCATCGCCCTGGGCGTGCTGCAGGCCGCCCGTGAACTGGGCCTGAGCGTGCCGAGAGACCTCGCGATCGCCGGCTACGGCGGCATCCGCGAACTGGACCTCATCGAGGCCCCGATCCACACCGTGAAGCTGCCCACCGACGAATTGGCGGACAACGCGTGGCGGGTCTTCAAGCAGCGTCTGCTCACCCCCTCGGCCACGCCGCAGCGTGTGACCATCCAGCCGCAGGTGAACTTCCGCGACCATCACGGCCCCGCGGACCACGGCCACTCCAAGCCCGCCCGCGGTGTGGCGGTGGGTGCGTCGGCGGCGCCGATGCCGATGTGAGCAGCGGTGGGGCGGTTGGTGCCGAAGGGGCTCGGCCGATCAGGTGCCGCGCCATCACCCGCACTGGGTACCCGAGCATCCGCAGCCTTCGCCTTTCCACGCGGCGCGGGCTTCGTTGATGATGAATGGAATCAGCACCAGCCCCGCCATCGGATCGGCCCATGCCCATCCCAGCCATGCGTTCAACGCCAACCCCGCGAATGTGCCGAGCGACAACCACCAGCATGCGAGCGTCTGGATTCCATCAGCGCGGACTGCGGCACTGTTCAACTCGCGGGCGACCCGCCGCTTGGCGAGAAACAGCCCCGGCATGATCACGAGCGAGATGCCGGTCAGCACCAGCCCGACGATGCTCTCCTGGGCGTCGGGCCCCCAGCCCGCGAGACGACGCAAGCTCTCCACCGTGATGTACGCAGCGAGCACGCCGAGCAGAACGCCCATCCACCGGCCCGTGGTCCGCTCCACACGCCGAGCCTTGTCCGCGTGGCCATGCCGCTCTGCGAGCAGCCGCCAGACGATCACCGCGGCGCTGGCCGTCTCGATGAATGAGTTGATCCCGAAGCCGACGAGGGCGACCGAATCGGCAACCTCTCCGGCCCAAACAGCCACCACACCCTCCGCCACATTCCACGCGAGCGAAGCGGCGGTGCACCACCAGCCCACCCGCACCCATCGCGCACGTCTCGCCACCGGATCATCAACCGACGGAGACATGGGGAGAGGGTTGGAAAGCACGTCGGGCATGGGGGAGGGTAAGGGCCACGCCGGGCTTCCGAGATGGTGACCACACCTTGACCCGCCAATGAAAAACGGCCCGCAAAGGGCCGTTTTCAAGCGAGGGCGACGGGACTCGAACCCGCAACCACCGGATCGACAGTCCGGTACTCTAACCAATTGAGCTACGCCCCCGGGCGTATCCGCGCTTTGGGCCTGGCGGCCCGGCGGGAGGCTGTCGGGCCCCTCGCGACGCGGGAGGAAATCTAGTCACGCAAACGGCCGTGTCAAGCGGAGATGAAGGATCGCCGAACGGTCCTGCCGGGCCCGGCGGGCCGGCTTCCGGGTCACTTGACCAGCTTGATGTCCTTGGGGTCCTGGACGCCGAAGGCGTTGCCGTCGGGGCCCAGCTTGGAACCCTGCATGTACATCATGGCGCAGGCCGCGGCAAGGGCCACGACGGCGCAGAAGAGCAGACCGGTGTACACGTTCATTCCAGCACCGCGCCGGACCTGTCCGCCCGGCAGTTGCATTCCGAACTGGCTCATGGGGCTTCCTTGGAAGGGTGGGGCGGGCGGGTCAGTTCACGCGGCTGAGGACGACATCGCCGCCCTGAACCTCGACCTTGCGGCCGAGCTTCTCGATGCGGCCCACGGCGGAGTTGAGCTCGACGCGGGTGATGACGAGGTTGGCGAGGAAGCCGTCACGGATGATGGTGAGGCGCTGGTTGACGCGGATGCCCGAGCCGGAGCCGATGTCGATCTCGGCGAGTTCCTCACCCGTGGCGCTCTGAACGACCTGGGTGACGCGCCCGCGGACCACCGGTCCGAGGCTCTCGGTGGGGGAGCCGGTGCGACCGCTCACCACGCCCATGGAGGGCGAGGCGCCGCCGCGGGCGCCTTCGAGGGCGATCTTGGCTTCCTGGAGCTGCTCCTGCAGGGCGCGGGTGCTCTGCTCCAGCACCTGGCGCTGGCTCTCGAGGTCGTTGAGGCGGTCAACCAGTTCGGTCTCCCGCTTGCTGCTGGCGAGCATGTCGGCCCGCAGTCGGGTGACTTCTTCGCTCAGCGACTTGATGAGGTTGGTCTGGAGCTGGACGGTCACGTCCTGCTGCGTAGTCTGGTTCTTCACGCGGTCGGCCTCGAGCTTGGCCTCCTGCACCGAAGCGCGGAGGGTGGTGTTCTCGGCCTTGAGCTGCTGCTGCTCGGCGAAGAGACGGGCCTTCTCGTTCTCGAGCGATTCCTTCTGCTGCGTCAGTTCCGCCGCGCGAGACGCGCCGCTGGCACGCTCCACGTAGAGCGCGGCCTGGGCCGCGGCCTTGGCGGACTGCTCGCTGGTGAGCTCCTTGCGGACCGCGTCAGCGTTGAAGGAATAGGCGATCGCCAGGCCCGAGAGCAGGATGCTCAGGACCGCACCGAAAACGATCAGAATCTTGGTCACGACATGCACGTGCGAATCTCCTGGCCAAAGCGAGTCTGGTCGGCCGCCGGAAAGTCCTGCCCCAGCGGTCCCTCGGGGCCGTCAGGCCCGTCGAGGGTCACGAGTGTACCCAGCCCGGACCCCATCCGCCGGGGCCGTTGGCGGGCGGGGGAACGGGGGGCGGGGTGTTGATACCCGACGAACAGCCCCGCTGTCAACTTTCGTGGGGGTAAAGGGTTGCGGTTGCGGACAACTTGGGAAGAGCGACCACGGAACGGGTCCCCCGGCCCTCGTGGGCACCCCTCCCCAGCCCCTGTCTGGGGCGGGTGCGTCATCAGGGCTTGGGCTCTTCCAGCAGCCGCTTGAGGAACTCGTCCTCGGCCTTCTTGTACCGGTCGTACGACGCCTTCAGTTCGCTCACCAGCGCGTCCACCCGCGCCTTGCTGGCGGGGTCGGAGCCGCCGGCGGAGACCGACTGCAGCGTCGCGCTGGTGGCGCGGAGCTCGTTGACCGAGGCGGCGTAGGTGCGTGACGCCTCGTACAGCATCTCGCGCTCCAGTTCCTTGGAGCCCGGCTGGTAGAGCAGACGCCAGGGGTTGCGACGCACCTCGGCGATGGTGAGCTTGAGCTGATCGCTGGCCAGCCGGAGGTTCGCCAGCATGAGGCGGATGTTGGGCTCCTCCTCGCGGATGATCGTGCGGAGGTTGTCCAGCGCGTCGGCGGCGGCGGTGACGCCGCGCTCGCCCTGGGTCAGCACGCGGGCCACCTGGGGCAGCGTCTGGTTGTTCACCTTGTCCATGATCTCGCGGAGCGATTCGCTGATCGCGTCAATCCGCGGGCGGTTGGCGGTGATCAGGTCCTGCACCGAACCGATGAGCGCCTGGGCCTGAGCGAGGCGGTCGTTGATCTGCGTGGTCGCTTCCGACACATTGTCCATCGTGCGGTCGATCTTGGGCGTCCAGCGCTTCACGCCCGAGCGCAGGTCGGACGTGATTTCGCGGGCGTTGCCCGTGGCGTCCTCCACGTTCGTGAGGATGGGCTCCATGCGGTCATCCACCCGCTTGAGGATCTTGTTGGCGGTCACCGTCATCTGATTGGCGTTCGCCAGCAGGTTCTCCACGTCGGTGCGGTTGATGCCGGCCTGGGCCAGCAGCCCCGGGGCGGCCTTGCCGGTGAAGTTGTGCTCGGCGGGCGCGGGCTCGCCCCGGCCCGCGCTGTAGAAGTTGAGCGTCGAAACCGAGCCCAGCAGCGGGGTTTCCAGGATCACCTGAGCGTCTTTGGCCAGCGGGATCTTGCGGTCAACCGAGATCTCGACCACCACCGACGTGGGCGGGCCCGAGGCGGGTTCGAAGCGCACCGCCTTGACCTCGCCGGCGTTCTGACCGCCCACGCGCACCAGCGAGCCGTCCTTCAGGCCCATCGCCCCGGTCTGCAGGTCAAAGGCCACGAAGTACTTCGTGCCCGCCACGCGGTTGGCCAGCCCCGCGAGCGTGACCAGCACGAACACGCCGGCGGCGAGGACGAAGACGACGAACGCACCGAACTTGGCTTTGTCTTTCAGGCTTTGCATCGCAGACCCGTACGAGGATGTGAAGAGGTGAGGGGATAGCGTACCGAGGTCGGGCGCGGTTTGCAGACCTTCGCCCCCAGGTCAATCCTCGGAGCGGCGGACAGCGCCTGGTTCGAGTTCGCTGGCCGCCGCCGGGTGGGTCGGCCGGGCGCGAAGGGCCAGCGGCGGAGCGGTCGGTAAAACGACTGATTCGCACGGCGCATTTGCGTGCGGGAGGGCCTCTTGCTACAGTGTTGCAAGACCGTGTCCCGGGCGCGTCCCATCCTGCCCCCTTGGCTGTCTCGCCTCAGCGCGCTGAGTGTGATCGTGGCTCTGCTCACGATCATGAGCGCGCCGCTGTGGCACCGCGACGCCGATGCGGGGTGCGTGGATGACTGTTCGAGCGAGCCGGTGCCCGCGCCCGCCAAGCCGTGCGCGATCTGCCACCTGGTCTTGCAGCCGACCGGCTCGGGGCTGGACACCACGGTGATCGCGCCCGCCCTCGAAGCGGCGGGCGTTCTGGAGTTGGCGAAGGACGAACGTTCAGCGGCCACAGCGGTTGAGCGCAGCCACCCGCCGCGGGGCCCGCCGGCGCACGCCTGATCTTCGGCGCGTCGGCTGTTGTTCCGTCCGCGAGCGATCGCGGGCCATTCCTCCATCCCGGGGCTTCGTATGTTCACACGCCTTGGCGTGCCCCGCATTCGCAGAGCGGGGTTCACGCTCATCGAGTTGCTGGTGGTCATCACCGTCATCTCGCTGCTCGTCGGCATTCTGCTGCCGTCGCTGGCGCACGCGCGCCGGTCGGCGCGCAGCACCAAGTGCCTGTCGCAGGTGCGGACGCTCCAGATCGCCCATGTCCTGTACATGGACGCGAACAAGGAGTCGTTCATCGACGTGGGCCTCGGTCACGGGGGTCCGGGCGATCTGTCGCGCTCGTGGATCACGACGCTGCAGACGTACTACGACTCGCCGATCGTGGTGCGCTCGCCGGGCGACCTGAGCCCGCTGTGGTCCGTGGACCAGGGCGGGCAGGGCCAACTCATCGGCGGTCAACCCCGCCGGACGAGTTACGGGATCAACAACTGGCTGAGCCGGACCTTCAATCCGGGGCTGCACCCGCGCGAGCCGTTTGATCGGCTCTCAAAGGTGCCCAGCCCTCACGCCACCGTGCAGTTCCTCCTCATGACCGAGGAGGGGCCCTTCGCGGTGAGCGACCATGTCCACGCCGAGGGGTGGGACCCGGGCACGCCCGGGGCCGCGCCCGGGATCGCTTCGGGCGAGATGAAGATCCACGCCTGGGGCGGGCGGGCCAAGTCGTGGGAGGCCGTGTCCAACTACGGCTACCTCGACGGGCACGCGCAGACGCTCCCGTTCTCGGCGGTGTTCAGCAGCAACGAGAAGAACCAGTTTGACCCGACGGTGGCGAAGTAGCGGGCCCTTGACCGGCCCGTCAACTTGCCTCGTCGAAACCTGTGAATCGTGTGTTCAGTTGGGGCCCAAGGCCCCTCAGGAAAGAAAGAGAGACCATCCATGATCCGTTCGTTCACCATCGCGTCCTTGACCGCTCTGGCCCTGTCCGCTTCCGCCGTCGCCGGCCCCGTTCACGCCGGGGACGTGTTCCTCACCACCGACGGCGGGCGCATCACCACCGGCGGATACGACGCCGGCGTGTTCACGCCCGGTCGCGTCTTCGGCTCCGAGTTCGGCGAGATCGCGCCCAACTACAGCGATGAGCCCGGCTTTGACAACCTCCCGGGCACCTTCACCCCCGGCACCAGCATCGGGTTCAACTTCCGCAAGGCGCTGCGCGTGTGGAACGGCAGCGACTTCAACACCATCGCGCCGGTGCAGATCGAGTTCTCCTTCGGTCCGCTCGGGCCGGTGACCACGCCGCTCAGCGACGTGCTCACCTCCGGCTTCAGCGTGGCTGTCGCGGCCAACGGCGAATGGCACGAGCACTACGACATGACGCTCTTGGCCCCCGCGACCGACGGCGTGTACCTGCTCGAGATGGAACTGTTCAGCGATCAGTCCGGGCTGGACGCGTCGCTGCCCTTCTGGTTCGTCTTCAACCAGAACACCAGCGAGCTGATCCACGACGAAGCCATCGAGTACGTCGAGCAGAACATCGTGCCCGCCCCGGGCGCGGCGGTTCTGCTGGCGGCGGGCGGGCTGCTGGGCCTGCGTCGTCGTCGTCGCTGAACCCATGACCTTGACGGTGAACCACGCCCGTGGTTCACCGCGGGCTCGCGCTCAGGGCGCGGGCTCGCGGTCTGTCACGGGCAACCCATTGGACTCTCCACAGGAGCATGCCATGATCCGAGCCGTCGCCTTCGCTTCCGCCGCCACCGCGCTGATGTCCCCCGCGCTCGCGCAGCACGAGGGCGACATCGCTCTCGCCATCGATGGAGCGCGGATCGCCACGGGGGTCTTCGCGGCGGGCCCGGCGGTGCAGCCGGGTTTGCGGGTCTTCGCGTCAACCTTCGGCACCAGCGTGGCCAACTTCGCCAACGACCCGGGCTTTGACTGCCTGCCCGGCACGTTCGCTCCGGGCTCGCAGATCCGGTTCACGATCATGGGGCAGTTGCGCCGCTGGACGGGCGCGGGGCTTGAACTCAGCCCGCTGCAGATCCGCGTCGGGCTCGGGCCGGTGACGCCGGTCTTCTCGCCCACCACCGACACGCCCGTGCAGGGCTTCTCGCTGGTGGTGGCCTCCAACGGGCAATGGCACCGCCACCTGCAATACACGCTTCAGGCCCCGGCGACCGACGGGGTCTACAGCCTGGAGATGCAGTTGTCGTCCAACCAGTCTGGGCTGGCACCCTCCGACTCGTTCTGGCTGGTCTTCAACCAAAACCGCTCGTTCGCCGAGCACGACGCCGCGGTGCAGTGGATCATCACCAACCTGGCCGGCGGCGGCGTGAGCCCCGCGTGCAATCGTGCGGACATCACCGACATCGGCGACACCGGCGCCGGGCCCGACGGGCAACTCACGGTCGATGACATCATCGCGTTCGTCAACACCTTCGGTGATGGCACGGGCTGCCCGGGGGCCGGGCCGTGCAACCGGGCCGACATCACCGACATCGGCGACACCGGCGCGGGCGCCGACGGCGAACTGACGGTCGACGACATCATCGCGTTTGTGAACGCGTTCGGTGATGGGTGCGTGTGAGTTTGCCGCGGCCCCTTGGGCTTCCGCGACGGCCGGATTGACGAAACCGCGAGCGGGCGGCGTGCGCATGGACACACGGGCGGGGTGCTCGTGGAGGTCGGCACATGAACGCTCGGCGTGGGTTTACGGCCGTGGAGGCTGTGGCTGTTCTGTTGCTCGTCGCCGTGATCGTGGCGATCATGCTCCCTGGGATGAGCCGCACGCGGTGTCGTGGCTCTCGGCTCATCAAGGACTCCACGCAAATCAGGAATGTGCTTATCGCGATCGAGACCTTTGCCCAGAGCAACAAAGGTCTCTATCCGCTCCCCAGCCTCCTCGACAAAAACCACGCGACGCTGAAGACCGACGAGGGGGAGGCCTTTCGCAAGGAAACCACGGGCAACCTCTTTTCCATCCTGATCTTCAACGGGAACATCTCCCCGGAGATCATGGTGAGCCCCGCCGAGGCCTCCAGTGGCGTTCGCCTGGATGATGACTACCAGGGCGTCAATCCCCCCGCCGCTGCCGATCCGGGCCGCGCTCTGTGGGACCCCGGCTTCGCCGGTACGCCCGAGCAGGTGGCCGATGTGGGGAGCGCCGCGCCGCGGGTCGCGGGGGTAGGCAACGCGTCCTACGCGCATGTGCCGCTGCACGGCCCGCGGCTGAGCACGTGGAAGACGACGTTCTCCAGCACCACGCCGCTCGTCGGCAATCGTGGGCCGGGATGGACGATGGACCCCGCCTCGTCCAAGCGTTGGCGGCTCAACGCGTCCGGCGCATCGCCTCCGGGAGAGGACTCGGTGACGCTGCTCATCCACGGCGGCCGCGACTCCTGGGAGGGCAACATCGGCTACGCCGACAACCGCGTGAACTTCGAAACCCGCCCCGACCCCATCGAGATCACGTACAAAGCCCTCGGCCCCGACGGTGTCATCCGCGACATCCCCGACAACGTCTTCGAAAACGAGGCCGACGAAGCCGGACGCGAGCCGGGACAGACCGGCGGCCTCAACGCCTGGCTGACGATGATCAGCGGCGTGAAGGCGGGCGGGGAGTTGAGGGTGTTCAAGGACTAGGGGCGGCCCTCAGTACAGGCGACAAGGTGGCACAAGCGTCCCGCTTGTGCTGGGGTCGCCCACACCCTTCGACCCAGGCGGGACGCCTGGGCCACCACTTCGTGTTCGTGAAAGTCATCCGCTCTGCTGAGCGGGCGTTCAGGCCAGCCCCAGCCCGGGGATCATCGCGCACGCCATCGCCAGGTTCCCGCCGCGAGAGCGGCTGCGGACCATGTACTTCTGCAGGGCGCGGCCCGGGCAGGCCGTGGCCTTGAGTTCCTGGTGGGTGTACACACGGGCGATGGGCACGCGGTACAGCCGCATCTGGGCGGCGAGGAACCCGTCGAGCGTGGCGAGCTGGGCGGTGGAGGGCGTCTGCTGGTCGAAGTTGCCCATGCACATGATGCCCAGATTGTTCTCGTTGTTGTTCTCGACGTGCGCGCCCTGGTACTGCGTGCTGCGCCCTTCCCACACGCGGCCCGCCGGGTCGATGATGTAGTGGTAGCCGATGTCGGCCCAGCCGCGACCGCGGACGTGGGCGAGGCGGATCTGCTCCAGGCGCGCGGCGGCGGCGTCGCCCCGGGTGCTGGTGAAGACGTTCATCCCGTCGTGGTGGATGGTGATCCGGCTGACGCCCCGCATGGGGTTGATGTCGTTGACTCGGGCCACGCCCGCGCGAGTCCAGGTCGAGCGGGCCTGGATGCCGCCCACCGAAGGGGCCGGCTGCGCGGCGGGCGCGGGCTGGGGCGGGGTGTACGACGACGCGACGACCGGCCGCGTGGGCGTGCGGCTGATCACCGGCGAGCCCGCGCCGGGGGCGACGGGCGTGGGCCCGTCACTGGAAAGGCTGGATTGACAGCCTCCCAGGACCCAGAAGGTCGCCAGCAGCCCGCCTCCCTTGAGGGCATCACGTCGAGTGAAGCTATCCATTCTCCACCTTGTATCGGCTGTCCCCGTTCGCTCCCTGCACGCGTCCGTGCATGCTCGCGCCAAGCGTAGCGGTCTCAGCCCATGGAGTGGGCCCACAGCGACAGGGCGACCAGCGCGTACAGGCGTTGCCCGTGGTCGCTCCGGCCCGTCATGTGCTCGTCCAGGATGACCCCCGCGGCCACGCGATTGATCCCCAGCCCGGGCCAGGGGTCCGCGGAGCGGAGCAGGTCCACCGCCAGCGTGCGCAGGCCCCCGAAGTCGGTCCGCAGCCACGCCCCGACGGGGATCGCAAAGCCCTGCTTGCGGCGGTCGATGATCGCCCCGGGGAGCACGCGCCGGGCCGCGGCCCGCAGCAGGCCCTTGCGGCGCCCGCGCGGCATGAGCGATCGCAGCGGCTCGGCCAGCGCCGCCTCGCGGACACCGTTGGCCAGCAGCGGAGCCCGCACCTCGATGGGCACGCTCATGCTGGCCGAGTCCACCTTCAGGAGCAGGTCGCCCGGGAGGTAGGTGCGGAAGTCGAAGGTGAGCGGGTCGGCGTCGGGGTCGAGGTCATCGCCGGCGGACCGGCGGAGGGACTGCGGGTCGAGCGCGGCGCTCAGCAGCACCCCCGCCAGTTCCGGGCTGAAGAGGCGCAGGAGGTCCGGGTAGCCCGCCCCGCGTGCGGCGCGGATCAGGCGATCCAGCCGAGGGTGAAGAGCAAGTTCCAGCGGCCAGGTGGCGATGAGGTCCGAGGCCCGGCGGAGCCAGCGGGCCGCGAGGTAGCGGTCGTACCCGCCGAAGAGCTCGTCGCCGCCGTCGCCCGAGAGGCAGACCGTGGCGAACTGGCTCGCCGCACGGCTGACCCAGAACGTGGGGAGCAGGGAGGAATCGCCCAGCGGAAGGCCGATCTGGGGGATGAGACGGGCGAGGTCGTCGGCGGGGCTGGCCAGGCAGTCGAGCGTGTGGTGGCGCGTGCCGAGGTGGTGGGCGACGGCCTGGGCGTAGGCCGACTCGTCGAGGCGCGGGTCGGGCATCCGCACGCAGAACGTGTCCAGCCCGCGCTCGCCGAGCGTCCGCCGGGCCAGGGCCGCGACAAGAGACGAATCCACCCCGCCGGAAAGAAAGCACCCCAGCGGCACATCGGCTTCGAGGCGGGAGGCGACGGCGGAGGAGATGAGATCCAGCACGCGATTGGGCGACAGGCGTGGGCGATCGGCGCGCTGCGGTCGCGGGGCGTAAGGACGCGGGTGCGACGGGGCGGCGGCGTCGAGGAACGTGCCGGGGGGCAGGGCGTTGATGCCTGCCAGGGGCGAGTCGGGCCCGAAGCCCAGCGCCAGCCAGCCGGCCAGGCGGTGGGGGTCCACGGCCAGCGCGGGCGAGCCGGGGTCGATTCGGCGCACCGCCCGCTCCACCGCGCGGGCGGAACTGGCAAAGACCAGCGCCGGCGAACCGGTGGCGGGCGCGACGGCCCGGGCCCACCACAGCGGCTTCTCGCCCGCCGGGTCGCGGGCGAGCACGAGTCGGCCGGCGCGCTCGTCCCAGAGGGCGACGGCGAACATGCCGTCAAGGCGTGCCCAGAGACCGTCGCCCCAGGCCCGCCAGCCGTGGATGAGCGCCTCGGTGTCGCTGTGGTCGGTGGCGAACTCGGCCCCGAGGGCGACGAGTTCGCGGCGCAGGTCGCGGTGGTTGTAGATGCAGCCGTTGAACGCGACGGCGATGGTGGAGTTTGGGCGCCAGTCCACCATGGGCTGCCCGCCGCCCTGGAGGTCGATGATGCTGAGCCGGCGGTGGGCGAGGGCGATCTGGGCGGAGGCGGACGCGCCGCGGAAGCGGCCCATTCCATCGGGCCCCCGGTGGGTGATGGCGGTGTCGAGGGCATCGACCCAGGCGTCGGGGATGTCGGGGTGCGCGTGCGGCGCCGGGTGGGGCTGGGCGGGGCGCGGTGGGGCGAGGAGCAGGATGCCGCCGAGGCCGCACATGGCGGGATGGTACCGGAAGGCGGCGCGGGGTGGGTGTTGGCGTGCGGGCGCTTGCGCGGCCGGGATCGGGTGGGCGCGGGGAGTCCAAAAACACAACCGCCGGCTGTGGGCCGGCGGTTGCGGGTGAGATCAGCGGGGATGGATCAGCGATAGAACTCGACGATGAGGTTGGGGTTCACGTCGAAGGGGATCTGGTCGCTGGTGGGCATGGCGAGGACCTTGATGGTCAGCTCGCCGGGGTTGAAGTCGATCCACTGCGGGACCTCGAGACCGGGCTGGCTTTCCATGTTCTCGCGGACGAGCTTGTGGATGCCGGGCTTGAGGGTGATGGTGTCGCCGACCTCGACGCCGTAGGAAGCGCGGTCGGTCTTGCGGCCGTTGACCAGAACGTGCCCGTGGGCGACGATCTGGCGCGCGGCCCAGATGGTGCGGGCCATGCCCGCGCGGCGCAGGACGTTGTCCAGCCGGCACTCCAGCAGACGCATGAGCATCTCGCCGGTGTTGCCCTTCATGCGGCCCGCGGAAGCGATGTAGCGGCGGAACTGCTTCTCAAGGACCGAGTAGTGGTAGCGGACCTTCTGCTTCTCGTTGAGGCGCAGGCCGTAGTCGCGCAGGCGGCGACCGCGGAAGCCGTGCATGCCCG
>JALHNL010000027.1 GCA_022843545.1 Phycisphaerales bacterium | reverse complement strand
CAGGTGGGGGGCGTGCGCGTGGCGGACATGCTGGTCGCGCTGCGGCGCAACGCGGGCGAGGAGTCGTCGGCTCTAGCGGGCGGGGCCTTGGGCGGGGCGGCGTTCTCGGTGCACGCGCCGCTGCCCGTCGAGGAGCCCGCCGGCGATGAGCGGCGCGGCTGGATGGACGCGGAACTGGCGATCACCGGCTCGGTGGGCGACGAGCGCGACCGGCAGGGCCGCGGCGCGCTGCGGATCACCGGGGGCGACGTGCTGGACATGCCGCTGGCGGTGAGGCTCATCCAGGTGGGCAACCTGCAGCTCCCGCTGGGCGAGACGCTGGACTACTTCCAGGCGGCCTTCTGGATGAACGGGCGGAGCGTGAAGTTCGACCAGCTCGGCCTGCTCTCCGACAGCCTGGCGATCATGGGCACCGGCGAACTGACGCTCCCGGAGATGGACCTGGACCTGACGATCCACAGCCAGAGCCGGATGCGGCTGCCGGTGCTGTCGGACCTGTTCGAGATCGTGCGCAACGAGTTCATCACGGCGCGGGTGACCGGGACGCTGGACGACCCGGCGATCGGCGCCGAGCCCCTGCGCGGCACGCGGGCGCTCTTGGGCGGCCTGCTGGGCGTGCCGCTGCCGGAAGACCCCAGCGCCCAGCGGGCGCAGCTGGAGCGCGAGCGTTCGCGGGCTCCGTGGAGGGCGACGACGGCGGGGCCGGAGAAGTAAGCCCGCGTGGCGGCCGGCCGCCGGATGAAACCGCCCACACCTTCACCCCCGCCCCGAGCCAGCTTCCTCCGGAGGCGTGCCCCCACGCGTAACATCGACCCGACGAGTCACCGGAGAATCCCTTGAGCCAGCACCGCCCCGAACTGGACCCCATCACCAAGCCCGACCTGCCCGCCAAGGGCGATGCGCCCCCGGAAGCGCCCGCGCAGAAGCGGGTGGACGGGCCGGAGATCACCGCGAAGATCGACGCGCTGATCCGCGAGGTGGGGGGGCAGCCCGACACGCTCGCGTCGGAACTGGTCCGCGACCTGGTCACCGCGGGCCTCAAGCTCATCCCCGACGGACGCAACACCGGCGAGCTCAAGCTCATCACCGCGGCGGTCAAGGAACTGCGCTACGCCTTCCGCGTCTTCGGGCAGTACCCCGAGCCGCACAAGGTGACGATCTTCGGCTCGGCGCGCACGCCCAAGGAGCACCCCGACTACGCCGCGGCCCGCGAGTTCGGCCGCCTCATGGCCAACGCGGGGTGGATGGCGATCACCGGCGCGGGCGGGGGCATCATGGAAGCCGGTCACGAGGGCCCGGGGCGCGACGCGTCGTTCGGCGTGGCGATCCGCCTGCCCTTTGAGCAGGCGACCAACCCGGTCATCGCGGGCGACAGCAAGCTCATCCACTTCCGCTACTTCTTCACCCGCAAACTCATGTTCATCAGCCAGAGCGAGGCCGTCGCGCTCTTCCCGGGCGGCTTTGGCACCATGGACGAGGGCTTCGAACTGCTGACCCTCGTGCAGACCGGCAAGGCCAGCATGGTCCCCATCGTGCTCATGGAGGGCGAGGGCGAGACGTTCTGGGAGGAGTTCGACCAGTTCATGCGGGCCGGGCTGCTCAAGCGCGGCTGGATCAGCCCCGAGGACCCGGGCCTGTATCGCATCTGCAAGACGCCCCAGCAGGGCGTGGAAGAGATCCTCAAGTTCTACCGCGTGTACCACTCCTCGCGCTACGTGCGCGACGACCTGGTCATCCGCCTGCGCCGCCCGATCTCCCCGGCCAACGTGGAGCGGCTGAGCAAGGAGTTCGCCAAACTCGTCAAGCCGGGCGGCACGCCGATGACCCTGCGCGGACCCTACGAGGTCGAGGACGACCACCTGCACCTCCCGCGGCTGTGCTTCACGCACACGCGTCGGGACTTTGGGATGCTGCGGCGGTTGATTGATGCGGTGAATCAGTGCTGAGGAAGAGGGAAGTGATCAGTGATCAGTAGTCAGTCATCAGCATGGGTTACCGGCGCGGGGGGCTCCGGGGGCGGGGCGGGGGTTTTTCAGGCGTACAGCCGTCGCAGGTCGCGCCAGAAGGTGGCGTAGGTCTTGGCGACGCAGGCGGGGTCGTCGATGATCACCCCCGGTCGCTTGAGGCCGATGAGGGCCAGGCCCATCGCCATGCGGTGGTCGTCGTACGTTCGCACAACCACCTCGCCCGCGTCGCGCAACAGATCCAGAGGCGTGATCCGCAGAGACACGTCGCCCGCCTCTTCGATCACCGAAGCACTGCAGCCCGATCGCGTCAGCTCCGCGTGCAGCGCAGCGACGCGGTCGGTCTCCTTCACCCGCAAGGTGCGCAGCCCGCGCAGCACACTCGGTCCCTCGGCCACCGCGCACGCCGCGGCCAGCGCCATCGCCGCGTCGGGGATGTTCGCGAGGTCGGCGTCGATGGCGCGCAGTCGCTTGTCGCCAAACACCATGAACCGGTCATATTCGAAGTCGCCTTCGTCGCCGTTCATGCCCATGAGCACGTCGACGATCCGGGTGTCGCCCTGCAGGCTGCGGTCCCATGGCCCGGGCACGACGGCCCGCGCGCCGGGGACCATGGTCGCGGCCGTCCACCAGTAGCCCGCGCTCGACGCGTCGGGTTCGATGTCGATCCGGAAGCCGCGCAGTTCGTCCTTGTCCCCGCCGGCCCGGCTCTGGGCGAAGCGCACGCCCGGCTCCTGATTCGGCCAGCAGGCCGCCGCGCCCACGCGCTCGAGGAGCCCCATCGTCATCCGCACGTACGGCTCGCTGGTGGGCGGCTCGTCAAACGCGATCGACACGCCACCGCGCACAAACGGCCCCAGCAGCAGCACGGCGGACACAAACTGGCTGCTGGCGGTGCGCCCGACGCGGATGGGCTGGAGCGTCGCGTCCTCGGGCAGGCCGTGCACGCGGATGGGCGGGAAGCCGGGCTTTCCGAGCTCATCGACCGTGCCGCCCAGGTCGCGGAGCATCTTCACCAGTTCGCCGATGGGCCGCTCGCGCATCCGCGGCGAGCCGTCGATGGTCACCGTGTGCCCGGGCGGGGCCAGCAGGCCGGCGGCGGCGAGGAAGCGCGTGGCGGTGCCGGCGTTGGCGAGGTGGAGGACCGTCTCGCGCGGCGCGGTGGGGGTGGGGGCGGGGGTGGGGGTGGGGGCGGGGGTGGGGGTGGGGGTGGGGGTGGGCTTCCAGCGCGAGCCGGTGCCCCAGACCACCAGGTCGCCCCCGGGCGTCTGCTCCACGCGGGCCCCGAGCTGGCGGATCGCCGCGATCATCACCTGCGCGTCCTGGGCGTCCAGCAGCGGGCGACGGACTTCGCACCGGCCGGAAGAGAGCGCGGCCAGCAGCAGCACGCGGTTGGTGAGCGACTTGCTCCCCGGGACCTCGATGGTCACGTTGAAGGGCTTGGTCAGCGGCGGCACGCGGACCTGCGGCGGCATCGCCCGCGCGTCGGCGAGGACCGCGGGGTCGAGGTCGAGGAGAGAGGGCGGGGGGTCGGGGGGGGGGGGGCGGGGGGGGCATGGCGGAGAATAGTGAGTCATCGCGGGCCGCTTCTGATCCCTCGCGGGGCACCGGGCGGCCCAGGGCGGTATGCTCGCCGCCATGATCAGCGGCCGGATGCGTTCGTCGAAGACCCGCCTGGCCAGGGCGATGACTCTGGCCGCGATGGCGGGGATGGGGCTGATGGGCTCGTGCCTCTCCGGCGAGCCGCAGAGGGCGGGGGAGTCCAGGTCGGGCGTGGTGAACGCCACGGGCTCCGAGGCGCTGGAGCAGCAGGCGCTGGTGATGGGGGCGGCCGACGAGTACATCGCGGCGCTGGGCGAGGCGGTGTACCTGATCGCGCGGGCCGGCGAGCAGACGCCCAAGGCGCGGGCGCTCTCGCAACTGTTCGTGCGCAACGGGACCACCGCCGCGCTGGACATCGCCACCAACCCCAACCCGTCGGTGGCGATGCTGGACATGATGGTGCTGTCATCGCTGCAGACGTGGTCGTTCGAGAACCACTGGATGCCCGCGGGGATCGGCGAGGCGGGCCGCGCTGCGCTGGACCGGCTGAAGGCCGCCGACGCGGAGGTCTGGCGGACGGCCGGCGCCCGGCTGAGCGAGGCGCAAGTCCGGACGGTGCGGGACCTGGTCGACTCCTGGATCGCGCAGAACCCGGACCGGACGATCACGTCGCTGGTGCGGTTCGAGGACTTCGCCGACGCCCGCATGATGAACACGATGAACGACCGCGGGAAGGCGGCGGGGCTGCTCCGTGACGTGGCGCTGGCGACCAGCGCGATCGACGACGCCCGGCTGCTGGGCGAGCGGGCCTTGTGGTACGCGTCGCGATACCCCTTCCTGCTCGGGCAGCAGACCGAACTGACCATGTACCGGCTGGCCGAGCAGCCCGAGGTACGGGACGCGGCGGAGGCGATCAGCACGATCCGCGAGACGGCGGAGGCGGTGAGGGCCCGGCTGCAGACGCTCCGTGACGACCTGCGGGCGGAGCGGACGGAGCTCTTTGAGCAGATCGCCAGGGAGCGCAGCGCGGCCATCAACGAGGCCCGGCTCGCGCTGCAGAGCGACATCGAGGCGATGCTCAAGGACGCGGAGGCCAGGCTGGCGACGCAGCGCGAGGCCGCGATCCGGCAGTTCTTCGACTCGCTGTCGGGCGAGCGGAAGAAATTGCTGGACGACATCGAGTCGCGTCAGGCGAACCTGCGCTCGGTGATGAACGATCTGAAGGCGACGATCGAGTCTTCGAACACGCTGGCGACGGAGCTGACCAAGACGATCGACGCGATCGACCGGGTGGTGTCACGCTTTGACTCCAAGGATCGCCCCAACGCCGAGCCCCTGAAGATCTCCGACGTGCGCGACGTGGTGGTGGAGGCGGGCAAGACCGCCGAGCGCATCTCGGCGGTGCTCCAGCGCACCAACGAACTGGCGGATTCCAAGCAGCTCGACCAGCGGATCGCCATGCTCGCGCAGCCCGGCGAGGAACTCATCGACCGGATCTTCTGGCGCGGCGTCATCCTGGTCGTGCTGCTCGTCGGCGGGCTGGCGGCGGTGCGGCTGATCCCGTCGAGGGTGAAGCCGGCGGCGGGGTGAGCGTGGCAGGTTGGGGGTACCGTTGCCCGTGGAGTTGCTTCTGCTCATGCTGGCACCGGTGCTGCTGCTCGCGGCGGTGAGCCTCGTTTGGACCGCGCGGCGTCAGATCGGGCGCACCGACCCGGGCCGGTGCCGCGAGTGCGGCTACTCACGCGACGGGCTTTTGGGCGAGAATCCGAAGTGCCCGGAGTGTGGAAGACTGTTTCCGTCGCTCAGGGCGCTCAGCGCGATGGCCGCCAATCAGGCCGACCGGCTGCTGCTGGCCGGTCTGGGTGGTCTGATCCTCGTGGCGCTGGTGCTGGGGCTCGCGCTGGGCCTGGGTGTGCTGGCCGGGTGGGCGGTCTTCCCATCCGGGCTGGTACTGCTGTTCCTGCGGGCGGTCCGGCGGACCATGCCGCGGAAGACGTATGTGTGGACGTGGGGGATCTCGCTCGGGCTTGTGCTGGCGTGGCTTGCCCAGACCTTTCCCACGCCTCCGTCCAAGACTGATCCGCCGGACATGGGGCCGGCGATCTGGGTTCTCCTCCTGAACCCGCTCGCCCACACCCTGTTGATCTTCGTTGTGGGGCTGTGCGCGTCGACGAGCGCGGCGAACCACAAGGGCGAGATCGTGGCGGATGAGAGCGAGGAGGCGCAATCGTGATGGACATCACGACAGCGGCTGAAAGCGACGGCGAAAAACGCAACGCCGCCGGGCGGCATGCCCCGGCGGCGCGATGAGAACTGGGTTGGACGAGGGGCGGGCGGCCGCCCGGCGGATCACTCGTCGTCGTCGCCGGCCTTGACCTTCTTGGGCTCGGGCTTCTTGAAGTAATTGCCGCCGAACTTCTTCTGGAACTTCTCGACGCGGCCCGCCGAGTCGACCAGCACGTTCTTGCCGGTGAAGAACGGGTGGGAGCCGGACCAGACTTCGACGTGCATCTCGGGGACGGTGGCCCCGACGGTCATGACCTGCACGCCGTTGTGGAACACCTTGCAGTTGAAGTACTTGGGATGCGTCTCAGTCTTCATGGCTGGCTCCGTCAAAGCAGGCCCGGTGGAAACCCTGATGTGGGGTGGCCGGGCCGGGTCAAGATGCTAGGCGTCCAGAAGCGGCGCGTCGAGCGGGTGGGGGCGGGCCGTGGGGGTAGGGCTGTGGGGCGGGGGCGGTGATCGCGGCTGGCGGAGAACTGGGTCGCTGCGGCCAGCCCAAGTGAGCCCCTCCCTTGAGAGAGGTGGAGCCATGGGGCGTAGGGGGCATGAGGTGGAGGGTCTGCAAGGCGCGGCCGCGAATCCGGGCCCGGCCCGAGCATCCCGGTGCTTCAGCCCGTCCCCGAGTTGACCGATGCCCAACCCCGGCTATCTTTTGGGCCCCCCGGCGGACGCCTGTGCCCGGCACAGAGCCCGCTGGAGGGGCGACAACTCGATTTTCCCCGATAGCTCAATGGTAGAGCGGCCGGCTGTTAACCGGCAGGTTATAGGTTCGAGTCCTATTCGGGGAGCTTCCTTCCGACCCTGCCTCACGGCGGGGTCGTTTGGTTTACAGGCGATCCATTTCGGCCTCCGCGCCGACTCGGCCAGAAACCCCGCAGAATCCGGGCGGTTTGGCGATTGCCGGGCTTGGCCCGCCGCGCTCTCGGTTCTAGACCGATTCAGAGCCAATCGGTCAGGACACCGGGTGTCTCGGCATGGGTGCGTCGAAATCCTCTCGAACTCTCGGAGTCTCGGGTTGACGGGCGGACGGGTTAACTGGCGACCGATGCCCCCATGCACGAACTGGCTGGTCTGAAGCCGCCGCCACGAACCGCCGTGCGACGCCGCGAGTGCGACATCAGTGCATTCCTTGTTCGCAAGCGAGGGCCAGGGAAAGCAATCGCACTCGACCATAAACTCGCCTAATGGCCAGTTTCTTCGAACAACTCGTGACTCTGGCGCGAGCCGACGTTCCCGCGATCCAAGTCGTCTCGCATGAATGGGAGCGAGTACGAGGGTTCGTGGCAGGTCTCTCGCGAGATCTGCGCGTTCCAGCTCGCGTCTGGAGTCTCTCGCGTGGCCTCGCGGTCATGGACCTAGAGGCTCAAGTGGGCGAATCGGATCCTGGGCAGACCGACCCCCAAGAAGTGCTCAAGTCCCACTGCGAGAGCAAGGAGCCGGGGATCCTGTTGATGGAGGACGCCCACCACTTCTACCTCTCGTCAGATCGACGCCACGAGGTGACGCGGTGGCTCCGAGAAGCGTCGCGCCTTCGGGGAGCACCTCGGAAACTGCTCATCCTCTCTGGGCCGGTACCGGGTCTTCCACCGGAAGTCGTCAAGGAAGTTCCAGCTTTGGACCTGCCCCTGCCTGACCAAGATGACCTTCTCCAGGTCTGCCGCACCGTTGCCGAGGATCGGCATGTCGAGTGCGATCCGGCCGAGCCTTTGCTCGAGGCTGCGAGAGGACTCACTGTGATGGAAGCTCGCCTTGCATTCGCGAGAGCGGCTCACGAAAAGGGAAGGCTGGGACCCGACGCGATCCCGCTCGTCGCGCAGGAGAAGTCACGGGTCATCAAGCAGAGTGGCGTTCTGGAGTACTTCGAACCCAACGCCACGATGCGAGATGTCGGCGGCCTAGACAACCTGAAGTCATGGCTGGATCGCCGCGGTCGCGGCTTCGGGGCTGGAGCACGGGAACATGGCCTTGAACCTCCGCGCGGGATCGTGCTTCTCGGTATCCAAGGATGCGGGAAGTCGCTGATTGCCAAGTCCGTCGCTGCTGCGTGGCAATTCCCTCTATTGCGGTTCGACCTCGGCCGCGTGTTCGGCGGGGTCGTTGGACAGTCTGAAGGCAACATGCGGCTGGCTCTTCAAGTTGCCGAGGCGCTCGCTCCGTGCGTGCTTTGGATCGACGAGATCGAAAAGGGTCTCTCCGGGATGGGCAGTTCAGATCAGCTGGATGCGGGTGTATCCGCTCGAGTTGGAGGAACGTTGTTGACATGGATGCAGGAGAAGACCGCGCCGGTCTTCGTCGTTGCCACTGCCAATCGCATTGAGGCGCTGCCGCCCGAACTGCTGCGAAAGGGTCGATTCGACGAGATCTTCTTTGTCGATCTGCCCACCGAGGAGGCCCGTAAAGAGATTCTCTCCATCCACCTGGCTCGGAAGAAGCGATCTCCCAAGGAGTTTGATCTGAAGCGGCTTGCTCAGGAGTCGCTGGGCTTTTCTGGCGCTGAGCTTGAAGAAGCGGTGCGAGAGGCTCTGTTCGAGTCCTTTGCTGAAGGCAAGGAGGTCACGACCGATCACATCGCTCGTGCCATCAGGGCAACGTACCCGCTGTCTCGAACGATGCGTGACCAGATCACTCAACTTCGCGAATGGTCTCGAGCACGGGCGAGACGGGCCAGCAGTCAAGAGCCCGAATCCTTACCGCAGGACGCCGGACAGGCGGTTCCCGTTCTTCGTCAGGAGCAACGAAATCCGTTCGTGCCGAAGGGGACGCTCGCCGGAACCGAGGACCGTGGTGAACGTCGGACGTGATGACAGCGACCAGCTGCAAGGAGAAGTCGCCTCGTGGGCTTACTGAACTATCTCGCAATGGAGCCGGTGCAGCGGGCGACTGTGATCCAACAGCAGGCCCGCGACGCCCTCGGACCGTTCGAGAGGTACTTGTTCCAGGCACGCGAGAACGCTGAGGAGCGTCAGAAGCGGCACCGTTTCAGGTTCGAGATCGTTCGGCGCAAACACGTCTATCGCCTGCACCCTCTTGACACCTTGGTCGTTCTGCGTGCCCCCGCGAGCAGACGCTGGCTGCTGGAGGGCTGGCCTGCCCACCGGGCGTTTGACCTTGCTCGTAAGCTCAACAATATCGATCGCCAGGAGTACGTTCGGGTCGCCTCGGCGACGACACGTTCTACAAGCTTGTTGATCGAGACCGATTCCGAGCAGTTGCAAGATGGGGATCGCATTGAGTGGTGCGGGCAGGAGTGTGTCATCCGAAAGCCTGCTGCGTCAAGCAAGCCCCAAAGCGTTGCAACAGAGGATGGACAGAACCTGGTGATTCGATGGTGGGGTCGAGTCGACGAGGAAGAAGCCCTTTGCCTTGAAGGACGTGTTGAAGCTTCCGGCCTCGTCGTGGATGGACAGCGGCGGGAATGTTCTGCACTCGCCGTCTGGGCAGAGTGCACGGTGGCACGCGACTCGAAGAAGGTTGAGTATGCCCTGCAGGGCAACACCCTACGGCTGGATGATCCGCTGGCTGGCACCATGCTTCAAGCAGACAAAGGGGTGCGACTAGAGGCAGAACCTGTTCAAGGGCGGGCCCGCAGCGGAAACTGGGTCCAGCTTCTCCTTCCGGACGACTTTCCCGCAGATCAGGCGTTGTTGGATCCGCGGGCGGAGTTCTGCGAGGGTGAAGAGGTACGCGAGATCTGGACGGCTCCTGAGCGTCGCCACGCAGAGAGCCTGAGGATCTACGAGGTAGACCGCGACCGATACCAGCTACGGCTCAAGGACCTGCCAGCAAAGGGGACACAGTTCCTCTTTGCGCCGATCGACACAAGGGCTGTAGATACGCAAAAACGAGCTGTTCAGCAGCTTCGGCATAACCCTTTGCCTACGCATCGCGGCTTGATTCGCCTATGTGAGAACCCGGACAAGGCAAGGTGGTCTGATGTTTCGGCGTGGGCCCTGCCCGACCCAGAGTGGGAGCTGCTTACCGATTCCACCATCGACGGCACTGAAGAGCAGCGTTCGTTTGTGCGCAAGGCTCTCGCAACAACGGACATCGCGTTGCTCCAAGGGCCGCCGGGGTCCGGCAAGACAACTGCAATCTGCGAGCTTGTGTTGCAGGCCATCAAGAGGGGCGAGCGAGTGCTCATGTGTGCGACGACGCATGTCGCGATCGACAACGCGTTGGAGAAGCTCTACGACAAGCGCCCCGAGGTGCTCGAGGCTGTTCGGATCGGCATCGAGGACCGGGTCGACGAGAAGGTGCGTGCGCTGCAACTCGACCGACGCATCCAATCGGTTCTGGACTCATGGAGGTCGCACTCCGTCTTCGCAGACCTCTCGGACGACGAGCGATGGGAGGCTGCACAAAGCCTCGTCGTGACAAGCGCTAATCTGACATGTAGCACGACAGCCGGCATTCTCAACCACCCGCAGTTGCGGTCGGAGCGATTCAAGCGCGACGATGGCCACGGCACACACGGGACCATGACGTCGTTTGTGCCTTGGGATCTGCTCATCATCGACGAGGCGAGCAAGACGACTGTCACCGAGTTCATCATCCCAGCGTTGCTCGCCCGAAAGCACATCATCGTCGGCGACGTGCAGCAGCTGCCCCCGTTTACGAACATCGACGATCTTGAGGCCAATATCGCGCACGTGAGCGACGATGCCGGGAAGAGCCTGGTCTCTCAAGCCTTGCAGCGTGCACGGCTGATTGCTTGGCGATTGACGCGTGAACAGGTTCGAGGCACTGGCGCGCGATGGCTGATCGTAGAGACGGGGGAGGTGCTCGATCACCTTGAGCGAGAGCTCCTCGACTCAGATCCGAAGAGGCATGTTGCGCGTGTCACGCGGATTTCTCGTCCTGGGCCCGTTGCCCGAGTAGTTGTGGCCGACGTCGCAGCCGGCTCCAACGGCCTTCTTCGAGTGGCTGGGGCGGATTGGGTACTTGTCGATTTGGACGTGTGGCCCCAAGTCCATGATGTACTGCCTGCTGGGCTCACTATGGCGACGGGGCCGGCGGACCCGTCTACACCGTGGTCTTTCCGCCACGCCTATTCACTCGCACGCGCATCGAGGATTCGTCCTTTCCGGGAGCGAGGCAAGCAGATCGATAGCCGCGACCAGCTCGAGCGGCTTGAGCGGGACTTCCTCTCCCGCCGAAGCTGGGCTGCCGAGGTTGCTTGGCGGCTCAAGCGATCGCACGAGCTGCGGTGGAGCGCTGATCGGTCGGAGCGAGAGCGCATGAACCGCGGCGTGGACGAACTCGTGCCTCAAGCGTGGAAGGGAATTCGCGAGGCGATCGCGGATCAGCGTGATATCGGGCTGCCGAGTGTGATCGAGGTTGTTCAGGAGGGAGTCGGGCATGGCCGGTCACGCCGTCCGAACTTTCTTGCCCACGGCTTGCGCGCTGCGCCTCAAGTGCTAGAGGCCCGATTCGAGTGCTTGACGTTTCAGCATCGGATGCACCCCGACATCTCGAACTACTCACGAAGCGTAATCTACGAGCGGCTGGCGAAGCAGGCGGCGTTGCGGGATGCCAACACGATTCCGAGACGTGATGCGGTCATTGGGTGGGACTTTGCTCCAGAGGTCCGCAAGCGCCGAGTTTGGATCGACATACACGGCAGTGAGCATCGCGGCGTTAATGAAGCTGAGGTAAACGCGATGCGCAACTGGCTGCGGCGGTTCCTTGAGTGGGCTCAACGCAAAGGACCACCCGCTGGACGAAGACCGCCGACTGGCAAGGAGCGAGCGGTATGGGAGGTTGCGTGCCTTTGCTTCTACGTTCGCCAGGAAGAGGCGCTCTCTGAAATGGTGCGCGAAGTCACCGGGTCGGACGCACGCCATTGTTTTCTGTACCCGAACGAAGACGACCCACTTATCGAGATCCGCTGCGGTACTGTTGACCGGTTCCAGGGACGCGAAGCCGATCTCGCGCTCCTGTCGATGCGAAACACAGGACGTGTGGGCTTCCTCGACAGCCCGAATCGCATCAACGTCGGAGTGACAAGAGCGAGGCAGCAGTTGATCATCTTCGGCAAGTACGACTTCTACGCAAAGGATGATCGTGTGGCGTCGGAACTCAAGGAACTGGCGAGTATGACGCCGCGCGTGAATGTGGGAGGTCGTCTGTGAGGTGTGAAGTTGTTCAGCCTTTGGAAGTGCATCGATTCGCTGCGTTTGCAGAGATGGCGGTGTACGTCAAACGACCAGAGATGCAGGCTCTTTGCCGGGCGGCGCTGAAGACGGGTGGGGTCGTCACACCGGAGGCGGTGCGTAGCGTCCTGCCGGAGGCGTCGGATGTAGCCATCAGGAACATCATCGACTGGTGCCGTGAGATCGGACTTTGTGACGGCCGTGGCGGGCTCACCGACGCCGGCGAGCAAGCGGCGAGCGAAGAAGGTGAAGCGCCCCTGCTGGAGCAGGGTGTTTACGCGATGTGGGGCGTGGAGCACGCTGTGCTTGGGGGCCGAGTCCTCCACTGGGAACGAGTCCGGATCGACCGGAGTGATGAAGGAACGCCTGCACCATTGCCAATGGAGATCGACCGAAAGCAGGCGTGGCGGTCGGTCATCACCGGCAAGCGGTTTGAGGTTCGAGATCTGCCGGGTGGTAACTCGGAGCCGCTTGGATACACGGATCCCCAACACCAGTCCACGTGCGAGTTTCGATGGGTCGTCGACTTTCATGCCGGCGTCAGCAAGTGGGAGCTTGCCGGGAGCATCGCAGGCGGCCGCGAAGGCAATCCGGGGCCGATCCGCTCCACGCCCACCGATCGCCCGTGCGATCTGCGCACGCTCGCCGACCGGTGGATGCGTGGAGTCAACCAATCGGCGGGTCGCTGGAATCATCAGCATCGCCGTCTGGACGTCGCGTTCAAGGACACACTGGATGAAGCCGTTCGCCAGACGTTTCGGACGTCTCTTCAGATCGACGAAGTTGAAGGTCCTGATGGGGAGGTGTACGCGGATGTGCGCATGACCGATGTGCCCGTCGGTCCCGCGACGCCGGATGACGCTCGTCGATGGATGCTCTGGCGACTCCGTCGGCGACTCGCCGAGCCGGGCTATCGATCGGTCGATGCTCTGAACGCGGACTACGTTGCCGTCACCGAAGGCACGCCGCTCGAGGCGATGACCGCGGCACCGGAGCCCGAGGAGATTCTTAAGGAGGCGAGGAACGAGCGTCCTGTATTCTGGCGGGTTGCGGCAGGGCTAGATCTGACCTGCGAACCCAGGGCGGAGACCGCACCAGCCACGAAGGTGGCTCCCTCTGCACAATTATCACCTGCGAGCGTCCGGATTGTCCGGAACTCCAATCTCTCGATGCAGGAGTTGCTGTCTCGATTGCTCGGCAACGTCCGTCCGCGGCGCATGCTCCTCTGCGATCGCTTCGTACGAGGCGACGGAAACCTGGCATGTCTCAAGATTCTGCGTGACGCTCTTTGTCAGCAACACGCGAGCGCGCGGCTCCTCGTGCTAACGGATCGGGATGCGGAGGACCCGAAGCAGTCTGCGAGAATTCAGCAGGCAGTTGGCGAGTCGCCTGCGTGGTATGAGCAGGCGTTCGGACGCATCAGGTCCGAGCAACCGCACGACCGGTTCCTTCTGCTCGATGCGGGCGATATCCGTCTCGCGTGGCAGATGTCCAACAGCCCGCTTGACGCGCGACCTATACCCGGCAAGACCGCAGGACCGGACACGCCGCTCAAGTGGCGTGATCTGGCATGCACGCCGGTCGCACCACCAGAGTTGTACTACCCATATCTCGTTAAGTGGTTCGATGGAGGGAAGCCCGTATGAGCACGCTACGCGGCCCCATCGCGCCGTACCCGCGCAGCAAGGCGATTGACCGTTCCGACGCGCGTCTGCCCATGGCATGGGAGTGCTTCCCGGAGGCCGCAGGGCGCTTTGCTCTCAACGGTCCTTGGATCGACCCCGTGAGTGCTCAGGCCAGCGACCTCGTCCGCCGTGTAGTTGGCGATGCCAGTCAGCCGTCCATGTTTGTACTGTCGGACGCAGGACCCGGTGCGCTCACGCGTGCCATGCTCGATGCCGCAGTTGGTGATCGTCGGGTGTATGTGCTGGGCTCCTTGGGCTTTGGGACGGGACAGCGAGATCCGGGTCTGCGAGAGAGGGCGTCGTCCTTCCTGCTCGCACGCCGTACGTCGCTGCCGCTGCTTCCAGCGGTGGTGAACTTCGCAACCCGGCGCGCCGTGCTCTGCGGCGGAGCCATTCTGACCGGAGCACCTCAATGGATCGTCGAACTGGACGAGGCTCAGAGCGCGGGGCTCGTCCGCGTTGCTCTTCACTGGTTCTGGCATCATGCTGTGGATGAGGCATGGACAGAGCCAAAGTCACAGGCGTTGACGTTCGGGCCGCCCCAAGACCGACCAGTAGATGTCGTCCCTCCCACGGACGGTCCGGTGCGTTTGCTTCGCCGGCCAGTGGATTCTGAAGTTGTTCCGAATGACGCGGTTTGTGTACGGGGTGGAAGCGCCGGCCTCCCGAAGCGGGCTCGACGCCTCGTGACTCTGGCATCGGGCGAAGGACATGCAGCGTTGGCGAACCTTGTAGCGGCCGGGTCGGAAGTGGTCAGCCTCGGGGTTCAGCTGCCGGACATGTGGGTCACGCCAACGGAAGGCGTGATCGAATGGCCAATCGCCGAGTTCCTCCTCCGTGTCAGACTGAATCCGTCCCAAGCGCGGCCGCTCCACGATGCGCTAGTCCAAGCCACACCAACAGCAGTCTTCCGCCGGGAGGCATCTCTGCGCACGCTGTCGGGAGCGGTATGGCTTCCAGGCGCTGCTGGAGCCAAGCCATGTATCGAGGAAGAAGAGATCAACGCAGGTGAGGTTCCCTGCGAGACACTGGAAGAGGTGTCGAACAAGGAGCCGGCACAGTGGCCGGACGCACCTGCGCTTGTCCGCAAGGCCGTCTTCGCCTGGACGAATGTTCCGCCATCACCTCCAACGAAGGCGGTTCGCAGCGGCCTCTACCAGCAGTGGGATGAAGCGGAGAAGTCCGTTGCCTTGCGAGTCAAGTCCTGCGGCGAACTGCTTAGGTCCGCTGGCGAACGCAGCGATCTGGCGAGGTCCTCACTTGGGCGCTGGTTCGAGGGCGTACTTGGCCTTGACCGAAAGCGTCGCGAGTTGATGGCAGAGCATGAGTCGCTCGTACCCCTGAAACTCGCCGGCAGATCGGTAGACGCCGCTCGCGGCGCAGTAGCGCGTCTGGATGCGCTCGAAACGGCGGTGCAGGAGTATGTCCGTGGCGTGGATAGCGATATCGCCAAGGCCGACGAACAGCAGCAACGCGAGCAGTGGGAGAAGGAGCAGGCTGAGCACAGGCGGCGACTCGGCGTGATTGATGCCAGTGTCGCTGCTGCCAAGGAACGCAAAGCCGCCCTTGAAGAAGAGATCAAGGGGGGTCACGGCAAGGAGGAAAGTGAGTCGGATTGGAAGGCTCGGCAGCGGAAGCTCAACGATGAACTGAAGTCCGTCAGCAGCGAGATCGCACGCCTCAACGGCAGCCGGAGTGAGCCGGAGCAGGCACTGAAACGGCCCTTCAGTCTGAAACTGAAGCAGAGCAATGATGCCAAGGGCAAAAGCGGCAAGGGATTTGTTCCCGCACCCGTCAGGGAGTTGCCCGGGCACCGGCTTCCAGCGGAGGCCTTGCCCGCGGTTGGCGAACTACTGGAAGCAGGGTCGGACCGCTTCCTGGCGGTCGACGTTTGGGAGCAACTCGATCCGGCCCGTGCCGAGGCAGCACGGCTCAACGCACGTCTCGTGGCTCGAAAGAGGTGACCCATGCGAGAACAGCGGATCGAAATCGAGATCGACGAGCACGGCCGGATCAAGGCCGACGCACATGGATTTGCTGGTGACGCGTGTATCAAGGACCTTGAGAAGATCCTGGCCGATTGCCCTGGTGTCTGGGTGAGCGTCGATCGGAAGCAAGCGGATCGGCCGACCAGTGCGTCGACATCCAACCAGGCCAACCTGAAGAGCGGAGGGCGGCCATGAGCGCGTACCTGCAACTCGCCACTCCAATGACCGATACCGATTGCCTTCTAGATGCGCTGGCTGACCTTGGCGTTGCACGTTCTATGGTGGAGGTGCATCAACAGGCGGTGGCACTGGTTGGCTACGAGGGAGCTGCACGAGAGCAGCATGCCCACATCATCATCCGCCGCCAACACATCGGCAGCGCGTCAAACGATGTCGGATTCGTTCGGACACCGACCGGCTTTCGCCTGATCGTGAGCGGGTACGACCAGTCTCGGTTCGGTTCAGCGTGGCTGGGACGCCTGAGCAGTCGCTACGAGGTTCATCAGGGTGAGAAGAGCCGCCGAATGGCTGAGGAACAACGCCTTGCGGCCGAGGAGGAGCGTCGTCGACTCGTCGAGGCCACACGGCAGGCGGTGATCGAGAAGGCCAAGAGCAGCGGCTATCGGATCGAGGAGCGTGTCGAGCAGGGACGCATCAGACTGGTGCTCTCAAAGCGGGTCTACTGATGGAAACCGAGCCCATCATTAATGTCGCCAGATGGTTGTCACGGAGCAGTGTGAATGGGCCCGGCGATCGCTTCGTCCTTTGGGTCCAAGGGTGCCCGCTTCACTGTCCGGGCTGCTGGAACCCGGATACATGGTCGTTGTCGCCACGACGCATCATGGGAGTGAGTGAGCTTGTCGCACTGATCGTCGGGTGCCAGCCGATTGACGGCGTGACGTTCACGGGCGGCGAGCCCTTTGCCCAGGCTGCTTCGCTCGCATTATTGGCTGAGCAGCTTCTGCGGCAGAATCTATCGCTCATGGCGTTTACGGGCTATGAGATTGAAGAGCTCACAAGTGCTGAGCAAGTGAGGCTACTGGCCTGTCTCGATGTCCTCGTGACAGGCCGATTCGTGAAAGAACTCAAGACCGATGGGTTGCTGTGGAGAGGGTCGAGCAATCAGCGGGTACACCTGTTGTCGGACAGGCACGCTGGACTTGAACTCAGTGGCGACGTGTACCCGTCATCGGAAGTGATCATCACGGACAACGGCACACAGATTGTGAGCGGATTTCCTGAATTGGGGCTGCTGCAGCGACTGGACCCGATGGCAGCGAAGCGGTCCTGTGACAAGCCTTCGCTCTGAGGGCTCAGCCATTCTGATCTGCTCGACACAGCCCGATTCCTTTCGGGATTCTGTCCGCGAACGGGTTAGTTGCTCTTTGGCGGGTTGCTGTTGACCCGCGAAGGAGCCGTTCGTGTCCCAGCAGGACCCTCTGAACTCCGCCGCCCAGCGGCGGGAGGTCGTCATCGCCACGCTCGCCGCCGCTGTGCACCGCTGGCACCGGGAGCGGATTCGGGCTGGCGTCCGCGCCACTCGGGCCGCCAGCATCGCGCCGGCGGAGCATCGAAAACCCGAGAGTTCTCGACTTGACCCTGCGGAAGATGATCGCCCTGATCGTCCGCTCCCACTCGATTCCGACACGGCCGCGGGCCATGTCGAGGCCGAGCGGGCAGGAGAACTTTCATGGCGCTGAACATCCATGCAGAACTGAAGCGGCTCGGAACGCTCAAGACTCCGCAGCTCAAGGCCAGATACGCCGAGCTCTTCGGCGAGCCCACGCGCTGCAACAACCGCCCGTACCTGATCAAGCGGATCGCGTGGCGGCTCCAGGCCGACGCGGAGGGCGACCTCTCGGAGCGTGCCCGCCAGCGGGCGGCGGAGTTGGCCGACGACGCAGATCTGCGGCTGCAGGCCCCGGTCGGGGCTCCGCGACCCACCACGATCAGCGACGCGCCGTCCCCCAATCATGCAATCGCCTCGCTCCGCGTCTCGCGGGCCAGCGACGTGCCGCTGCCGGGGTCGACGCTGTGGCGAACGTACAAGGGCAAGGCGTACAGCGTGATCGTGCTGCCCAAGGGCTTTGAGTGCGAGGGCAAGGTCTACCGCTCGCTGTCGGCGGTGGCCAACGCAATCACCGGCAGCCACTGGAACGGCGCGAAGTTCTTCGCCGACGCGATGAAGATCGCCTCGAAGGAACGGGCGTCGACTGAGGTTGGGGCGGAGGCCGCATCATGAACGGGGCCGCGACCTCGAAGACACCCGGGCTGATCCGCTGCGCGATATACACCCGCAAGAGCAGCGAGGAGGGCCTCGAGCAGGAGTTCAACTCCCTGGACGCCCAGCGCGAGAGTGGCGAGCTCTACGTCAGCAGCCAGCGGTCCGAAGGGTGGGTGTGCCTGCCCGACCGCTACGACGACGGCGGGTACACCGGCGGCAACATGGAGCGGCCGGGCCTGAAGCAGCTCATGGCCGACATCGACGCCGGCAAGGTCGACTGCGTGGTTGTCTACAAGGTCGACCGCCTGAGCCGCTCGCTGCTGGACTTCGCCCGGATCATGGAGGTCTTCGACCGCAAGAAGGTCTCGTTCGTCAGCGTCACCCAGCAGTTCAACACCACCCACTCGATGGGGCGCCTGACGCTGAACATCCTGCTGTCGTTCGCCCAGTTTGAGCGCGAGATCATCTCGGAGCGCACCCGCGACAAGATCGCGGCCACTCGTCGCAAAGGCAAGTGGTTCGGCGGCAAGCCCATCCTCGGGTACGACGTGGTGGGCGGGAAGCTCATCGTCAACCGCGACGAGGCCTTCCGGGTGCGGGAGCTTTTCGCGATCTACATCGAGACGCGTTCGGTCCGCGCGACGACCGAGGAGGCGCTCAAGCGCGGGTGGACGACCAAGAGCTGGACCCAGAAGGACGGGACCAAAGTCGGCGGCCTGCCGCTGACCAACCCCTATGTCCACCGCATCCTGACCAACGTCTCCTACCTCGGCAAGGTGCAGCACCACGACCAGTTGTTTGAGGGCGAGCACGAGGGGATCATCGAACCGACGCTGTGGAAGCGGGCGGCAACGATCCTGGAGGCCAACGGGCGCGATAAGGGGAGCGATGTCCGCAACACCCACCACGGGCTGCTCAAAGGCTTGGTGCGGTGCCGCAACTGCGACAAGCCCATGTCGCACACCTTCACGACCAAGGCGGGCAAGCGCACGTACCGCTACTACGCCTGCCACGCGGCCCAGAGCCGGGGCTACCACACCTGCCCGTCCAAGTCGATCCCCGCCGAGCCGCTCGAGTCGTTCGTGGTCGAGCGGCTGCGGGCGCTCGGTCGCGACCGGGAACTGGTGGGCGTGATCCTCGAACGAGCCCGGGCCCACACGCGTGAGCTCACGGCGCAGCTCGAGGACCGCCGCGCCACGCTTCAGCGGGAGCTTCGCTGGCTGGCCAGCGACGAGCGCCGCGCCGGGGCCTCCAGCGATGCCGACCGACTCGCGGAGGTGGCGGAGCGCTCGCGTCCGATCGGCGAGCAGATCCGCGAGATCGAGGAGGAACTCGCCGACGCCGCGAAGAACGAGCTCCGGCGTGACCAGGTCGATGCAGCGTTCGCGGAGTTCCAGCCGCTGTGGGACCAGCTCAGCACGCGCGAGCGCGCCGAACTGCTCCGCTCGCTGATCAAGGCCGTCGAGTACGACGGCAAGGCCGGCGAGGTGACGCTGGTCTTCCACCCCGAGTCGTCCCGCCTCGCCGCGGAGTGCAAGCCATGAGTCTTCCCGATCGCGCCACGTTCAAGGTCCGCTTCGAGACAGGCTTCAACACGAGCCGCACGATGCGCGTCGGCAACCCACCGACCCCCGTGCCGAAGCCCGTGACGAGGCAGTCGCCTCGGCGCGTGCCGCGCGTGGCCAAGCTCATGGCGCTCGCGCTCCGCTTCGACTGGCTCGTGCGGAGCGGGCAGGTGAAGGACTTCGCCGAGATCGCGCGGCTCGGCCACGTCACCCGCGGGCGGCTCAGCCAGATCATGGACCTGGTCAATCTCGCGCCCGACATCCAGGAGCAACTGCTCTTCCTCGCGCCACCCGAGAGCGGCAAGGATCGGATCACCGAGAAGCAGCTGCGGCCAGTCACCCGGCAGCCGGACTGGGCGACCCAGCGGCGGCTCTGGCGGGCGCTTAATCGGACTGACGACATGGTGTCAGACCCTGCGCCAGACGGCGTGGTCGCCATGCGGGCCAAGGCCGCGCAAGCCGAGTAACTGTCGGATGTTGTGGACGTATTCAGGATTCCCTGTCGGACCCTGACAAATACCGTTTGTGCGGCATCGTTCGGGATACACTCGGGTTAACCGCCCCGGGTGGAGACCGGGGCTTTCTCGTAGGCGGAGGCCCGGTTCATGAGCAGCCTGTTGTTCCGAAGGTTCACAAGCGCGTACGCGCTGCGGGAGGTCGACCCCGCCGTCCTGATCGACTTTCTGCGGCCGCATGCCGCCTTCCTCGCCGTGAGCGGCGTGATGCTGCCGACGGACCCGGCGCACCTCGACGTCGAGCGCGTCGAGATCGCGCTGCTCAGCAACATCGGCGGGCTGCCGGTGGAGTTGGTCGACGCCCTTTGGCACCTGCACGAGATGGCCACGCCGATGGGCATGGAGTCGCTGCAGGCCGCCGCCGAGGTTGCGGGCATACCGCTTCCGGACGACCACGCATCGCCGGCGGACATCGCGGCGCGCGTCTGGGTTGAGAACCCCGACCTGGTGCGGCGGTGCCACACCGAGCTCTCGGTCTCTCGGCGGCGGTCGTTTGAGACGTTCGTTCCCGCGGCGGGCGCGTCGCTCGCGTGGGCCACGCCGGGCGACGAGCGGCTCGCGGCGCTGGAGGCGGGCGTCGTCGCCTGGTACGCGGCCCGTCGCCGCGGGCCGGGGGCGCGGGTGCTCTTCTTCGACCACGGGGACGAGGTGCGCTTCCTCGTCCGGCACGGGGGCCCCTACCGCCGCGAGGGCAGCCTCGACGACGGCAAGCCGGGGTGCGTGCGCTACCGGCCAATGGCCCACGGCCTAATCGTCTTCGACCGCCGGACGTGGGAGCTGCGCATTAACGCCGCGACCAAAGGCGAGTGCGCCGCGTACCGCCAGCTCGTCGGCCAGCACATCTTCGGCCGGGCCGACTTCTTCCCGGCCGACCAGGAGCGGTACGACCTCGAGCCGCTCCGAGCCCGCGGCCGGAACAGTCTCGCGTGCAAGCACATCACGGGGCTGGCATCGGTGCGGCTGGTCGAGCTGGTCATGTACGTCGGCGGCCCGTTCCACCGGCGGAAGGTCGAGAAGGCTGACGATGTGCTGCTGGCGCTCGAGCACGTCCGCGAGTCGATTCCCGAGGACGCGCTGCTCAGCGCCGCCACGTTTGAGGTGCGATTCACCGACGGCCGCAAGCCCAGGCCGGTCACGATCCGGCACGGCAACCGCGCGACGTACACCCGCGACACCGACGCCGACCTGATCGAGGCGTTCCTGCGCGGCGGTGGCTTTGTGAAGGGAGGCGGCCATGCGCTTGTGGCAGTCGCTTGAGCGGGTGCAGGGCTGGGCCGGCGTGCGCTCGGTCTGGCGCGAGCACATGGGAGACGAGCTTCAGTTCCTCCAGCCGCTGCTGCGGCCGATGGAGGAGCTGGCCATGTCCGTGCCGTGGCCGGGCACGATCGAGGGGCGCAAGGTGGTCGTCCACGACGAGGACGACATCGTCGCGGTCGACCCCGAGACGTGCGAGTCCGCGCCGCTCCGTCGCGAAGACATCGTGCTGTGGCAGCTCGACGCGGACACGCTCTTCCGGGGCGTGGCGGCGGCGCTGGGGCTGACAGGAACGCCATCCTCGGTCGGGATGGGCAACCGCCTGTGGTGGCTGGGTGACTACGTGCCGGTCGAGGGCGAGCGGTTCCCGGTGTACTTGGCGACAACCCGGGACGCGCAATCGCTGCTCCGCAGCGCCGGCCACATCTCGGCGCTCTCCCAGCGGCCGTTCGTCCTCGTCACGCCCACGCGGGCCGGCGCGAGCGAAGAACTCAACCGTGTTGTCGAGGGGCGGTCATCGGCGTGGATCACGCTCGCCGAATCGCTCACGTGGCAGGGCGAGGGCGTGTTCGAGCCCAAGGTATCGCTCGAACAATCGATGGCCACCTTCGCGGGTCGCCACATCAAGGTTGCTGCTGCGCGGTCCGACACACCGAGGTTCGCCACTCCTGCGGGGGCACGGTGGTCCGATGTGCGGATCCGATTCACTGATGCGCACACGGTGTCCGTGAGCGTCAAGACTCAGACCGGGATCTTTGATTTTGCCTCGATGGGTATGGGGGTGGCCAGAACCCGCAAGCCTGACGTCCAGTGGGCGTTGCTGTACGCGTTCGCCAAGGGCCGGGGAGCCCTGGACTGGCGCAGCCCGGAGGCGTCTCCGAAGAACCAGAAACGCCGCGAACGGCTCGCCGAGAAGCTTCAGGCGTTCTTCGGCATCGCCGGCGACCCGATCCGGATCGAAGGCAACGGCTGGGCGACGCTGTTCCGTCCAGAAGCCGATTGACGCAAGCAGCCAGACTGCGGGACCCTCGTACTTTTCAATCGGAAAGGCAAGTCAACAACTTGCTCCGTACTCCAAGCGGCATCAAGCGGCAACTTTCTATGAGACGTGTGTCACGACAACCCGCGAACCGTCCACTTGTATCTCTTGTAAGCGATGTCCATTGACTTCTTGAAGGCTGCTGTTGTTTTCAGGAAGGTGTAGTTGTCCTCTGCCACTTTCTCCTTGTACGCCTTGTCAGCGATAAGATCTGCGAGAATCAGGCGGCACTTGCGAGTTGCCAGATCCAGCAGCCATTTCCGGTATTGGATGTCCATCTTCAGGCTCTGCCCGTACTCCTCAGACCACTCATTAATCTCAGGATCATTGAGCATACCTTGGCATACCAGAGCCCAGAGGAGGTTTCGGCCGCGCGTCACAAAGTCGTACTTGTTCTGCGCGGCTTGCCGCACTTCTCGCATGAGGCGACCGACGTACAAACCAGCCTTGTAGCACAGAATGATCTTGCGAGCATCGGCCTTAAGCCGACTCTCGTTGAATAGCTGCGAATAGGGTCGCTCGTCTTCGAAGACTTCTCGCATCCGTCCGAGTTTGTCAATCTCGCCGTCCACGACGGCAAAGGTCTGTGCGAGGCGGTAGAGCTCGACCGCCTTGTATCCTTCTACCTCTAGCTCGCCGACGTCCACATCTGTCAGGTTTTGGAACGCATTCTCCTGCCGTTCGTAGTACAGACCAACTTCGTCGCGTAGTTTGTCGGCCAATTCGAGTTGGATGCGGTCGTTGGCTCGCAGGTTCCACGGTTCAACAGGATTCTGCCGGTTATTGTTGATGGTCACCGTCGTGACAAACTCTGGTTCCGAACTGGTGATGATGCGGCACATGACGTGAATGGCTTCCAACGCTCCCTTTCGGGCATCCAATCGCGGGTTCGCTTCATTCTCCTTCAAGAACCGGTCAAACGTGGTGACGGTCTGCGCTCCATTCAGCAAGCGAGGCGATGACACCTTCCACACACCGTCTACATGCTCCAGTGCTTCGGCATAAATCGTGACGCCGTTGTGATTGAACGCAAAGACCTGTGGAGGCTCTTTCTCGTCCAGCACGATTCGCTTGAAAGTCGCCTTGAGGACTTTGTTTACACCGCCCTCCGGCGGCAATGCGGCGCGGATGTTCCGCTCAAAGAACCTTTGGCCCATGTCGGCGTAGATCGCCCTGAGATCGAAAAGCCGAACAAAACCGACATGCATCCGCTCTTCGGTCGGACCGTCGCGGTCGATCACGTCTCCCATGTGAAGCGGATAGATGCGACTACGCTGAACGTGTGTGCCTCCCCCGACACGCCGAGACCTGGCGGACTTGAACTCGACGGCAAGCGTGACTTCGCGGCCAAGACACTTCTCGATGTGGAACTTCTTGTTCTCTAGGGTTTCCTTTAGGTCCTCGAGCACCTTGCTCTGCTCGGCGGCCTGCGGGTCGCCCATGAAAACGAAGTGTATGTAAACACTGTCGATCACGTTGCGGTTTTCGCGCAGCGAAGACTTGATCTGCTGAACAAGGAGGTTTGACGAGGAGTCCTGATCGCTCGCATCAAATAGCCGCGGCATCCCAGCGTCGATCAGTCGCTGAAAGGACACCTTGAACTGCTGGTATGAATCGGAGTACTTGAACTGGAAGAGGTAGAAGTTGCGGCGATCGCGGTCAAAGTGAAAGCCATCGACGCCGTAGTCGTTCCCGCCAAACGCGATCTGTGTTATCGCCTCGTCTTCGCTCAGCCTGTACTCCTGAAGGAGGAAGGCCAGGCCAAAATAGTCATTCCTGACGCCGCCACACACCTTGCCGTGCTTTGCAAACAACTGATCGATGGTCTGATCGGTGATCCGCATGCCGCAGTGCACGCCTCCCTGTCGGAGCGTTGGAGGTCAGGTGGTGGCCGGACGTCTTGGGCCGGTCTGTTCACGGTCTTGCGGCGCGGTGTGGCTCTTGCGGTCATTGTCAATCGTCCATTTGGCAATACAACCGGCAACGCCGCGTGCGAAATCCTCGGTCCTCTTCGGCAAGACCTCGGGCCTTGCTGCGGCGGCGACCGGATGGTCGGAGCTGCGGAAGAACCGCATGCTGGGAATACGTGCGTCATCGACATGTCGATGACGCCTTCTCAGAAATCCGCGAGTTGTGTGAACGATCGTGCCCTGCGCAACCCGTTGGCTGTCAGCGGGTTGCGTCACATTGGGACCCGTTCGCGGCCCAGATTCTGATGCGTCTGTCGACAAGTCGCCAGTCGGGGACGACAGGCCCGCACCCGTCGTCCATCCACGCCCCGGGGGGCACCCCTCCGGACCTGTCGCCCCCCGGGGCTTTCTGGCCATGCCAGGAAGGTCCGGCCCCATGCCCACCCGATCGATCGATTCAGCCACCCTCACCTTCGCCCAGTCCCTCGTCCGCATCAAGGCCAAGCAGCTCGCCCGGGTCATTCCGAGCCCGGCCGTGAACAACCGCAAGGACCTCGAGCAGGAACTGCTCCTGGAGGTCGTGGTTCGCTGGAGCAGCTTCAACCCGAGCCGCGGCTCGGCCGAAGCGTTCGTCGAGCGTGTCGTTGAGCGGAAGCTCTGCAAGATCCTCCGCGACGCCAAGCGCGCCAAGCGCGGCCCGGCGGCCTCGGTCTCGATCAGTTGCGACGAGGCTGTCGATGAGCGCGACCTCATCCGCGACACCTGCATCAGCGCCGACGTGCGCGGCGCGGTGAACGCCATGCCCGAGCGGGACCGCCGCGTCTGCGACCAGTTGCTCCGCGAGACGGTGTCGGAGGCTGCGCGGCAGCTCCGCACGCCCCGCGCCACGCTGGAGTACGCGGTGGACCGGATCCGCACGCAGATGCGGAAAGCAGAAATCCACGAGTACCTCTCGTGAAATCCCGCCGCGACGGGTTAGTAGCTCTATGGCGGAATGCAGTTCCGCGTCGGAGGACCCCATGACGACCCAGCCCCGCACCGTGTACCGCTTCGAGTTCGTGCACCGCGTCGACATCGACGAAGTCGAGCAGACGCTGGCCCTGTCCATCCTCGCGGTCGGGTGCCTGCAGGGCGAGGCCGCCGTCCGCCTGGACGCGGGCTACGCGATCGACCGCGATGCCCGCGTGATCGTTGTCGACGGCGACACGGAGACCGGGCAAGCCGTGACGCGCGTGTTCACCGGCTTCTGCATCCACGAGTTCGGCGACGACGCCTTCAGCGTCAGCCGGCCCATCGAGACAGGTCCGCGCGGCGGCGCTTCCGCGCAGGTGCCCGTGAGCGCCGTCGCGTGAGCGGACTCATCCCGCTGGTCCGCCTCGGCCAAGGCGACTTCACCCGCGATATCTGGCCCGAAGACCTCGACCCCTCAATCCCCAAGCACGGAGTTCACATGCCCCCAGCCACCCTCATGAACCAGATCAGCAAGGGCCGCAAGGCCCAGCCCCGCCGCGTGATGCTGTACGGCACGCACGGCATCGGCAAGAGCACCTTCGGCGCAATGGCCGAGAAGCCCATCTTTGTTCCGACAGAGGACGGCCTGGCCGACATCGACTGCGAGTCGTTCCCGCTGGCAAAGAGCCTCGGCGACGTGATGGCGGCGCTGGAATCGCTGTACTCCAGCGACCACCAGTACAAGAGCGTCGTCATCGACAGCCTCGACTGGCTTGAGCGCCTGATCTGGGCCGAGGTCTGCGCCGACGAAAGCGTGGAGAACATCGAGAAGATCGGGTACGCCAAGGGGTACACGTTCGCCGTCGACAAGTGGCGGATGGTGCTCGGCGCGCTCGACGCGCTCCGCAACGATCGCGGCATGGCGATCGTGCTGATCGCACACGCCAAGATCGAGAAGTTCGAGAACCCCGAGACCGTGCCGTACGACCGCTACTCGCCGCGACTGCACAAGCTCGCGTCCGCGCTTGTGCAGGAGTGGGCCGACGAGGTGCTCTTCGCCACGTACAAGGTCCACACCGTCAAGGTGGACGAGGGATTCAACAAGGCCAAGCACAACGGCGTTTCCACCGGCGAGCGGATCATCCGCACCGTCGAGCGGCCGGCGCACGTTGCCAAGAACCGCCTGGGGTTGCCCGAGGAGATCCCGCTCGACTACCGCGTCTACGGCGCGTTCGCACGCGGCGAGAACCCCTTCGCCGACGCCTCTGCACCCGCCACCACCACCGACAACGCTGGCACCAACTGATTCATGGCGCGGCACCGCCTGCCAAGTCAAGCCTTGGCGAGCTGCGGCACGGCATGGCCCTTTCTCATCACACACTGGAGACACATCAATGGCACACCTGAACTTTGACGCAAACCAAGTCGATCCGTCTGTCGCGCTCGACCCGCTCCCCGCGGGCAAGTACCTCGCCGTCATCTCCGAGTCGGAGCTCAAGCCGACCAAGACCGGCGTCGGCAAGTACCTGCAGCTGACCTTCCAGGTCATCGACGGCGAGTTCAAGGGCCGCCTGGTGTGGGCTCGCCTCAACCTCGAGAACAAGTCTGAAATGACGGTCAAGATCGCTCGCGGCGAGCTCTCGGCTATCTGCCGCGCCATCGGCGTCATGCAGCCGAAGGACTCGGTCGAGCTCCACAACGTCCCGCTGGAGATCAACGTCGGGCTGAAGAAGCGCGACGACAACGGCGAGTTCACCAACGTCATCAAGGGCTACGCCAAGAAGGGTGGCGGCGGTTCGCCGGTGAGCGCCCGCGCCCCCGTCGGCGCCGGCCCGGGGAGCACGCCGCCCTGGAAGAGATAGCAGCGTGCCAAGGCGCGGTCGGTCACGGCATGGCTGGGACGGGTCAGGCGCGGTGGGGTAAGGCATGCAGCCGCCGCCGGGCGAGAGCGCGGCGGCGGGATTCACCGAAGCAAACGAAAGGAGCACACGAATGAGCACGGCAACAGCGATCGGACCGGACATCAGCAACGGCGGCAAGCGGATCATCGACGCGACCATCCCGTACCGCGTGGAAGTCGAGATCCAGGGCGAGGCGGATCTCTTGTTCCACCGCTGGAACTGCGAGGCCGTCGAGGCCAAGGCTCGCTCGGCCAAGGGATCGGCGGCGAAGAAGACCGACGACATCGAGTCGTACGTCTACCGCAATGACGACGGCGAACTCTGCCTGCCGGGCGAGTACCTCCGTCAGGCGGTGATCGGAGCGGCGAAGTTCCGGCAGGACCCGCGTTCGCCACGCAAGAGCGCGCAGGACCTCGTGAAGGCGGCGGTCGTGAGCCTGACGCCGCTGGCGGGGCTCGGCACCACGCGCTGGGACTACGAGCACAAGTGCCGCGTGCAAGTGCAGCGCAACGGCATCACTCGCGTGCGGCCGGCGCTGAAGACCGGCTGGTCAGCCACGTTCGTGTTCATGGTCAACCTGCCGGAGTACGTCTCGCCCGAGATGTTGCACGGGTTGCTCACCGACGCTGGGCGTTTGGTGGGCCTGGCGGACTTCCGCCCGACGTACGGGCGATTCCGCGTGACACGGTTCGATGTGTTGGCCGACTGATGGGCCTTGGTTGGTCATGGCGAGGCTGGGCATGGCCGAGCGAGGCTTGGTGAGGCTCGACAAGGCGTATGGAACTCTCTCTTCCCCTTCCACCTTCAGCCAACCACTACTACCGGCGCGTCGGCCGCGCGACGCTGATCAGCCGGGCCGGACGGGAGTACCGCGCCGGCGTGAAGGCGGCGTTGCTGGCCATGGGCGCGCCCTCCGTGACGGGGCCCCTCACGGTGCTGGTGACGGTGTACCCGCCAGATCGGAGGCGTCGCGACCTCGACAACCTTCTCAAGTGCCTGCTCGATTCGCTTCAGCACGGCGGGCTCTACCGAGACGACAGCATGATCGATCGGATCGACATCCGACGCGGCCCGTGCACGCGGGGCGGCGGAGTGCATGTGGCAGTTCTTGAGCGGCACAGCCCGATGGACTGCGGCGCGGCGAGAACTGGCCTGGCGAGCCAAGGTTGTGCGGGACTTGGCTTGAAACGGTCCGGCTAAGCGCGGCGTGGCATGGCTGGATCTGGCACGGCCTGGAGGGGCTGGGCCGGGTTAGGACCGGCAGGGCTCGGATTGGCGTGAGCGCCGGCGCGGCGAAAGTCGCGTCGGCGGATTGAAATGCAACTGCGTCCGTATCAACTCCAAGCGGTGGAGGCGATATACCACCACCTGCGCACCCGGGACGACAACCCGTGCGTGGTGCTCCCGACCGGATCCGGCAAGACGCCGGTGATCGCGACGATCTGCCGCGACGCCGTCGGCCACTGGAGCGGACGCGTCGTGCTGCTGGCGCACGTGAAGGAACTCCTCGAACAGGCAGCCGACAAGCTCCGCGTCATCGCGCCCGACGTGCCGATGGGCATCTACTCGGCGGGCCTGAAGCGCAAGGACCTCGGCTACGCCGTTACGGTTGCGGGCATCCAGAGCATCTGGAAGAAGGCGTGTGACCTGGGGCCGGTCGATCTGATCATCGTCGACGAAGCGCACATGGTCCCCGCCGAGGACGACGGGATGTACCGGCAGTTCATCGCCGACGCGAAGGTGGTGAACCCCAACGTCCGCATCATCGGGCTGACCGCGACGCCGTACCGCTTGAAGTCAGGCGCGATCTGCGCCCCCGAGAACATCCTCAACCACGTCTGCTTCGAGGTCGGCGTCCGCGAACTGATCGTGCAGGGATTCCTGTCGCCGCTCAAGACCAAGGCGGGCCTGCAGAAGATCAGCACCGACGACCTGCACGTCCGCGCCGGCGAGTTCGTCGCCAGCGAGGTCGAGGACCTCATGGACAAGGAGGGGCTGGTCGAGGGCGCGTGCGCTGAGATCGCCCAGCACACCAGGGACCGCAGCGCCACGCTGATCTTCTCCTCGGGCATCCGCCACGGGCAGCACATCGTCGATGTGCTCAAGGCCAAGCACGGTATCGAGTGCGGCTTCGTCACCGGCGACACCCCCGACGGTGTGCGTGCGGCGATCCTTGGCCGCTTCCGTTCGAGCGAGCTCAAGTACCTGTGCAACGTGAACGTGCTGACGACCGGCTTCGATGCACCGCACATCGACTGCGTTGCGCTCGTGCGGCCGACCATGTCGCCGGGCCTGTACTACCAGATGGTGGGCCGGGGCTTCCGGCTGCACCCGGGCAAGAACGACTGCCTCGTGCTGGACTTCGGCGGCAACGTGCTCCGCCACGGGCCGGTCGACGCGATCCGCATCGCCACCGACGATCGCGGTGACGGCGAGGCGCCCGCGAAAGAGTGTCCGAACTGCCAGGCCCTGATTGCGGCGGGCTACCAGACCTGCCCACAGTGCGGCCACCAGTTCCCCGATCCCAACCGCCAACAGCACGAGGCGAAGGCGAGCACTGAGGGCATCCTCAGCGGCCAGACCACCCGGGAAGAGCACCGCGTCAGCGAGACGACGTACCACGTGCACTACAAACGCAGCGACCCCTCCGCGCCGCTGACCATGCGGGTTGAGTACCGCGTCGGCTTCAACCGCTATTTTCGCGAGTGGGTCTGCTTCGACCACACCGGATATGCCCGCACCAAGGCGGAAGCGTGGTGGCGAGCCCGCTCCGTGGAGCCGATCCCTCAGAGCACCGAGGAAGCGGTCGAGATGGCCAAGGCCGGGGCGCTCGCGCCAACGCTGGCGATCACCGTCGAGAAGAAGGCCGGCGACCAGTTCGAGCGTGTCACCCAGCACGTGCTCGGCGACAAGCCGCCGCGTTTGGACAGCGAGGAAGGCCTGCCGGACCGGCCGCCGGAGCCCGCGGGCATGACGTACGGCATCCCCGAAGACGAGATTCCCTTCTGATGAGCGATGGATCCTCCATCCTGCTCGAGTCGGCGCGCACGTACCTCGCACGCGGGTACGCGGTCATCCCTGTGCCGGCGCGGAAGAAGATACCCGTGCTCAAGGGGTGGACGGACCTGCGCCTTTCCGAGAGCGACCTACCAGCGCACTTCAACGGCACCGGCAACATCGGCGTGCTCCTGGGCGAGCCGAGCGGGTGGCTGGTGGATGTCGACCTCGACTGCGAGGAAGCGGTGGCGCTCGCGCCCAAGTTCCTGCCGCCGACGGGCGCGATGTCCGGACGGCCGGGCAAGCCCGCGTCGCACTGGTGGTACATCTGCGAGGGGATCAAGACCCGCAAACACCAGGACCCGGTGTCCAAGAAGATGATCGTCGAGCTGCGGAGCACCGGGGCTCAGACCGTCGTCGGCCCGAGCATCCATCCCAGCGGGGAGCCCTACGACCCGCTCGTTGGCGAACCCGCCGTGGTCGACGCAGGGGAACTGACCGCCGCCGTCGCGGCGCTGGCCGAGGCCGTGACCGAGGCGCGGCACGGGCGCACGGAACGTCCACGTTCACAGCCAGAGTCGCTCGGAACGCCGACGTTCCAAGCGGGCGACGCCGTGCTGCGGCGTGCCGCGGCGTACCTTGACCGCATTCCTCCGGCGATCTCCGGTTCGGGCGGGCACAGCCAGACGTACGCGGCGGCGACGGCGATGGTGCACGGCTTCGGCCTCGATCCCGAGGCGGCGTTCTCGCTGCTGTGGGATCGGTACAACCCGCGGTGCGAGCCGCCGTGGTCTGAAAAAGAGTTGCGGCACAAGGTGACCGACGCCGCCAGCAAGCCGCACGACCGTCCGCACGGGTGGTTGCGCGATGCAGGTCCCGCCGAGTCCAGCGACGTTGATCTTTCCGAGTTCAACCCTGAGCCCAGGCGTGGCGTCGTCGAGCGGGCCCGCTCGGAGCGTCCGCCAGATCCCGGTCCGTTCCCTGCCCACCTGCTCCGCGTGCCTGGATTCATCGAACAGGTCGTGGCGTACAACCTGGCCACGGCGACGCGCCCGCAGCCGGTACTGGCCCTTGCGGCCGCCATCTGCCTTCAGGCTGTGCTCGCGGCCCGGAAGGTCCGCGACGAGCGCGGCAACCGCACCAACGTCTACTGCGTCGGCGTCGCACCTTCCGGCGCTGGCAAGGACAATGCCCGCAAGGTCAACAAGAACATCCTCTTCGCCGCCGACATGGTCGAGCACGAGGGCAACGAGGACCTCGCGTCCGACGCCGGGCTGGTGACCGCGGTGGAGGCCGAGCCGGCGGTCCTGTTCCAGATCGACGAGTTCGGCCGCTTCCTGCGCACGATCGGCGACCCGAAGAAGGCCCCGCACCTGTTCAACGTGCTGACGGCGCTGATGAAGCTCTACAGCAGCGCCGACACGGTCTTCCGGGGCAAGGCCTACGCCGACAAGAAGCGGAACAAGGTCGTCGATCAGCCCTGCGTCAGCGTCTACGGCACGACTGTCCCCGAGCACTTCTTCGAGTCCCTCACCGCCGACAGCCTCAGCGACGGGTTCATCGCTCGCTTGCTCGTGTTCGAGTCGGCCGAGACGCCGGTGCGGCAGCGGGCCAAGGCGTTGAGTGTTCCCGAACCTCTGAAGCAGGCGGCGGAATGGTGGGGAGCGCAGCAGCCCGGAGGCAACCTCTTCAAGGAGCACCCCAAGCCGATCGTGGTCGAGGCCACGCCGCAGGCGGGCGAGGTGTTCGATGCGCTTGCCTCGACCGTGGACGCAGAACTCGCAAAGCCGGACGAGACGGGGCGGTCGCTGTGGGCCCGCGCCGAGGAGAAGGCGTGCCGCCTCGCGCTGATCTACGCCTGCTCCGCGAACGCCGAGAAGCCCGTGATCGACGCCGACGCCGCCCGCTGGGCGTGCGACCTGTCGACCTATCTCACCCGGCGCATGCTCTACATCGCCCACGAGTGGGTCGCCGACGGCGTGTTCGACGCCCGGCAGAAGCGCGTCGTGCGGGTGGTGCGCAAGGCGGGCGGAAAGATCTCCCGCAGTGAACTCTGCCGCAAGACGCAGTGGCTGACCCAGCGGGAGCGGCAGGAAGTCATCGACAACCTGCTGGAAACACAGCAGTTGCGGCAGGAGGAGGAGACGTCCGCGACGCGGCCGAAGGTGGTGTATGCCCTTGCCTGAACGAGATCATTCAATCTTTCAACTACTCACCGCGCGCGTAGGCGATACGCGCACGCGTGGGCACACGCACGGGCGGAAGGGAGGTATTGAAAGATTGAAAGATCTCTCTCTTCCATCGTGTACGTCTCCCCTCCCGCCCCACCGCGCCCATGCAGGTCGCGTGCCAGCCCGCGCCTACCGCCAGCCCAACAGCCCGAAGCCGAACGGCCGGGAGGCGGATGGCGTTAGGTACTTCCCGGGCGGGGACGCGAGGCTTGGCCCGCGGGAACAGCCGCGCTTGGCGACAGAGTTTGTTTGGGCCGTCCGAGCGCGAGGCGGCCCCGTGGCGGGGTTGGTACGCCGCCCCGCCAAGGACGCGACGTGGGCCAACGTGGGCGGACCCGTGGCCGCCGGGCGAGGCCGGAGGCGCTTACCGCGGATCCCCGTTCCCTGCCGCCCGGCTCTCTGCGAGGGACTCCGACAGGCGGGCGACCTCCAACCGCAGTCTCGCGACCTCGGCCTGCAACTCGGCGAGCGGCGCAACGACGAGTTCGCGAAGCGCGCGCCGGGTGTTGAGCCGGTTGGCGATGATGTCCTGGAACCGCATCCGGCTTTCGTTCCGCACGTCCGACAGTTCGTGTCCGGCGCCCGGAAAGGTCCTTGTCACACCGTCCGCGTCGGTGCGCATGCCGTCTCGCTTCATGATCCGAGGAGCCGGCTTCCGCATCGGATAGGCGGCCAGGATCGTGCCGTCGTGCAGCGAGATCGCCGAGTAGTGCAGTGCACGCTTCCGCGGGCTTCGCATCGGTTGCCTCCTAGAGGACGCGGTGCCTGTACGGCCGATTCGGGCTCGCAGCCCTCCGCGCCGCCGCATTCAACGCCGCGAAATGCGCCGCGGCCAACTACCGGTCGGATGCGGTCATGTCTGTCGAGGCGCCACCTTCGTCCTTCCGGCAAGCCCTGCAGCGGGTAGCAGCTGGGCCTTGAGCCTCCCCGGACGGGCCCGTCGGCCCGAACGATCGAGCCAACCAGCGATCCAGCCATCCCCGCCCCCCCGGACCTGCCGCATGTGCGGCGGGCCACGACGACGCCCCACGCGCTGGCGCTTGCCGCCGCGCGTCCCAACGGAGATCGCTGTGAACATCGAGACGCTTCCCATCGACGCGGTCAAGGAGTACGACCGCAACCCCCGCACCATCAGCGACGCCGCGATCGACGCGGTCGCCAAGAGCATCGAGGCCTTCGGCTTCAAGATCCCGATCCTGATCGACGCCGACAACATCATCATCGCCGGGCACACGCGGCTCCGCGCGGCGCGGAAGCTCGGGCTGAAGGAGGTACCGACCATCCGCGCGGATGACCTGACGCCCGACCAGGTCAAGGCGCTGCGCATCGCCGACAACAAGGTCGCCACGCTGACGTCGTGGGACATGGAGCTCCTGCCCATCGAGCTGGCGGACCTCAAGGGCGTGGACTTCGATCTCGCGCTGCTGGGCTTCAGCGCCGAGGACCTCGCGGCGATCATGGCTCCCGCCGGCAACGAGGGGCTCGTTGACCCTGACGACGTGCCCGCGCCGCCGGACGCCGCGACCACGGTCCCCGGCGACATCTGGGTGCTCGGCAACCACCGCCTGATGTGCGGCGACTCGTCCAAGCCCGAGGACCTGGACCGACTGCT
>JALHNL010000026.1 GCA_022843545.1 Phycisphaerales bacterium | reverse complement strand
CCCTCACGCCCAGCGGGCGGGCGTGGGGGGCCACGGCCCCCGAGCGGGGGCGGCAGGGGACGGTGAGAGGGGGCAAGTAGGGGGGCGCGAGTGGCGAGTGGGAATCGGCAATCGGCAAGCGGCAATCGCGGAGCAGAGCCTGGGAAGTCGGGGCCCGTTCACGTTGGAGTCTGCACCGGAAGGGTGGCCTAGGCGTGTCGCGTGTGCGGAATTCGCCTTCATCTGGGCACAGGCGTGACGCCTGTGCCACCGGAGACCATGTTCTGAAGCCGTCACTCAGTTGAGTCACCACTCACCACTCACCACTCACCACTCACCACTCACCACGCACGACCAACCACCCTCGGCCCGGAGACTTGCGCATGGCGACCACCGCACCGCATCGGCCTGAGCATCGCGCCGATTCGCCGCTATCGGTGCATGACGTGACGGTGACGTATCACCGGCGGCCGGTGCTGTGGGACATCGACTATGACGCGCCGGCGGGTGCGCTGGTGGCGATCGTGGGGCCCAACGGCGCGGGCAAGAGCACGCTGATCAAGGCGGCGCTGGGGCTGGTGCCGGTGGCGACGGGGGAGGTGCGGATCTTTGGCAAGCCCGGCATGGCGAACCGCTCGCTGGTGGGGTATGTGCCGCAGCGCGAGAGCGTGGACTGGGACTTCCCGATCAGCGCGCTGGAGGTGGTGGCGATGGGGCGCTATCGGCGGCTGGGGTGGCTGAGGCCCGTGGGGCGGGCGGACCTGGACGCGGCCCGCGAGTGCATGGCGCGGGTGGGGATCGCGGATCTGGCGGACCGGCAGATCGGGCAACTCTCGGGCGGGCAGCAGCAGCGGGTCTTCATCGCCCGCGCGCTGGCGCAGGAGGCGCGGCTGTACCTGATGGACGAACCCTTCGCGGGGGTTGACGCGTCGACGGAGCGGGCGATCGTGGATGTGCTCCGCGACCTGCGTGCCGGCGGGCGGACGGTGATCTGCGTGCATCACGACCTGCAGACGGTGCCGGAGTACTTCGACCATGTGCTGCTGCTGAACACGCGGGTGATCGCGGCGGGGCCGGTGAGCGGGCCGGGGGCGGTGTTCACGCCCGCCAATCTTCACAAGACTTACGGCGGTCGGCTGACGCTGCTGGAGCGTGCGGCGGAGGCCTTGGCGCGGGCGGGCGGTGGCGTGGCGGTGGGGCCCGACGCGGCCCGGGTGGTTGACGGCGCGACGGTCATCGGCGGCGCGGGCGTGGAGGATCGCCCGCACAGGAGCCCCGGCGCGTGAGCGAACTGTGGCGCATCCTGACCCTGCAGGCGGGGTACAACACCTCGGTGGTGGTGCTGGGCACCACGGTTCTGGGCGCGGCGGCTGGGCTGGCGGGCGCGCTGGCGCTCTTGCGCAAGCGGGTGCTCATCAGCGACTCATTGGCCCACGCGACGCTGCCCGGGCTGGCTGGGGCGTTCATGATCGCGGCGGCGCTGGGGGCCGACCCCAAGAGCCTGCCGGTGCTGCTGGCGGGGGCGACGGTGACGGGCGTGCTGGGCGTGCTGAGCGTGCAGTGGTTGTCGCGATACTCGAGGCTGAGCGAGGACGCGGCGCTGGCGGTGGTGCTGAGCGTCTACTTCGGCGTGGGCGTCGTGCTGCTGAGCATCGTTCAGAGGTTGAGCGTGGGCGGGCAGGCGGGGCTGTCGCGGTTCATTTTCGGGCAGACGGCGGCGATGTCGGCGGGCGACGTGTGGCTGATGGGCGGCGTGGCGATCGGGGCGGTGCTGATCGTGGCGCTGCTCTTCAAGGAACTGCGGCTGGTGTGCTTTGACCGCGGCTTCGGGCGGGCGCAGGGCTGGCCCATCGGCGGGCTGGACGTGCTGCTGCTGGCGCTGATCACGCTGGTGACGGTGGCCGGGCTGCAGGCGGTGGGGCTCATTCTGGTTGTGGCGCTGATTGTCACGCCCGGGGCGGCGGCGAGATTCTGGACCGACCGGCTGGGAGCGCTTTTGGTGCTGTCGGCGATGCTGGGCGCGGTATCGGGGTATCTGGGCTCGGCGGCTTCGGCGGTGTGGCCCAAGGCCCCCGCGGGCGCGGTGATCGTGCTGGCGGCCTCGGCGATCTTTGTCGTCAGCCTGGTGATCGCGCCGCGGCGCGGGCTGCTGGCGCGGACGGCGGCGCTGCTCTCGCAGCGGGTGCGGATCCAGCGCGAGCACACGCTGCGATCGCTCTATGAATGGCACGAAGCCGCGGCGCCCGGTGCGGTGAGGCGCGACGCGGTGATCCCGGCGGGCGCGGCGATCCGGGCGGGTTCGGCCTGGTCGCGCCGTCTGGCGATGCGCGGGCTGGCGTGGAGGGGGCTGGTGTGCGCCGCACCGGGGGGCTGGATGCTCACCGAAGAGGGCTGGGCGGAGGCGGAGCGCACGACACGCATCCATCGGTTGTGGGAGGCCTATCTCATCCGCGTGGGCGGGCATGATCCATTGCACGCGGACGATCCGGCGGACCTCATCGAGCACGCGCTGGACCCGGCGATCGTGGCGGAACTGGAGCGCACGGTGGCGGGCGAACGGGCCATGCCGCGCAGTCCGCACGAAATGCGCGGCGAAGGGGGGCGGGCATGATCCTGGCGCAGATGCCCAGCCTGCTGCTCTCGGTGGACGTGCCGGCCGTGCTGGCGGCGGTGCTGTCGGCGTGCGTGTGCGCGCTGCTGGGCAACTTCCTGCTGCTCCGCAAGATGGCGATGCTGGGTGACGCGATCAGCCACGCCATCCTGCCGGGGATCGTGATCTCCTTCCTGCTGCTGGGCACGCGCAGCACGCCGGCGATGCTGGCGGGCGCGGCGGCGGCGGGCGTGCTGACGGCGGTGATCGTGGAGGTGGTGAGGCGGCTGGGGCGGGTGGAGGCGGGAGCGGCGATCGGGGTGGTGTTCAGCGCGATGTTCGCCCTGGGCGTGGTGCTGATGGAGCGGGCGGCGCGCAACGTGGACCTAGATGCCGACTGCGTGCTGTATGGCGCGCTGGAGAGCATCCGCTGGGGCGCCGCGACGAGTTGGGCTTCGCTTGGCAGCGCGGAGACCTGGCTGGCCATGCCGCGGCAGGTCACCACGCTGCTGGTGCTGGGGCTGGTGAGCGCGGCGGCGGTGGTGGTGTTCTTCAAGCACCTGCGGCTGGCGTGCTTTGACTCCGCGATGGCCGACGCGCTGGGCTTTCCGAGCTGGATCATTCACACCGGGCTGACGGTGCTGGTGGCGGCGGCGACGGTGGCGAGCTTTGAGGCGGTGGGCTCGATTCTGGTGGTATCGATGCTGGTGTGCCCCCCCGCGGCGGCGCGGCACCTGACCGACCGGCTCTCGCGCCAGGTGGTCCTGAGCGTGATCATCGCGGGCGTGTGCGCCGTCAGCGGGTATGTGCTGGCGATCGTCGGGCCGGAGTGGGTGGGCTTTGGACACTCGCTGCAGGCGGCGGGGATGATCGCGGTGATGGGCGGCGTTGTGCTGCTGGCGTGCATCGTCTGCGGGCCGCGGCACGGGCTGATCGCGCGGCGGATCAGGCAGCGGCAACTGGCGCGGACCGTGGCGAGGGAGGACCTCCTGGGCGCGCTTTGGCGGATCGAGGAGGGGCGCGCGGGCGAGCCCGCGGCGCGGCCGCCGGTGGGGGCGGCCGGGCGTTCGGCCCGTCGGGAGGCCATCCGCGCGGGGGAGATTGAGTCCACGGTCGGCGGCGTGCGATTGACAGCGCTGGGACGGGAGCGCGCCCGAGAGATCATCCGCGCCCATCGGCAATGGGAGACGTATTTGGTGGACGAACTCGGGCACAGGCCCGATCACGTTCATCGCACGGCGGAGGCTCTGGAGCACGTTCGCACCCCCGGCGGGGAGCGGCTTGCGCCTGATCAGCCCCGCTCGCGCGACCCTCACGATCGCGAAATACCCTGAACGATCGGCTGGCGGCATTCCGGCGGCGACTTCGCGGGGCGATCAGCAGGAGAACTCGCGTGAGCAACATGGCTTGGGCGGTGGTGGCGGGGTTGATGCTGAGCGCAGGAGCGACTGGGCTGATGGGCGCGCCGCCGACTGCGGAGCAACTGCTCGTCAAGCGGCCCTTGAAGGACGCCCTGGATGAGTCGAGGGCGAAGGGGCGTCTCTTGCTGGTGGAGATCGCGGGCAACGCGGACCGCCAGAAGAAGGCCCTGGCGGACTACCAAGCCGCGCCGATTCGCCGCTGGGTGGATCGCTACGCGATGGCGGTGCTGCTGACGGACTTGGACACGATCCGCACGCTGACGGAGTCGGAGATGAACCCGGGCCCAGACGCCGACCCGCTGGTGTTCCGCGAGGGCAAGTGGGTCCGGATGTTCGGCACGGGCGCACCGCCGAAGAAGTCGCGCGTGGCCGGGCCGGGTCGGCCGGGCGAGGCCTTTCTGGGGCTGGGGTTCAAACTCGACTGGACGTCGCGCGGTAAGGATGACACGCTCTCGCCCGCGCCGGCGGAACGGGCCGAGGAGCCCGCGAGGTTCATGCACGGCGTGAGCGACGAGGCTGCGGCGGGCGCTCCCGATCCGACCGCGCCGGGGCTTGAGCCGCTGCTGGCGAGGTTGCGCGAGGCGCAGTCGCTGCTCGCCAGCGACAAACCGGAAGACCTGAGGCGCGCCGCGGGTCTCTACACCTGGCTCTGGGAGCGTGGCGACGCCTGGGACGACCGCTTCACCTTCGCCCGCTGGCTGACGGTGACGCCCGACATCGCGGCGCTGATCAGCAAGCACCCGCCGGCCAAGGCGCGGTTTGCTGACGTGAGAAGGGCGATGATGGAGCGGCTGGACCTCCGCGATCACGCCGCGGTGTTTGACGTGCTCATGCTGTCGCGGGCGATCGGGGACCACGAGGAGAACCTGGCGTTCCTGGACGCGGCGCTCAACGACCCGGACGCCTCGCTGATCATGCCGGTGGGCGAGCGCGTGGCCTGGGAGTTCATGTTGCCGGCGTGCCACTGGCAGCCCAGCGGCGGCGCGGAGCCCGTGGATCGGCTCAAGCGTCAGGACGCCAAGGCCCGGCGGATGATGAACGGGCTGGATGAACGGGCGACGGCGATCGCGCGGCGTGTGCACACGATGACGCGCACGGTGGAACTCTGCCGGGCATACGCCACGGCGCTGGCGCGGGGCAACGACGCGCCGGGAGCCGCGCTTTTGCGAGAGGCTGACGAGGAACGGGCGGCGATGGTGCTGGCGGCGCTGGCGAACGGCCAGGCCCGGGCCGATCAGGCCGAAGCGCTTGAGGGCAAAGAGCGGGCGAAGGACATCGCGGCGGAAGCGCGGCGAGCGGCGAAGCCGGCTAAATGACCCCGGCGGGAATCGAACCCGCACCTCAACCTTGAAAGGGTCGCGTCCTAGCCGCTAGACGACGGGGCCTTGGTCGCCGAGTGTAGGCTCCAAAGGGTCAGTTGGGGCGTGTTGCGGGGGCCAGGCCGGCGACCTGCTCGATGGCGTCGGCGGCGCCGATGCTCGCGCTGCGACCCTCGAACTTGGCGCACACCGCGTCCAGTTCGCGGCGCTGGTCGTCGGCGTAGCCGGGCTGGCGCATGTAGCGGTACACGCCCACGGCCAGGGCCTGGCCGTCGCCGTAATGGGGGACCAGTTCGGGCACGATCCGCTTGCCGGCGATGAGGTTGGGGAGCGTGAACAACTGGGTCTTGAACATGAGCGGGCCGATGATGCCCAGGGGCAGCCGCCAGGTCTTGCCGAAGCGGTAGAACGTGACCATCGGCTTGCGCTGGCGGGCCACCTGCAGCGTCACGGTGCCCGAGGCGACCAGCGCCATGTCGCACCAGCGGATGACCGCGTCGGTGTCGCTGATCACCACCTCCAGGTCGGCGGGCCAGTCGCCCGTGTCCTTGGCCTTGGCGCGCAGGAAGTCCTCGTAGTGCTGGCGCGTGAGGGCGAAGCACCCGCGGGCGGCGGGGAAGTCGGCCTTGATGCGTCGGTAGGCGTCCAGCAGCGGGAAGGCGGACTTCTTCACCTCGCCGGGGCGCGAGCCGGGCATGAGCGCGACCTTGGGCGAGCCGGCGCCGATGAGCCCGGCGCGCTGGTCGAGGCGGTCAAAGTCGAGGGGGACGTCGAACAGCGGGTGGCCCACGAACTTGGCGGGCACGCCGCGGGTGAGGAACCACTGCTCTTCAAACGGCAGCACGCACAGGACCAGATCGGAGAGCCGGCGCAGTTTGCGGATGCGCCCCTCGCGCCAGGCCCAGAGCTGCGGCGCAACAAGATGCACGACGCGCATCCCGCGTTCCTTGGCCATCCGGCAGATCGGGAAGTTGGCATCGGGCGAGTCGACGGGGATGTGCAGCGCGGGCTTGTTCTTGTCCAGCCACTCCTCGATCCGGCGGTTGATCTGGATGTGCTCGATGATCTTGCCCACGCCGGGGATGCCCATGACGGCGTGCTCGCCGGTGCGTTCAACGATGGTCGCTCCGGCGGCCTCCATCTTCGGCCCGCCCCAGGCGTAGATGGGCAGGCTGGGGTGCCGGCGTCGCAGTTCGGCGATCACCATCGAGGCGTGGTCATCGCCCGAGGGCTCAAAGCCCGTGAAGAGCAGGCCGTGGCGCCCGGGCGCGGCGAGCGCGGTGGGGCGCGCGGGGGCCGGGGGGGGGGGCGTGGGGGTGGGGGGGGAAAGGGCGGACACGACGGGGAAGTATTAGGCGACTCAGGCTCCCTCGCATCCGGTGGGTGTCAGGGTCCGAAGCGGTCTGCCGGAGGGACTGGGAATTGGTCCCTCTCGCCCGAACAGCCCCCATGCCGCTGGAACGTCCAGTCCGGAAAGGACCGCGAGACCTTCCCAAGTTACTGGCCCCGACTGTTCGTTCTGTGCGGTTCGGCGCCTAGCCCGAGGTATCATTCACCATGGCCACCACCACCCAGTCGCCCCCCCCCGCCGCCGCACACTCCCATGCCAACGGCACGCTCACCAAGCCCCCGCTGAGCGCGGAGGCGAAGGCCAAGATCATCGCGGACGTGGAGGCGTATTGCCAGGAACTGCGCCCCATCGAAGAGCTGTGCTACGTCGAGCACCGCTTCAACGACGCCATCATCAACCTTGCGAAGAAGTACAACATCTGCGGGCTGCCCATTCCCGTGCAGTACGGCGGGCGCGGGGCCGACTCGTGGACGTACGCCAAGTGCCTGGCCCGCATCAACAAGGAAGGCACCGGCCCGCGCACGTTCTTCAGCGGGCAGACGTCGATCGGGCAGTACCCGATCTGGCGCTACGGCACCGAGGACCAGAAGCAGCGCTACCTGCCCAAGTCGTGCAAGGGTGAGCTCATCCTCGCCTTCGGCCTCACCGAGCCGGACGCGGGCTCTAACCCGCTCGAAGGCACCACGACCTACCGGCGCGAGGGCGACAAGCTGATCCTCAACGGCGTGAAGTACCTCATCAGCAACGGCTCGATCGCCGACGCGGTGGTGGTCTTCGCGTTCCCCGAGGGCAAGACGGGCGCCGACCGGCGCATGAGCGCGATCATCGTGGACACGGGCAAGAAGGCCGACGGCACGTGGCCCGACACGTTCCTGGGCGAGCAGCTGCACGCCAAGCCGGGCATGTATACCAGCGACACCGCGATGTTCGAGATGGTGAACCACCCGGTTCGGGCCGACAACCTGCTGGGCAAGGAGGGCGAGGGCTTCCGCATCGCCATGCACACGCTGGTCTCGGGGCGTCTGTCGGTGGCCTCGGGCTGCCTGGGCGCGATCGAGGACTGCTTGGACGAAGTCATCCGTTACGCCCGCGAGCGCGAGCAGCACGGCAAGCCCATCGGCAAGCACCAGTTGGTTCAGGATCACATCGCCAAGATCGAAATGGCCCGCGCCGCCAGCGACGCGATGATCGAGCGGGCCGCCATCGCCAAGGAAATCAGCGATCAGAACCCCGGCGACGCCGCGCTGCTCAAGGAAGCCGACACCCGCGTGGCCCAAGCCAAGTTCTTCGCGAGCAACGCCGCCTGGGAAGCCAGCGACCACGCCGTGCAAGTCTTCGGCGGCCGCGGCTGGAGCGAGCTCTACCGCCCCTTCCGCCACCTGCAGGACGTGCGCGTGTGCCGGATTTACGAGGGCACGGACGAGGTGATGAAGCTGAAGATGGCGTGTGCGCTGCTGGGGAAGGATTTTGAGGCGTTCAAGTAAAGGGCGAAGGCTGACATTCTCTCTTTAACTCCCTGCTCCCCCGCGTCCTTCATGGACTGGGTTGGGGAAGCTGGTCGATCTCACGCTCGACCTCCGCTGCCATTTCGGGGAGGTTTCCATCTCGGAGGATCTCCGCGAGTTCAGTGAGGAGGTCCGCCCCCATGGGTGGGTAGGCCAGCTTCTGTTGGTGCGGGACCGATCGGCGCCGGAGCAGATCTTGGGTGAGCGTGCGAGCCTCCGCTGTTCGCGACGACTTGACATAGCAGCGGACAAGCTGCACATCAATGAACCGAATCCAAGGTGAGTCGGGCCCATAAGACTCGGCCCCCAGGCGGCGAGACCGCAGAAGCCACTCCTCTGCCTCGGCGAATTCGCCCACTTCCAGCAGGCTGTACCCCAGGTTGCTCATTGACCGAATGACGGCCGGTGCGCGATCTCCCAGAACGCGCTGAGCATCCGGCAGTCGCTCGCGAAGGCACGCGATGGCCGCCTCCAGGCCTTCCGTGTTGGCGATGTACATCGAACGCTGCGCGAGATTCGCATATCGCTCCGGCGCGTCGGGCCCAAAGGCCGAGGCTACGCGTCGTTCGTATTCGTTTACGTAGGTCATCGCCCGTACGGGGTGCGGCACCAGATGGGCCGCGACGCGCATGAGCAGCCGAAGGGCCACGGGGTGATCCGGTCCCAGGGCAGCGTCCGCTTCGCGTGAGAGCGCGAGCACGTCGTCAAAGAGAATGTCCGGCCGCAGCGCGACATATCGGGCCCAGTACAGGCGCGGGTCACCGGCGGAGTAGGCGTGCGGGAGCATTTGCAGGAGCCGAGCTCTGGCTGCAACACACTCGGCACCAGCGGAACCCGTGATCTCTTCCAGCGTGGAGATGATCACCATCAGCACGTCGGCCTTGTCCGACGTGTCGGCGGAATCAAGAGAATCGAGGATTGATAACGTGTCGACCGCTGCGTCGTGTGCCTCGGCGAACTCGCCCGCGGCATGGAGCGCGAGGGTGATGGTCAGCGTGGCCTCGCCGCGCACGGTGTCGTCGTAGATGCCCTCCTCCAGCGCACGTCGGGCGGATCGGACGAGTTCGAGTAGCAGCGTGCGGTCGCGTCCACGTGCGACTTCGGGGTTGAGTCCGGTGATCATCCGACGATTGAGCTCGCTGAGACTCTGTGCGCGTACTCGCTGCTGTCGCTCGCGATAGCCAAACGTCAGTGCCAGAACTGCGCCCCCGGCGAGGACGGCCACGAAGAGGCTTGCAATCGAGAGGGGAACCCAGCGTCGCCTCACCCACCGACCGACGCGGTAAGTGCGGGCTGTCGGGCCGGCCTCCACGCGCCCGCCCGCGAGATAGCGCTCGAGATCGGCGGCGAGCGATTCCACGGTTTGATAGCGACGATTGGGCTCCTTCTCGAGGCACCGCAGAACGATCCAGTCCAGTTCTCTCGGTAGACGTGCGCCATGGACACGCGATGGGCTGAGCGCAGGCTGCTCAATCACCGCCCTGAGGAGGTGCTGGGCGTTGGGCTCGTCAGGGGAACGAACGAATGGTGGGCGCTCGGCAAGCAGTTCATAGAGGATGGCGCCGAGTGCGTACACATCGCTCCGCGCATCGGTGTGCTGTCCCCTCGCCTGCTCCGGGCTCATGTACTCAGGCGTGCCGAGCGGCATGCCCGCGATCGTGGCGGTGGCTCCAATCTGGGGGTCGTCGCCGAGGGCTCTGGCCAGCCCGAAGTCAATGATGCGAGGCTCGGGAACGCCGTCGATCATGCAGACCAGGATGTTGCTGGGCTTCAGATCTCGGTGAATCACGCCCTTCGCATGGGCGTGCTGAACTCCGCGACAGACTCGGAGCATCAAGCGCACCCGATCGCCCAGACTCAACCCCTCACTGGCGCAGAACGCGGTGATCGGCAGGCCCGGCACCAGGGTCATGACGACAAACGGCCGTCCAGCCTCCGTCGCGCCGGCGTCGAGAACAGCGACCACCGCCGGGTGGTCCATACGCGCCAAGGCCTCGCGCTCGGCCTCAAAGCGACGAAGAACAAGCCGCGTGTCCATCCCCGGCTTGATGACCTTGAGGGCCACCAGCCGGCGGATCGGGCTTGTTTGCTCCGCCAAGTGAACAACACCGAATCCCCCCTGCCCAATCTCCGCGATGAGCCGATAGGGGCCGATCCGCGGAGGGTGTTCAGCTTCGGGTTCAGTCGAGGTCGTCAGCGCCGAGTAAATGGCGGTCGGCACCGACGCGGTGCTGGTGCTCAACATGAGCCGCAGCCTCTCGCCGGCTCCGGGTGTGCGTGATTCCAAGTCGGCGACTAATGCCGGCCAATCGGATGAGGGGCGCTCGCACGCACGCTCATACGCCTCTTCCAGCTGTTGGAATGCGGCCCTGTCCAAGCGTCACCTCGTGTTCGCCGTGGCCTGTATGTGCGAGGCAACCCACGCGCGGGCAAACTCGATGTCCCGTTGAACGGTCTTTGAACTCACGGCGAGAAGCTCGGCGATCCGCTCGTACGACAGGCCGCACAAAGCCGACAGGGTCAGAGCCTCGGCCTTGCGCGGACTGAGCTCCGCCAGTGCGGACAAGGCGTCGAACAGTTGTGTTGGCGGAGCGTGCGATCCGCTGGGCGTCTGGTTGGCTCCGCCGGTCGCGTTGGCCCGCTCCCGTCGTTTGCGAGACGACTCCGAGCGGGCGCGGTCAATAAGGATCCACCCCATCAGTTGCCAGGCGACAGCGCCGAGGTGCTCGTCGTTTTGTGGTGCCTCGGGTTGGCGGAGAATGCGGGTGACCACCTCCTGAAGTAGCGAACTTGGCGAAACGCCTCGGCCTTGAGCCTTCGCCGTGGCAAGGCGACGCAGAGTGTCATAGTTCCGGCTGATCAAGTCGGACAGATGGGACGCGGCTGGAGTAGGGGCGTCTGGCGGTTCTGAGGAAGGCACACAGAGAGTGTACAGATCGCGTCCCGTGTGTCAACGGAGCGGTTAGACACCGCTGGACAACATCCTCTATAATCGAGTGCAAATGTCCATCAAGGCGACTCTGCTCCGTTTAAGTGTGTGAAGTGTCCCGCCCTGGGACAGCACATCGGGAGGTCTCCAAGATGTTCACTCGTTTGACTGCGTGCTTGGTGGTCGCCATCTTGGCTTCAGGAGCGAAGGCGAGCGGGCCGCCTTCCCCTGGCCACGCCGTGTCCTTTAACGGCGGGCTCATCACCATCCCCGACGGTCCGGCCCTCTCGCTGGGTAACCGCGCGACGGTCGAGTGTTGGATTCGGCCCCTTTCGACCAGCGCTAATCAACGGTTCATCGAGCAGGGCGATGGTTGGGGGTGCGAGTCTGATCGCGCGTTCGACATGGCGCTCAATCCGGCGTACTTCCCGGGGAGTGGCCATCTCACAGGATGGGCCTTTTATCGCCCGGGCTGCACAGCCACCGAAGCCCCAGGGGCGTGGACGCTTGGCCAGTGGACGCACGTGGCCATGACGATCGACATCACCTCCAACACGCACCGGCTGTACGTCAACGGCACGCTGAGGACCGAATCGACCGGGCACATCGCCGCGTCGTTTGGCCCATCGATCGGTGACAGTACCCGCCGGCTGGTCTTGGGCGGAGCGGGGGATTGGCCCGGCCACAACTACACCGGCGAGATGGACGAACTGCGCATCTGGAACGTGGTGAGGTCGCCAAGCGAAATTCAGGGGTCCATGTCGCAGAGCCTGCCGCCCGCAACGCCGGGTCTGGTGGCCTATTTCAAGTTCGACGAAGGAGGCGGCACTGCCACTCAGGACGCGACGGGCAATCTGGCGAGTGGAGCGCTTGGCGCGGGTGTGTCGTGGGTTTCAGTGTCCGGAGCGTCGTTGTTGGAAGCGGTTCAGTGGACGGCGGCCGATGGCGGAAATGGGCACTGGTACGCGGTGGTTACGAAAGGCCAGCAGATAACCTGGCAGCAGGCCAGTGCCGAGGCTGTTGGTCGCGGCGGCCACTTGGCAACGCTGTCGAGCCAGATCGAAAACCAATGGGTGTTCGCTCGAACCCTACAAGTTCCGGGTGCGTGGAACAATAACGTCACGCTGGGATGGAATTACGGTCCATGGCTAGGCGCAAGACGCCAGCCCCTTGGGTCCAGCACTTGGGCTTGGGTTACGTCGGAACCATTCTCCTTCGCTTCGTGGTATCCGGCACAGCCTGACTCTGCAGGTCAGAATTGGCTTGCCTTTGGTGTGGGCGTAAATCAGACCCCGGGCCCGGTCTGGGCAGATACCTTCGACGACGAGGATGTGCGTTCTTTCATCATTGAATGGGACGCGGACTGCAACAACGACGGCGTCGTCGATTACGGCCAGATCCGTGCGGGTGCACTACCTGACGTCAACAACAATGGCGTGCCGGATGGGTGCGAAAGCCCAGTGCCCGGCGCCGTCCAGTGGGCTGCCAGCGAAGGAGGCAACGGGCATTGGTATCAGGGTTACCGATCTCCAACGCCGATTGAGTGGCCTTCCGCGAAGGTGCAAGCCGAGGCTCTTGGTGGGCATTTGGCGACGATCACCTCATCATCCGAGCAGAACTTCATCACCGCCTTCGCGGCGGGTCGTCCTGAACTCTGGCAGAACGAGTATGGGGGCCCATGGATTGGCGGTTACCAGGATCGAAGCAGCGCAAGCTTCTCAGAGCCTGCTGGGGGCTGGCGGTGGGTGACGAGCGAGCCTTGGCAATACACCAACTGGGATCCGGGCGAGCCGAACAACCAGAACGGCGTGCCCGAGGACTACCTGCACATCGTCCGACTCTCTACCGGGGCGTGGGGGGACTTCCCGGACATCAGTAGCGGCTGGGTCAGAACCGGAACCTATGCCTATATCGTCGAGTGGTCAGCCGACTGCAACAACGACGGCATCGTCGATTACGGCCAGATCCGCGCGGGCTCGCTGCCCGATGTCAACAACAACGGCGTGCCGGACGGGTGCGACCCTGCGCCCTGCAACCTCGCAGATATCGCGAGCGTCGGTTCGACTCCACCCTTGGCGTTCCACGATGGTCAACTCACCGTCGACGACATCATCGTGTTCGTGAACCTGTACGGGGATGGTTCAGGCTGCCCGGGAGCGTCTCCCTGCAGCCAGGCGGATGTGTGCGGCATCGGCGGTCCCCCGGCGCCACCGGATGGGCAGCTCACCGTGGATGACATCATCGCCTTCGTAAACGCGTTTGGGGACGGATGCTGAGCTGCGCGGTACTGGGTGGGGGTGGGGCGGTCTGTTTGCGGCCCCTCACTCCCCCAGCTTCTTCCTCACCAGCGCCCACGTCGCCGCGATCGTCTTCTCCGCCGCGCCGGTGATGAGGCCGGCGGGGGCCATGGAGACGAGGCCCTTGAGTTCGGTGAGGCGGCCTTCCCAGTCGACCTTGGTCCCGCCGTCGGCGGTGGGGGAGAAGTGCATGGTGGACTCGATGGTGATGCGGGCGCCGATGCCGTCGGAGGCGTTGCGGTTCTTGGCGACCTTGTTCACCTCTGTGCGCTCGATGGTGAGGGTGAAGGAGAGCTTGGTGCGGATGAAGGAGAAGGACGGCGCGACCTTGCCCTTGAGCACCAGATCGCTGACGACCTCGGTGGAGACCACGTCGGGCATGCAGTCCTTGAGCTCGCCCGCGGTGGTGAGCAGGGCGTAGACGCGCTCGACGGGGGCCTTGAAGGTCTCGGAACCGGTGAAGGGGGCGATCGCCATAAGGCCCGAGGATAGGGCGTGGTGCGTCGTGCGTGGGCCGTAGGGCGTGAGAATCCGGCATGCCCCGTTGGCTTGGCCGGGGGTGTGCTTGGTGGCTGCTTCAGAGGGCTGGTGGCGGCGTGTCGCCTGGACTGAGTCCGCGGCCGTCCGGGCACAGGCGGGACACCTGGGCCACCGGATGTCATGCTGTAAAGCGATCACTCAGCGGAGTGCCGCGAGCAAGCAGTGTGAACAACGCTCGCTTACGCGTCGCGTCCGGTACCGCTTGCCCGATGCCTGGTGCCCAAAGCCCCTTTACGCGATTTCCTTACGCTTCACGCGCAGGTCCGCGAGCTTGCGCGGGCGGGTGATGTCGGCCTCGTCGATGACGTACTCGTTGTTCTGCCCGGCGTTCTCGGGGAGGTCGTACATGAGGTCGATCATGACCTCTTCCATGACCGCACGCAGGCCGCGGGCGCCGGTCTGGCGCTTCAGCGCCTTCTGGGCGATGGCCCGCAGCGCCTTGTCGGTGAAGGTGAGCTTGGCGCCTTCCATCGCGAACTGGTGCTGATACTGCTTCACCATCGCGTTCTTGGGCTCGGTGAGGACGTGGATCATCGTGTCCAGCGTCATGGGCATGAGCGGGGCGAGCACGGGCAAGCGGCCCACGAACTCGGGGATCATGCCGAACTCGACGAGGTCGTCGGGCTGGGCCTGCGACAGCAACTGCTCCGTCTCGCGCTCCGACGTGGCCACGTCCACCTGGTCGGTGAAGCCGATGCGGGCCTTGCCGATGCGCCGGCGGATGATGTCCTCGAGGCCCACGAACGTGCCGCCGCAGATGAAGAGGATGTTGGAGGTGTCGAGCTGGATGTACTGCTGCTCGGGGTGCTTGCGGCCGCCCTGCGGGGGGACGTTGGCGACGGTGCCCTCGAGCATCTTGAGCAAGGCCTGCTGCACGCCCTCGCCCGAGACGTCGCGGGTGATGGAGACGTTGTTGCTGGTCTTGCCGATCTTGTCGATCTCGTCGATGTAGATGATGCCGCGCTGGGCGGACTCGATGTCAAAGTCCGCGCTCTGCAGCAGCTTGAGGAGCAGGTTCTCCACGTCCTCGCCGACGTAGCCGGCCTCGGTGAGGGTGGTGGCGTCGCCGATGGCGAAGGGGACCTTGAGGATTCGGGCGAGGGTGCGGGCGAGCAGCGTCTTGCCCGAGCCGGTGGGCCCGATGAGCAGGATGTTGCTCTTGTCGAGTTCGACGGCGCCTTCCTCGCGATTGACCTGGGACAGGCGCTTGTAGTGCGTGTACACGGCGACCGACAGGGCGCGCTTGGCCGCGGTCTGCCCGATCACGTACTGATCCAGGAACTCCTTCATCTGGCGCGGCGCGGGGATCTCGGAGAAGACCGGCCCGCTGGAGCCCACGCGGCGGCGTTCCTGCTTGAAGATGTTCTGGCACAGATCGGTGCAGTTGCCGCAGATGTAGACGTCATTGGGGCCCTCGACCATGGGGCCCACTTCGCGGCTGCTCTTGCCGCAGAAAGAACATGTGGTCAGCCGGCGACCGCGAAAGCCACCGCCCCCGTTCCCGTTCCCGCTTTCGCTTGCGCCGCCTTGGTTATTCATGTCGTTGTCCTGACGGGATTTAGCCATGGGGCGGCCTCTCTATATACGCACTGGTCGGCCGCGTGAGTGGGCCGGTAGGCCCTGACAGTGTATCGGTTGATCGACCGAAGGGCTCAACCACGGTCAAGATCGCGCGAAAAAGGGGTTATCCGGTCCGATTGTCTGGGGATCGTGCTGGGATCCTGTGGGATAACTCGTCTACGGACGCTGCGGGGGCGTGGGATTGTGGGTTCGCAGTTCCGTCGGGCGGGGCACGGGTCGGGCCGCGGGTTTACCACTGGAGGAATCCGCTTGCGCGGCCTTCTCAGCCGCCATGCGAGCGGAGACCTTCGCGATGAGCTTGAGCCGGGCCTCCTCAAACTCCCGGTGCGTGATCTGCCCCGTGTCGCGGAGGCGACGCAGCTCTTCGAGCGCGCTCACGGCGGCGGTGGAGCCGCCCGGGCCGCCCACGGTGCGGGCGCGCAGATTCTTCAGCAGCAGCAGCGCGCCCACGAGCACGCCAATGCCCACGGCGATGAGCGCCATGAGTTCGAGCACGGAAGAGAAGCTGCCCGTGCTTGGCGTCGTGGTCGACTGCGCGATGGACAGGAGTCGGGGCGTCACGGCGTGGAGGTGGATGGGGGGTTACGCGCTGCCGGAGGAGGCGATGGCCTCGCGGATGGGCATGAGCAACTTGGGGATGACGTGAGAGTCCAGCAGTTCTTCGCCCCGGGCGGCGAGGGTGTTGAACGCCTCCTTGAGGTCCTTGACGTCGGCGGGCGCGGAGAACTGCCGCATGGAGAGCATGACGGTGATGGGCGCGGACTCGAACTCGCCGGGCTTGCCGGGACGGGTGCGGGTCTTGACCTCGAACTGGGCCTGGATGTCCATCGCCTCGGAAAGCGAGACGACGAACATGGGCTGGAACTCCACGGGCGTGGCCCCGCGGATGTCGAGCAGCGAGGCCAGGGGCGGGGCGTGGGCGGGCTGCCCGCCGGCGGGGCTCATGAGCGCGTCGAAGACGATGGCGTCGTGGTTGGCGGCGCAGGTGAGGTCGAAGGCGAAGAGCAGTTCGAGATAGTCGATGTCGAGCGGGCTGATGGAGAGGTAGTTGGGGGCGACGTCGAGCAGGAGCTTGTGGAGTTTGTACGCGCCGCGCGGGCCTTCGGGGTTCAGCACGCTGGAGCGCATCGAGTTGCGACGCAGCGCGACCCACTGGTGGGGCAGGCCCGCGCTGTCGTCCGGGCCTTCGGATTCCAGTGTCAGTTCGCCCGGTCCGCGGCGGAAGCGGGTCATGTGCTTGAAATCACGCCGGACGCGCTCGAAGAGAGGGAGGACCGCGTCGCGCTCCGCGGGCATGTCCATCTTCAACTGCAGCCGCTGATTGACGAAGAAGTCGGTGGCGAGTGCGCCGTATGACTCGGACATGCCGGGGCCTTTCGCTGGGGCGAATCGAGCGTAAAGTCTAGGTGCGAGCCCGGCCCGGAGCCGCCTCGGGAGCGGCCAAAGCCGGGGGCCACAACGGGAGACAGACATGCGGAACATCCTCACCTTTGCGTCGGTGCTGGCGGTCATGGTCGCGGGCGGTTGCCAGGAACGCGGCAAGCCCGCGGGGCAGGCAGGGGCCGCCGCGCCCGCTCAACCCGCACCGGCGGAGCCCAAGGCGGCCGAGAGCGGCATGCCCAAGGCCGATGCCGAGGGCAAGGTGGCCGTGGCCAACGCGTTCTGCCCCATGATGGAAGAGCACCCGGTCAAGGGTGGGCGCTCGCCGGTGGAACTGGTGCGGATGTGGCGCGGGCAGGCGCTGGGCTTCTGCTGCGATGACTGCCCCGAGGGCTGGGACGCGCTGAGCGACGCGGAGAAGGACGCGGCGATGGCGAAGGTGGTGAAGAAGTAGCCGAGTACCCGGCCGACATACGCCGGGGCTCGCTCGTCACAGCCTTAGGTCGTGTAGTCGGCGTTGATGCTGACGTAGTCCTTGGACAGGTCGCACCCGAGCATCCACGCTTCGCCCGGGCCGTGACCCACGGTGAGCACGCACTCCACCCGCTTGGCGGCCATAGCCTGGGCCAGGCGCGGGTCGGTGAGCGCGGTGACCACGGGCACGCCCGCCTTGTACACCTCGATGCCGCCGATGGTGAGCGAGGCGTGCGCCGTGTCGAAGGCGATGCCGGCGTTGCCCGCGGCGGTGACGATGCGTCCCCAGTTGGGGTCGCGACCGTGGATGGCGCACTTCACCAGCGGGCTGTTGACGACCTGGCGGGCCATGGCCTCGGCGTCGCCCGCGCTGCGGGCCCCTTTGACCAGCACGCGGAACGTGCGTGTCGCGCCCTCCCCGTCGGTGACGATCTGCTCGGCCAGGTCGGTGCAGACCGCGTGCAGGGCCTCGGCGAACGCGTCGAAGGCGGGCGAGCCGCGGGTGATCGGTGCCCCGCCCGCCGCGCCCGACGAGAGCGCGACGGCGGTGTCGCTGCACGAGGGGTGGTTGTCGACGCTGATGCGGTCGAACGAGCGATGGGCGGCGTGCTCGAGCGCGGCCTGAAGGTCGGGCGAAGCGATGGGCGCGTCGGTCGTGATGAAGGCCAGCATGGTGGCGCTGGGCGGGCGCGGGCCCGCCGCGCTGTCGAGCTGCGGGGCGATCATCCCCGACCCCTTGGCGATGCCGCCGATGGTGATCTGCCGTCCGGCGATGTTCACGCGGCGGGCGGAGCGCTTGGGCACCAGGTCGGTGGTCATGATGCAGGCGGCGGCGGCGTCGTCCGCGGCTTCGCCCGAGGCCAGCGACTTGGCCAGCCCCGTCGCGGCGTCCACGATCTTGCCCACCTGCAGCGGCCGCCCGATGACGCCCGTGGAAACGGGCAGCACACGGTCGGGCGCGATGCCCAGCGCGCCGGCGGCGGCCTCCATGCAGCGCCGCGCGTCGCGCACGCCCTGCTCGCCGGTGGCGCTGTTGCTGTTGCCCGCGTTGATGAGGATGGTGCTGACGGGCTCGGCGCGCCCCGCGAGGACGGCCTCGCGCGCCGCCCGCCCGATGATGACCGGAGCGCCGACCACCGCGTTGCGCGTGAACACCGCGGCGAAGCCCACGCCTGGGCCGGCGGGCACGGAGCGATGGATGAGGCAGAGGTCGGGCTTGCCCGAGGGTTTGAGCCCGGCGGTGGTGCCGGCGGCGAGGAATCCCTGCGCTTGCGTGACGCTCATCGTCCGGTGCCTCCGCCCAGCGGGCCCTCCGAGTATCCGGCGTCGCCGCCCTCGGTGAAGCCGCGGTCGAGCGCGCCGGTGTCAAGCCGGCGGAGCTGGGTGAGACGGTAGTCGCGTCCGGTGGGGATGACCTCGACGCCCACGCCCACCTCGTCGGTGATGTTGTTGTACGTGAGGTTGGCGCCCATGATGACCTGGGGAAACTCGCGGCGCAGCCGCAGCGTCGCGCCCTGCATGTTGGACTCTTCCACGTCGTACGTGGTGCTGGCGCCGACGCGCCACTTGGCGGTGACGCGGAAGTCGCCGCCCACGGTGACGTACGTCGCGTCGCGCTCGTTGAGGTAATGGACTTCGGAGAAGAACGAAAGGTCGCTCCACTGCTGCCAGATGAGACCCGCGCTGACGCGGGCGGTGCGGTTCTCGTCAAAGTCGTACACGGTGTTGCCGGTGATCGCCAGCGCGTCGGTGGCCTGGTAGATCAGGTCGGTGTCGATGAACTTGCCCAGTTGCCCGTACTCGGGGCGGTAGTCGATGAACCGGCCGATGGGGGACTCCTCTTCCGCGTTGTCAGCGGAATACACGATGTTGGTGTCCCACTTCAGCACGTCCACCGTGCGCCAGCGGCCTTCGCCGCCGCGCTGCGTCTGGAAGGTCTGGAGCACGCCGGCGCGGAAGGTGGTGCCCTGGTTGATGCCTTCGACGCGGTCGTCGTAGATGGGCAGGCTGCCGTCGGGGCGGTTGGTGCCGGCGACCCACAGGGTGGCGCTGGGCTCGATGATGTGGCGGATGCGGTGGATGTCGAGCATTTGCAGGTTCACGTCGTCATAGACGCGGGTGATGCTGGTGGACGCCCGCAGGCCCGCGGCGGCCCAGGCGCGATAGCGGCTGTCGTCGCCGTCGAAGCCGTTGAGGCTGGCGAAGTTGGAGTACTGCCGGTCATAACCGGTGAAGCGGGTGACGACGAAGGGGTTGAGCCGCACGGGACCCAGATCGAGCGGGCTGGAGAGTTCGTGGCGGGTGTCGAAGCGGGTGGCGAAGTTCTCGTCAAAGCCTTGGGCCTCGCGCGCGTTCTCGATGATCTGGTTGGGGTCGCCGATGCCGAAGGCGTCCTGGCTGAGGCCCACCGTGTCAAAGCCCAGCGCCTTGGGGCTCTTCTGGGTCAGGTTCAGCGCCATGCGCGACAGGCGATACTCGCTGCTGTACGTCAGCACGCCGGGGGCGATGCCCGAGAGCACGTCGTCGCTGCTGCGCACGTAGGTGATCTCGGGGAACTTGGCGACGTCGTAGCCCTGGCTCTGCAGCAGGTACTGGTTGGGCGTGAAGGTGTTCAGGTTGCCGCGGACCATGAGCGAGAGCAGCGTGTTGTCCTCGATCCGGCGGAGGTTGGCGCTGCTGGTGAACTCGCGGCGCGTGCGGGCCAGGCTCTCGTACTCCGCCTGCACGAAGTTCGCATCGCTGACGGCGGCGAGCTCCATGAACGCGGTCCAGTTCTCGCTGATCTGCCAGCGGTGCTCGCCCAGGAACAGCCCGCGGAACATGCCGTCGCGGTCCTCTTCAGCGCCCGACGACAGCACGTCGGTCCCGCTGTCGTAGGGGAGCGTGTACGCGAAGATGCCGCCCTTGGCGTTGTCGGTGTTCCACGACAGGTCGGTGCCGAGGCCGCCGCCCCGGCGGGCGAAGCCGTCAACGAGCAGTTCGGCGTTCCATTCCTGCCCCGGGCCCTCGGCGCCCAGAAGGCCGAAGAGGTCCCAGCGCGTGCGGACGCCGAAGCCCGAGGCGGAGCGATTCTCGACCTGGATGTCGCGCAGCGGGATGTTGTCGGTGTCGCCGTCGAAGGAGGGCCAGTAGAAGAACGGCACGTCGCGGAAGCGGGCGGTCAGGTCTTTGCCGCTCAGGATCGTGCGGGCGATCTGCCCCGGCGGCACGTCGCGGGTGATGGTCACGTCGCTGGCGCCCAGCGAGAAGGTGGGGTTGAAGAAGCTGCTGGTGCTCACGCGCAGCTGCTCGCCCTGGAACTGGTTGGTCGCCAGTTGGCGCAGCGACGAGGCCCGCACGTACAGCGGCAGCCCGCGCTGCTGGTCATAGGTCCAGAAGACCGCGTCCATGACCATGGCCTTGTTGGCCTTCACGTCGTAGAACACCTGCGGCCCGCGCAGCGTGTATTGCCCGTCGGTCGCCACCACGTTGCCCTCGAGGTACAGCCCCTCCACCGCCTCAGCGGGCGAACTCACCAGGTTCATCAGCGGGCCGGGCTTCAGGAAGATCACCGCGCGCTCGCACGAGATCTGCAGGCTGCGCTCCCGGCGTCCGTCGGTGTACTGCACGATCACCCCGCCGGTGACGACCACGATGTTCTCGCCCGCCGCCGCCGGCCCCGTCAGCAGAGTGGGCTCGCCCGCCGCGATGGTGATGAGCCCGCGGCTGGTGAACAGCGGCTCGTTCCGCGAGCCCTCGGAGGACTCCAGCAGCGAGTTCTCGGTGCGCGGGCGGTCAGGGTCGCCGTACATGGAGCCCGGCTCGTAAGGCTGCGAAAGCCCGGGGATCACCAGCCCGCGCCGCCCGCGCATGCCCGGGACGGGCGCCACGTCGATGATGTCGTCGGCGCTGTCGGCGGCCAGCTCGCCCTCGCCCAGGAGGTCCTGAAGGTGCCTCGCCAGTCGCTGCTCGGCCTCGGCGACGAAGACCACCTCGTTCTCACCCGGCCGCCCGCGCTGCGTGCGGTCGCCGCGCAGGGCCACCGGGCCGTCGACGATCGCGGTGACGAGCAGGCGGTCGCCCGCGGCGGCGGTGCCCGCGCTGGCGGTCGGGTCGCTCACGCGGTCGAAGTACACCGCGACCTGGTGCAGGGAACGCTTGGGGTCAGCGGGCGAGGGGCCCAGTTGCTCGATCCACACCACGGCCCGCGCCGCGCTGAAGCGCACGTCGCCCAGCGTCACCTCCGCGTCGCCCACCAGCACGGCGCGGTGAACCGGCCCGCCGATGGTGGTGCCCGCCTCGGGCCCGGGCACGGGGTCTTCGGTCCACACCGTGACGTTGCGCCCGCCCAGGCTCACCTCGCCGGGCTGCGCGCCAAGTCCCAGTTGCAGGCCGGCGAAGTCGCGGCCCGTCAGTTCGATGGTCGTGGTGCTCGCCTGCGTCACCGGGATGCGCCGGGGCTGCGCCGCGTACCCCAACAGGGGCGCGGCGAGGCCGGCGAGCGAGCAGAGGGCGAGGGCCAGGCGGAGGGTCCGTGTCGGCATGGGCGGAGAATACCACGGCGGGGGCGGCGGGGTGGTGAAGCAAGATGACAATCCCGATGCCTGGGTACGATGCTTGCCATGGACCCCCTATGGACGGCCCTGGCGGCACTGCTGTTAGTCGTCAGCGTGCTGGTAGCAGTGCGTGGGCTGTTCGGTGGTGGCCTGCCCGCCGGTCCGCGGTGCCCAAAGTGCGGGTACGACCTCTCGGGCACACGGAGAGGACAGGCTCAGCCGCCGTGGGTTTGTCCGGAATGTGGTCGAGTCATCCGGCGCGAAGACCAACTTCATCGTACGCGGCGGCGGCACGGCCTGATCGTTCTAGGGATGCTAGGAATCCTCGGTGCGTACCTCGCTCAGGTCACCCCGCGTCTACAGAAGGCAGGCCTCGTCGGGGTTGTTCCAACCAACGTGCTGATCTGTTGGGTGTCCGTGTTCGAGCCCCCTGCGATCTACAACTCGACCACCGGGAGCTTCCCAGTCTCATCAATGGCTTTGGAACTCAATCGGCGCCTCGGCGACGGCGAGTTGTGGGACCTCGATCGCCGACAACTCATCAGTCAAATGGATGTGCTGCAGACCCGTGAAGCATGGCCGAGAGGATCGAAGCCAACGGCGAGACTCCTTGTTCCTGCCTGGCTGAGTCGAGTCGCGTATTCGAGTTTTCGGGCCAGCACCGGACTGCCAGGTGAATTCCGCGATCACTTTCTCGGGATGAACTGGGAGATTGGCGACGTTGCTCCAGACGCTCGATCGGTCACCTTCTACGTCTCGATCGGCGACTTCACCGGGAGGTTTGTCAGACCATTTCGATGGGTCGGCGATGTCCCCGACGCAATCAAGCTCGTGGACACGCCCGAGATCACCGCTCAAGTCATGCACGCGCTGAGCATGGGTGTCTACTCCGATAGCTACAACTCGCGTTCCTGGGATACCGAGATCGCGGCAAAGCTCGACCGAGGCCGCGCTGGGCTTGCTCAAGACATCGCCGTCGCGCTGCGGGTCGAGTTGCGTTGTGACGACCAGCTCAGCTACGTATGTAGCTTGTCGCTCCCGGACTCGGAGTACGGTCAGCCGGTCGACTGGGTGCGATTTCTTCGTCCCACGCCCGCATGGAACGAGTCGGATCCCGCGGACATGAAGCGATGGACCGTCCGCATCATCGGCGATCCATCTCTGGCGCTGGGCGACCACCTACGGACCAAGGCTTGGTCGGGGCAGTTTGAGGTCCCCTTGAGTAAAGTGTGGAGACCGACTCCCCAGGACCGCAGATAGACCCTAATCGATACGTCGCTGCCCCGAGACTTTGCGTGTGACACCGGGTGAGATTCCCACCTCGGCAGACCCACCAGTCCGTCGCCCGTGCCGCTACGCTTTCGTCCTCGTTCACCGTGCATCCGGAGACGCCCCGCATGAGCCTGCTCGCCCTGTCCGTCGCCGCCGCCCTGGCCCTGGCCGATGCCCCGCCCGCGATGGCCGCCCCCGCCAACCTCCGCTACCCCGAAACCCAGCGCGGCACCACCGTCGACGACTACCACGGCACCAAGGTCGCCGACCCGTACCGCTGGCTCGAGGACGATCGCTCCGCCCAGACCGCGGACTGGGTGAAGGCCCAGAACAAGGTCACGCAGGCGTACCTGGATCAGATCCCCCAGCGCGACGCCATCCGCTCGCGCATGACCGAAATCTGGAACTACGAGCGCTACGGGCTGCCCGAGGCCAAGGGGCCGAACGTCTTCTTCACCAAGAACGACGGCCTGCAGCCCCAGAGCGTGCTCTACGTCGCCAAGTCGCCCACCGACCCCGGCCGCGTGCTGCTGGACCCCAACACCATGAGCGAGAAGGGCACCGTCGCGCTCTCGGGCCGCAGCGTGAGCCACGACGGCAAGCTCATGGCCTACGGCGTGGCCGAGTCGGGCAGCGACTGGCAGGTCTGGCGGGTGCGCGACGTCGAGACGGGCAAGGACCTTCCCGACGAGATCCGCTGGGTCAAGTTCTCGTCCATGTCATGGACCGGGGACAACCAGGGCTTCATTTACACGCGGTTCGCCGAGCCCAGCCAGGACCAGGTGCTGACGGGGCTGAACGAGTCGCCCATGGTCTACTACCACAAGGTGGGCACCCCGCAGAGCCAGGACGTGCTGCTCTACCACCGCCCCGACCAGCCGCGCTGGTCGCTGGGCGCGGGCGTGTCCGACGACGGGCGGTATCTGTTCTTGTACGCCTCAGAAGGCAGCAGCCCGCGCAACCGTCTGTACGTCCGCGACCTCACCACGCACCCGCTGGACTGGAAGCCCACCGAGCTCGACCAGAAGATCGCCGCCCACGACGCCCTGCTCGCCAAGCACCGCCAGGAGATCAAGGCTCAGGGCGAGAAGGCCGACGCCAAGGCCTCTGCGGCCTTCATCGCTGATCACGCCAAGACGCGCGCACAGCTCGTCAAGCAGAACGGCGGCATGGCCTACGGCTTCCTGGAACTGGTCGACGACTTCAGCACCCGCTTTGACGTCATCGACACCGAGGGCACCACGCTCTTCGTGTGGTCCGACGAGGGCGCTCCGCGCGGCAAGGTCGTCGCGGTGGACATGGCCGCCCCCGCCAAGGCCAACTGGAAGACCATCATCCCCGAAGCCCCGGAGGCCATGACCGGCGCGTCGCGCGTCGGGCCCCGGCTGGTCATCGAGTACCTCAAGGACGCCGCCTCGGTCGTCCGCGTCTTCGACCTCCTGGGCGCGCTCGACTACGAAGTGGACCTGCCGGGCGTGGGCACGGTGGGCGGGTTCTCCACCGACCGCACTTCGCCCGTCACCTTCTATTCCTACACGTCCTTCACCCATCCCGCGACGATCCACGCCATCGACGTCGTCACCCGCGAGCAGCGGCTCATCCGCGAGCCCAAGGTAGCCTTCAACCGCGCCGACTTCGTCACCGAAAAAGTCTTCTACGAGTCCTTCGACGGGACCAGGATCCCGCTCTTCATCACCCGCCGCAAGGACGCCAAGCTCGACGGCTCCGAGCGCTGCATTCTCTACGGCTACGGGGGCTTCACCGTCTCGCTCACCCCCGGCTTCTCGCCCGTCAACGTCGCCTGGGTCGAGCGCGGCGGCATCTACGCCGTCGCCTGCATCCGCGGCGGGGGTGAGTACGGCGCGGCGTGGCACCAGGCCGCGATCAAGGAGAAGCGTCCCGTGGCCTTCAAGGACTTCATGGCCGCGGGTGAGTTCCTGGTCAAGGGCGGGTACACCAGTCCCAAGCGGCTCGCCATCCGCGGCGGGTCCAACGGCGGCCTGCTCGTGGGCGCGGTGATGACCCAGCGGCCCGACCTGATCGGCGCCGCCATCCCCGAGGTGGGCGTCATGGACATGCTCCGCTTCCACACCTTCACGATCGGCTGGGCGTGGAAGACCGACTACGGCACCTCCGAGGACCCGGCGATGTTCCCGGTCCTCAGCGAGTACTCGCCCTACCACGCGCTGCTGCGCGCCAAGCCCGGCACGCTCTACCCGCCCACGATGGTCACCACCGCCGACCACGACGACCGCGTGGTCCCGGGCCACAGCTTCAAGTTCGCCGCGGCGCTGCAGGCCACCGGCGCGCCCACCGGCACCGTCGACCCGGCGCGCCCGCTGCTGATCCGCATCGAAGAAAGCGCGGGCCACGGCGCGGGCAAACCCACCCAGAAGAGCATCGACCAGAACACCGACATCCTGGCGTTCCTGGAGTGGGTGATGAAGTAAGCCGCCGACGCGCGCAGAGAAACGCCCCGGCACGGGCCCGGGGCGTCAAAGGCGATGTTGGCGGAGGTGTCGAGGTGTCGAGGTGTCGAGGTGACCAGGGCGCGGAGGCAGGCCTCCACTCGCCACCTGGCCACCCGGACACCCTGACACCTTCTCGATCACGCCGCGATCGTCGCCTGCGCCTGCTCGCTCCACGGGCCGCGCTCGCCGGTGGGCGGGGTGGTGCCGACCTTGTTCCAGATCTCCACGCCCAGCACGCCCGCGGGCTTGCCGCGCCGCGTGGACGTGGACTCGTCCACCAGGCGCAGGTGGTGCGTGAGCCGCCCCCCTCCCCGACCACCATCATCGGGCGCGACGACGGCGCGAGGGCGGGGATTAGTCATGCGCTTCGTGTGACCATGACCGCCGACACGGCCAGAAACGCCGCGTACGACGCCAGCAGCAAGCCGCCTTCCAGTCGCGACACCGTCTTGCCGAACGTCCGGCTGATGGGCACGAGGGCGATGGCCAAGATCCCCATGTACGCGATCGGCAGCGTGAGCGTCGCGTCCACGCCCGGGGGCGAGACCAGCCCGACGATGCCGAAGATCGCGCCCGCGTTGAACAGACACGAGCCGATGGCGTTGCCCATCGCCAGGTCGGTCTGACCCTTTCGCACCGCCATCACGCCAGTCACCATCTCCGGGAGCGTGGTGCCGATGGAGACGATGGTCACGCCCACGATCGCCGCCGGCACGCCCAGGGCGAGCGCGATGCCCGAAGCCCCGTCGCTGGCAAGCGATCCGCCAAACGACAGAAGCGCCAGGCCACCGGCGAAGCACGACGCGATCATGAGCCAGCCCATCGGGCCCTTGTCGCGGGTCGGATCGTCCCCCAGCGTGTCGGCGGCCGCGGGCGATGCCGCCGCATCGGTCTGGCGCAGCGCGGCCATGATCGTCCACATGCTGTACGCGCCGAATACGCCCAGCATGAGCCCCGCTTGCCACTTGTCAAAGCCCGTCAGCAGCGCGATGGTCGCCATGAAGCCCAGGATCGCGGCGTTGAGCCAGATCTCCACCTTGATGAGCCGCTCCTGCACCACCAGCGGCTTGATGAGCGCGCACACGCCCAGCACCAGCGCGAGGTTGCAGATGTTCGCGCCCACCACGTTGCCGAGGGCCAGATCGCCCCGGCCCTTGTACGCCGAGATGAGATTGAGCGCCAGTTCGGGCGCGCTGGTGCCCCAGGCCACGAGCGTAAGACCGACGACCAGCGGCGAGACCTTCAGCCGCTTGGCCGTGTCGACCGAGGCCGAGACGAGCAGCCGACCGCCGACAAGCAGGAGCACGAGGCCGCCGAGGAACAGAAGTGCGTTTTGGATCATGCGGGGTTGCCGGTCAATGGTGGGGGGGAACTGACCACGGCGTGCGGAGAAGCACGGCCCGACTTACTGCGGTCGCCGGGGCTGGCCGGCCTCGCTCGGATCGACGCGACCCTTGGCTTGCGCGAGCGCGGTGAGGAAATCGGCTGCCCAACGGTAGATGTTGAACTCCTCGATGCGCAGGCGCATCCGGGTCATCCGTTGTCGACGTTCCTTGTCGTCCATCATGATCGCCTCGTGGATCGCCTGCGCGAACTCCTCGGTGTCATACGGGTTGATGATGAGGGCCTCGGGCAGGTCGCGGGCCGCGCCGGCGAACTCGCTGAGCACCAGCACGCCTTCTTTGTCGCCTCCTGCCTCCCGCTCGGTGCTCTCAGCCCCTCCCTCGGCCTTGGCCGCGACGAACTCCTTGGCGACCAGATTCATGCCGTCGTGCAGCGAACTAACGATGCAGACCGAGGCCATCTTGAGGAACGCGTACACCGCCGGGCCTTCGTGGTGATCGACCAGGAAGTGGATCGGCTTCCAGCCCTCCCGGCTGGCATCCTGGAACTTCCAGTTGATCTGGTCGGCGAGCGCCTCCAGCTCGGTGACCAGGTCGCGGTAGCGGGGGATGTGCACGCGGCTGGGCGCGCCGAGCTGCACAAAGGTGAACTTGCCCTTGTGCTCGGGGTGCTTCTCGAATAGCCGCTCGATGGCGCGGAAGCGCTCGGCGATGCCCTTGGTGTAGTCGATGCGGTCCACGCCCACGCCCACCATGCAGCCGTCGAGTTGGTGCTGCTGGCGGAGTGTGGTGATGTGGCTTGCGAGCTTTGTGCCCGTGGCCACGCCGCGCTCTGACCACTGCTGCACGCTGATCGGGAACGGGCGCACCAATGACGTGTGGCCCTTGATCTCCGCGGAGAAGTGGTCCCAGTTGAGCTTGGCCTCGACCATGCGATCGACGGTGTCGAGGAAGTTGTTGCAATGCTGCTGCAGGTGGAACCCGAGCAAGTCCGCGCCGAGCATGCCCTGGAGCAGCTCCACGCGGTACGGGCAGATGCGGAAGGCCTCGGCGTTGGGCCAGGGGATGTGCCAGAACAGGCCGACGCGGATGTCGGGGCGTTTGGCCTTGATCATCCCGGGCACGAGCGCGAGCTGGTAGTCCTGCACCATCACGACGGCTTTCTCGTCGCCGATCTCCTCGAGGACGGCGTTGGCGAAGCGCTGGTTGGCGCGGACGTACTGCTCCCAGTCCCCGGCCCGGAACAGCGGCCGTTCGTGCGTGAGGTGGCAGAGGGGCCACAGGCCCTCGTTGGAGAAGCCGTAGTAGTACCCCTGCTCTTCCTCCTTGGTGATCCAGACGCGCTTGAGCGTGTAGCGGGAGTCTTCGGGCGGCACGGGGATGCACCCGGCGGCGTCGGCGGTCTGCCGGTCGGCATCACCCGCGCCGTGGGCGACCCACAATCCGCCGGTGGCGCGGAGCACGGGGTCAAGGCCTGTGACCAGACCGCTGGCCGGGCGGACCAGCACGGGCTTGCCCTCGCGGAGTTGATGCATGTACGGTTCGCGGTTGCTGACGACCACGAGCGGCTGCCCGCCGAGGGCGTCGATCGCGTGGGCGCGGAGCCGATCACGGGTCCACGCTTTGTCGGAGCGGACGATCTCCTGGGCTTCCTCGCGTTCCTTGCTGCGGGCGGCACGGAATGACGCCGCGAGGTGGACGCTCTCGTCTTGCAGGCGACTGACCGGCAAGCCGCGCGGCGGCGATTCGGACGCGCCGCCGAACCGCAGCTTGCGCATCCACTCTGCCAGCGCGTGCATCGGCCGTTCGAAGACGGCCCATGCCATACCAGACGTCATCACGAAGAGCACCCCGGCAGCGATCAGCGCGAGGGCCAGGCCACGGACCATGCCGCGGGTCAGCCGATCTTCCAGGTACAACGCGTCGTGCAGGATGACCAGCGAACCCAAATGCTGACCATCGTCACCAGTGATCGCCGAGGCCAGAATGTGTGTCGTGCCTGCGTCGCTTCGGGCAACCTCTTGGGATTCGGACTGACCCTGGCCGAGTCGAGCTACAACGGGCGCGATGATCGGCTCAAGATCGGCCACGGCCTGGCCGGCTGCGACAAGCCGGCCGTCCGGGCGAAACAGGGCGAAGCCGAGCAATCGCGAGTGTCCGTCGAGCCGATCGCCCATCCGCGCACGGACCTGATCATCCGGGAGCGCTAACGCGATCCTCGCGGCGGGCGTATTGCGGTGGATCAGGACTCCGGCGCGCCGGTCAAGGTCTTCGACACTCGTGCGGAACTCCTCGTGGACCTGATACCAGACGATCGCTCCGGTGCCGAGTGCAGCAAGGAATGCCACGACCAACCCGAATCGAACAGAACGGGGTAAGCGAAGGCGATTTGGGGGAGTCGTCATGGGCGTTCTCCGTTTTGCCCACGAGTGACGGGCGAGTTCTCCGACTCTGACATGATGCCGAGCCGTTCAAGTGTCAGGGCGGCGTTGATCAAGGCAAGATGTGAGTACGCCTGCGGGGCGTTGCCGAGCGGCGTGGCCAGTTCTGGGTCGATCTGCTCCGACAGCACCCCCGTCGGACCGACCGCACGCAGCAGCACGTCGAACAGTTCGCGTGCGTGGGCTTCCCGGCCGCACAGAGCCAGCGCCTCAATCAACCAGCCGGTACACAAGTGGAACCCACCCTCTCGGCCCGGCAGGCCGTCGTCGAAGCGGTAGCGGTACACCGTCCCACCCGCTCGCAGGTGCTTATCGACGGCTACGACCGTGGCGACAAAGCGAGGATCGTGTAGATCGACAAGCCCGGTGAGGCCGACCGAGAGTGTCGCGGCGTCCAACTGCGGTCGGTCATATGCGGCGGAGAAGGCACCAAGAGCAGTACTGAACCCGCGGGAAAGCACATCCTCGCGGATGCGGTCGCGTAGAGCGACCCACGCCGGATGGCTGCGTCCGATCACAGCGTCGTGAACGACCAGCGCACGGTTGACGGTGTGAAAACACATGACCTTGGAGTGCACATGGTGCTCGCGCTCTCCGCGAATCTCCCAGATGCCGTGGTCCGGTTCGCTCCAGCGAGCCTCCACGGCATCCACCATCGCACGCGTCATCCGCCAGTGATCCGGCGAGATGGGGGCTCCGCTCTCGGCAAGCATGGCGATGAGATCGGTGATCGAGCCGAACACGTCAAGTTGGATCTGCTGGGCCGCGGCGTTGCCAACGCGAACCGGCCGGCTGCCTCCGTAGCCTGACAATCCGCCGATCTCAGCTTCGGGGCCCAGGTCTTGCCCCTCGACGGTATAGATCGGCCGCAGCCTGCCAGGTGATTCGCACTGATCGAGAACGCGAGCCAGCCAGTCGAGCAATCGCATTGCGGTGCCGGTATTGCCAAGCCGGACCAGCGCGGCGGCGGCCATCGCCGCATCGCGCGGCCAGCAGTAGCGGTAGTCCCAGTTCCTTTGACCACCCAGATGTTCGGGCAGACTGGTGGTCGCGGCCGCCGCGATCGCACCGGTCGGACCGTACACCAGAGCTCGAAGCATGATCGCGCTACGCCGGACCTGTTCGGTCGCGACGCCGGGGAGTCGGAGCGATCCCGCCCACGTGCTCCAGAAGCGGTGCGTGGCTTGGCGTCTCTGCAATTCGGGGTGCGAGTGAGGTCGGTCGCTGGCAGACCCTGCCCGCAGCTCGAGCACGATCTGCCCAGCACTGGGGTTGATCTCGGCCTCGGCCGTCTGGTGGATGCCGTCCTCGTGGATCTGCCATTGAACTCCCGGCGCGTAGAGGAGCATGGGATCTGAACTGCCCTCGACTTCCAAGCCATGCTCTCGCACGGTCAGGCGTGTCGCAACTCGACCGAAATCAAGTCGTGGCGCGAATCGAACGCGGCACGCGCTGGTCCCATCGATCACGCGGATGAGATCAGTCCGCCCCGCCCGCTGGAATGCCCGTCCCGAGCCGCAGTCCAGATAATCGGTGACCGTGCAGTTGCGCCAACGTGTCTGCAACACGAGCGAGTCCCCGTCATACAGCTGTGACGGGCTCCCCGCATCTTCCACCGGGACAACCTCGAAGAAGCCCGCACCCGGGCCGCCAAGTAACTCCGCGAACACCGGCGGCGAATCGAGCCGGGGAAGACACAGCCATGTCACCCTCGCGGCTGGCGTAACCAGCGCCAATGTTCGCTGGTCCGAGAGCACGGCGTGGGCGGTGATTGGCGTGAGCGTGCGGCCCCGGACCCATGCCTCGCGCTCGTCTGCCAAAAGAGTGAGCAGCCGTGCGACATCGTCGACACTCCCCACGCGGTACGGAGCTCGTGTGTCGCCTGCGCCGACCTTCACCGCGGCGTCACTGGGAGTGAGAGAGAGGAATGCGTGCTCATCGGTCAGGTCATCACCGATGAAGATCACCGCAGAGGCTCCCGCGCGATGCCTCAGTCGCCGAAGCCCGTCGGCCTTGGTGATCGTGTCGGCCAGGAACTCGATCACCATCGAGCCGAACCGCATGGTCAACGCGGGAAACTGCCCGGCGAGAGCCGTGACGGCATCAACCGCCGCTCCTGCGCGCTCGTCAGAAACGCCCCGATAGTGAAACGCCACACCTCGAGGCTTGGGCTCGACAAAGCACCCAGGATGCTCGGCGGCGATTGAGGTGAGCAAGGCCCCGAGCTCACCAAGTTGCCTCCGACTCTCCGCAGGCATCGGTCGATCAGCCTCGCCGGCGATCTCCGCGCCGTGGCTGCCGGAAAGTTCCCATCGAGGCTGTGTTCCAAGCCGCGATTGGAGATCGGCAAGCCCCCGCCCCGAGATCACCGCGACGTGTGTATGAGGGACAAGGCTCAACCGCGTGAGCGCCGCCACAGCGGCGGCGATGGGTGCCGCGCGGTCATAGTGCTCAACCAGTGGGGCCAAGGTGCCGTCGTAGTCGGACGCGACCAGCAGAACTGGCGTCGAAGCGACCCGCTTCGCAATGTCCGTCAAAGAGGTGGTCATGATCGAACTCCGCGAAGAACCCCTGGGCCCGCAGCGTGCGATGAACCCCTTGCGGTATTGCCGTGCAGCGGCACGGCTGCACTTGGAAGCTTAGCGCTTGCTGGTTCAGGTGATTGGGGGGCGAGGTAAACCACCGGCACGGTTGGTGGCACTCACAGCAGCCACTAAGTGGCGGAGTCGCCGATGAGCAGATGGACGTATGTCGAGTCGCACTGACCCCGGCACCTCAGGCAGAGATCGGCGCACACGTACCGGACAGGAGGCCGCCGCACGGCGTATGTAGCCGGGGGACGCGGCTTGCAGTACTCCAGCACATACCCCTGACCTTTCCCCCTCAACCCGGCCCATCCGGAACGAGAGTCTCCGGCCGGACCAAGGAGGGCAAAGACCATGGGAAGGAAGCGTCACTCGGCGGAAGAGGTCATCAACAAGCCGCGGCAGGCTGACGTGGAGCTCGGCAAGGGCAACACGGTCGCGGGCGTGTGCATGGTCGCATGATGCTCTTACGTCCCGTGTGTATGAACCCGAGTGACTCTGATCGTCCACCAACTGGCAATGGTGATGGTCGCAGCACGCAACAGGTTCTCCACAAGCCCGCCACCGCCCGCGCCGCCGCTGGCCGCAGCGAGCATCCAACCGAGGTTCATCCCCGCATGCAGCACCATCGGCACCCACAGCGAGCGCCAGCGTGAAAGCAACCACGCGTACCACACGCCCCCCGCGCCGGTCACCAGCAGCGTGGGCCATCCGCCTGCGATGGCCGCGGCGTTCCACGACACGTGAATCGAAGCAAAGAGCAGCGCGGCGGCGATCGCATTGCCCCAGAACCGTGGTCCACGCCAGCCGATCGCCGCGGCGCAGACGCCCACCAGCAGGCCGCGGAAGAGCAACTCCTCGGCGATCGGCGCACGGACCACTCCGCCGACGAACTTCGAGAGCGCTCCGTCGAATGCAGTCTCCGGGCTCCACCGCAACCATCCGAGCACCAGACCGCCGCCCACCATGGGCGCCAGCGCGATCAGGACCATCGATCCCCAGCCGCGGCGGCCGCGTCGCAGCCCCAGGAGGCCGGCCACCGAGCCGCCCGTCGTCACCGCCATGAGCCACGCGCCAAGAAACGCCGCAACGGCGAAGAGCAGCAAACTGTCAAGGTTGCGGACGTAGTCCGGGATGCCACGCTCGGCACACCAGCGGTGCAGCTCCCTGTACGACTCCCAATCACCGCGATATCGGCTCGCGACAACCGCGCTGAGGCCGAGGACCCAGGCGATCGCGGACATCGCCGCCGGACCGGATGCCCCGCGCTTCCTTCCCGCGGGCGCGGGCGAGTCGCTCGTCACCTCGGAACTCCGCTGGGTGCTCATGCAAGCATGATAGGAACTTGTGCATGCGATCGATCGATGACACAGTTGCCGCGTGTCCACATGACGCGCACCAGCCATGGCCGGCGCTATCGGGGCGCGGCGTGAGTGAGGCAGCGCAGTCACCCGCGCTCAAGCCCCACCTCCTCACGCCGATACGGTCGCTGCAGTTCTCACCTGCACCGCTCCCTACGCCGCCACTGTCGCCGTCGTGATCTCCGACCACGGCCCCTTTTCGCCGCGTGTGTTGATCCAGCGGAGCATGTCGACCGCTGATTTCCCGCCGTTGGCGGCGTGGGAGCTCGGCTTGGTGGTCATGGTCAGGAACGTGAGCGCGGCGGGGTCGGTCGGCGCGGGTTGGTCCGCATCCACGAGTTTCACCCACACCTCGGCCCCGAGCACCCCCGCGGGCCGGGCGCGGCGGGTCGGCGTGGACTCATCCACCAGCCGCGGGTGGTGCGTGAGCCGCTGGCCCACCTCCACGATCGCGAGCGGGCGGGTGGTGGGGGTCGGCGAGGGGGGCCGCGGGCCGGGTCACGCGCTCAGCCCCCCGCCAGCGTCACCACCACGCTCCCCACCTTGCGGCCGCTGTCCACGCGGCGGTGGGCGGCGACGATATCGGTGAACGGATACACCCCGTCGATCACGGGCCGGAGGTGGCCCGACTCGGCCAGGCTCATCAGGTGCGTCAGGTCGGCCTTTTTCTCGACGACGATGGCCCCGCGGACGCGCCGGCTGCCGAACAACCGGGTGAAGAGCATCTGGCGGAACTCGGTGAGGCCCATGAGCACGGCGAGGAACTGCCCGTCGCGCGCGAGCACGTGCTTGCACTTGGCGAAGGAGGTTGCGCCCACCGTGTCGAGGATGAGGTCGAAGGTGCCCGGGCCGCGGGAAAAATCGTGCGCGGTGCGGTCGATCACCTCGTGCGCGCCCAGCGCGCGCACCGTCCGGACATTCGCCGCGCTGCACACCCCGGTC
>JALHNL010000025.1 GCA_022843545.1 Phycisphaerales bacterium | reverse complement strand
GCGGGGTCGTCGACCCCGCCGGGGCGGATGGCGACGCGGGCCTGCAGCGGGTCTTCGTCGCGGAGGACGTTCTGAAGATCGCGGGCGATGATGTCGGCGGCGACCGAGGCGCGGGCGAAGGCCTCGGCGGCGCCCCCGCCCGAGCGCGAGCGGAGAAGACGCTGCGTGATGACCGCGACGGACCCGGCGATGAGCGCGATGATGACCCCGGCGGCGAGAAGCTCGACCAGCGTGAACGCACGGCGGCGGGACGCGGGATGGGCGGGGCGGGGGATCATCGGGTGACGGCGGAAGCGGGTCGGCGGTCGGGGTCGGCCTGGGCGTCGCCCTCGACCTGGCGGGGCGCGATGAGGGTTTCGACATCCACGCTCTGCGGCCCGCGCGAGGACTCCCAGCGGACGACGGCGCGGACGCGGTAGGGCTGGCCGCCGTCGCCGCCGGTGAAGGTGAGTTCGTACAGGTACGTCTGGAAGGGCGGGTCGCATCGGCCCTTGAGGTCGAAGCGGCGGGCGTAGTCATCGGGGCCGCGGGCGAGGACGAGTTGGAGTTGCTCGTCGGCGAGCATGGCGGCGGTGCCGATCTCCTGCCCGAGGCGCGAGGCGGAGAGCGCGCCGGAGGCGAAAGAGACCAGCGCGGTGAGCCCGACACCCAGGATGATCGCGGCGACGATGGCCTCGATGAGGGCGACGCCCCGGCGAGCGGTCCGGCGCGGTTGAGGGCTGGATGAACTCTGGCGGTTCACCACGGCTTATCCCTCTGACCGGCGGCGTCGAGGTCGCGGACGATGGCGCTGGAGGGCATCCACGCGCCCTCCGCGGGCAGCCTGATGACGCGGGCGGAGGTGGCGCCCTCGGGCAGCTCGACCTGCCAGACGGTCTGATCGTCGGCAAGGAGCATCGAGATGGTGGGCGGGATGGTCCCGCCGCCGATGGGGGCGCGCCAGGCGGTGGACCCGGGGAGCAGCCCGCCGGGGACGGCGGCGCGGCGGAGGGTGAGCCGCTCAAGGCGGACGGGTCGGGCAAGCGGCGCGAGTTGCCAGGCGGAGGCCTGACCCGGCGCGGCGGCCTGAGCCAGGAGGGAGAAGGTTCGCGAAGCGGGTGCGTATTCCAGCGCGCCGGGCTGCGCGCTGGTGGCGGCGCGCTGCGCGGCGAGGGTGAGCAGGCCGGCGAGGGACTCGGCCTCGGAGGCGGCGGCGCGCTCGGCGAGGTTGCCGAGGCGCGGGACGACGAGCGCGCCGAGGATCCCGATGAGGAGCATCACGACGATGACCTCGACCATGGTGAAGGCGCGGGAGCGCGGGATGGTGGATCGGGGGCCGATCACGGCTTGATGATGTCCGCGTTGTCGCCCTCGCCGCCGGGCTGCTTGTCTTCGCCGTAACTGACGACGTCAAAGTCGGCGTTCTTCTTGCCGGGCATGACGACCTGGAAGGGCTGGCCCCAGGGGTCCTTGAGCTGGTCCTTGTTCTGCAGGTAGGGGCCCTTCCAGTTGTCGCCCACGTCGCTGGGCTTGGACATGAGGAACGACTCCAGCGACGCGCCGGCGGGGGGCTTGCCGCAGTCGGCGATGTAGGTCGCGACAGCGGTGGCGACCGCGTTGGCGTTGGCCTCGGCGGCGGTGCGCTTGGCCTGGCCCACGCGATTGAGCAGGCGCGGGGCGATGACGGCGGCGAGGATGCCGATGATGACCACGATCACGATGACCTCGATGATCGTGAACGCGGAGCGGCGGGTGGAACGGCGGGTGGCTTGGTTCATGGGGGACTCTAGTAAACCGGCAAACGGGGCAAAGTGGCAAACGGAGCAAACGTCGCAAACAGATCAGGAACACTCGACGGGCGTCGGATGGCTGTGATCTCCGGGTCGGTCCTTCCTGTACTCAGCACTACGCACCACGCACTCCTCGCTCCTCTTCTCTTCGCCCCCCTACTTCCCGATCGCCTCCTGCATGTTCAAGAGCGGGAGGATGATGGAGGCGACGACGAGGCCGACGACGCAGGCGAGGATGACGATGAGCACGGGCGGGAGGACGGTCGTGAAGACCTTGATGCGGGTTTGGGTGCGTTCATCCAGGGCGTTGGCGGCCTGGCCCAGCAGTTCGGGGAGGCGACCCGAGCGCTCGCCGAGGCTCACGATCTGGACGAGCAGGGGCGGGAAGAGGCCGGTGCGTTCGAGCGGCTCGGCGATGGTCTTGCCGCCGGCGACCTGGTCGCAGACGCTGGTGATCGCGCCGCGCATGGCGAGGTTGGTGAGGGTGGCGCCCGACAGCCGCAGCGCGCTGAGCACGGGCAGGCCGGACTTGACGAGGGTGCCCAGCGTGCGGGTGAAGCGGGCGACGGCGGCGTCGCGGATGAGCGGGCCGAAGAGCGGGACGCGCAGGGCGAAGGCGTCGATGGCGCGGCGCGAGGACTCGACAGCGCGGAGGCGTTGCCACGCGACCACGCCCAGCGCCACCAGCGCGGCCAATACCCACCAGTACCCGCTGAAGAAGTCGGCCGCGCCCTGGACGATCTGGGTGGGCACGGGGAGCTTGGTGAGTTGGCCCTTGAGGGGCTCGAGCACGCGCGGGACGATGACGGTGGTGACGATGATGACCGCGACTGTGACCAGCGCGGTGAGGATCATCGGGTAGAGGGTGGCGGAGAGGACCGCGCGGCGGAGGTTGAGATCACGCTCGAGCAGGTCGGCGGCCTGGTAAAGCACATCGCCCAGGCGGCCCGAGGCCTCGCCGGCGCGGACAAGGTTGACGAGCAGTTCGCCGAAGGGCTTGCCCCACGACTTGCACGCGTCGGCGAGCGTCTTGCCCTGCTCCACCTCGCGCATGAGGTGGGCGATCATCGCCTGATCGCTCTCGCGCTTGCGGGCCTTGGCGAGCGTGCGGAGCGCGGGGACCATCGGCAGGCCGGCCTGGATGGCGGTGGCCAGTTCGCGGATGAAGGAGGCCGTGTCGGCGAGCGAGAGCGGACGCCGGCGGGCGGCGGCGGGGCCGGGGCGTGCGGCGGCCTGGGCCTCGGCGGCGTCGGCGGCCTGTTCGAGCTGCGTGGGGACGATGCCCTTGCCCATCAGCACGCGGACCGCGCTGGCGCGATCGGGCGCGTCGATGACGCCGGCGGCGGAGCCCGACGAGATGTACTTGAAGGAAGGCAAGGGGGAGAGGGCAAATGGCCAAAGTGCCAAATGGCCACATGGCCACATGGCCAAAGAAAAGGGATGCGAAACTCAGTGCGTGGGCTGGATCATCGGTTGACTTCGTCACTTCGTTACTTCGTTACTCCGTTACTCCGTCACTCGCTTCACTTCACCTCGTCCACGTCCTGGGTAGCGCGGAGAACTTCGTCAACAGTGGTGAGCCCGGCGGAGGCCTTGAGGAGGCCGTCGCGGCGCATGGTGATGAACGATGGCGAGGCGGTCTTGAGCAGGTCGTGGGGCGCGGTCTTGCCGGCGGTGATGGCGGCGCGCATCGCGGGGGTGATCATGAGCATCTCGTAGAACCCGACGCGGCCGCGGAAGCCGGTCTTCTCGCACTGAGCGCAGCCCGCGCCGGCGAAGCCCATCATGCCCGGGAACAGCGGACGCTCCGCCTCGAGCAGGCGGTGCTGGAGGGCCTCGGGGATGGGGTCGGGCCGGCGGCAGGCCTGGCAGAGGCGGCGGCCCAGCCGCTGAGCGATGATGCCCTCGACCACGCTGGCGAGCAGGAACGGCTCGATGTCCATATCGAGCAGGCGGCCCACCGCGCTGACGGCGTCGTTGGTGTGCAGCGTGCTGAAAATGAGGTGGCCGGTGAGGGCGGCCCGCACGGCGATCTCGGCGGTCTCGTTGTCGCGGATCTCGCCGACCATGATCACGTCCGGGTCCTGACGCAGAATGCTGCGCAATCCGCCGGCGAAGGTCAGCCCGCGGTCGGGGTTGACGGGGATCTGGTTGACGCCCGCGAGTTCGTACTCGACGGGGTTCTCGATGGTGATGATCTTGAGGGTGGGGTCGTAGAGCTTGCTGAGCGCGGCGTAAAGCGTGGTGGTCTTGCCCGAGCCGGTGGGGCCGGTGACGAGCACCATGCCGTGGGGCAGGGCGATGAGGCGGTCCATCTGCTCGCGGTCGGGGGCGGACATGCCCAGTGACTCGAGGTCGAGCGTGATGGACTGCTTGTCGAGGATGCGCATCACCACGCTCTCGCCGTAGATGGTCGGGACCGTCGAGACGCGGATATCGACCTTGCGCCCCTCGAAGCGCAGGGCGATGTGTCCGTCCTGAGGGACATAGCGCTCGGCGATGTCCATGCCGGACATGATCTTGATGCGGCTGGTGATGGCGGCCTGCAGGGGCTTGGGGGGCGAGTTTTGGGCGCGGAGCAGGCCGTCGATGCGGTACTTGACCGAGACGGAGCGCTCGAAGGGCTCGACGTGAACATCGCTGGCGCGGCTCTTGACCGCCTCGAGGATGATGAGGTTGACCAGGTTGATGACCGAGGGCTCCTCGGCCATGCGGTGGACGTCGGCGGCATCCATCGTCTCGAGATTGGCCAGCAGGTCGTCGTTCTGCTCGCCCGAGCCCAGGCGGGCGGCCATGTTCTGCGCGGTGGCGCCATAACTGGTGCGGAGCAGTTCGTCGAGCCACTCAGGCTTGATGGCGCGGCGGGTGACCGGCTTGCCCGCGAGCACGCTGATCTCGTCGGCGGCGGTGTCGTCGGACGCGTCGGCCATCGCCACCAGCACGCGCGATCCGGCGAAGGCGTAGGGCATGGCCTTGAGGCGCGCGGCGACATCAGCGGTGATGAGCGCGGCGGCGGAGGCGTCAACCTCGGGCTTCTCGGCGAGCGCGAGAGGCGCGGGCGCCGCGCGCGGGCGCGCGGCGGCCGGGGCGTGGGAGCCGTTCAGAGGTGTGACCGCCGGGTCGGGCATCGGGTGATCCTCACGCCGCGGCTGGTCGGGGGCGCCGGGGGCGGTTGAACGTTACGGGCGCGGAGATCAGCGGGGCTGGTTGCCGCCGCCGTTGCCGTTGCCGTTGTTGCCGCCCTCGCCGCCGCCGCCACGGCGGGGTGCGCGGCGGCGCTGGTTGTCGGCGGGGGCGCTGTCGCCGCCGGGACCGCCGATGATCTCGACGCGGTCTTCACCGCGGCGGCCGCCCTGGTTGCGCTCGGGGAGCTTGGCGGCCTGCTCGGGGGTGAGGATGTTCTTGAGGGTGTCGAGGGTGCGCGTATCGAGGGCCTCGCCCTGGGTGCGCAGCTCGCGCATGGCGTCGTTGCCGCGGAAGGCCATCATGTTCTGCAGGCTGAAGTTGGCCTCCTGCTCATCCTGGGCCTTCTTGCCCTTGTCCTGGAGCTGGGCCAGATCGCGCTGGTAGCCCTCGCGCAGGCTCTGGATGCTCTGCTTCTGGGCGTCGGTGAGGTCGGGGAAGGCCTCGGCGGCGGTGAGGGCGGTGTTGGCGTAGCGCTGGCGATAAACCGCGGGGTAGCTCTCGCGGTTGACCTCATCGCGGAACTTGGAGGCCACTTCAGCGGGGAGCGCGGCCTCGACCTGCGAGGCGTAGCGCCGGTTGATGTCGCGGACGCGCATGGCGTTCTTGCGACCGTCCTCGAACATCTTGGTCATCTCGTCGTCGGGCGCGCCGCCGTTGTCCATCATCCGGCGGAACATCTGCATGCCCTGGCCCATGGCGTTCTCCATGAGTTCGTTGCGCTTGGCCAGGGCGGGGTCGAGTTCCTGCTCGTAGGCGTCGAGGATGGGCGTGACGGTGGCCATCTGCTCGGGGCTCAGCTTCATGCGGTCGACCATCGCGACCACGTCCATGCGCTCGCCGGACATGAAGCCCATCCGCATGGTCGTGTCGCGGCGACGCTCGCGCTCGATCTTGGGCCAGGTGTTCTCCTGCTCAGGGGTGAGCAGGCTCTTGAGGTCGGCCATGAAGGCCTTCTCGGCCTCGGTGCGCTGCTTGCGGAACTCCTGCATGCTCTCGCCGACGCTCGTCCACACCGAGGGGTCGCGCGTCTCGCGGAACTGCTCGCGCACGTCGTCCATCTTCTTGCGGGCCGCGTCGGCCTTGGACTGGAAGGCGGCGAAGTAACCGTCGAAGAGGGCCTTGGCCGCCTCCTTCTGGTCGTCGGTGAACTTGAGCTGGGTCGCGTACTTGTCGAGCTGGGCGCTGGTGACGGGCGGGTCAAAGCCGCCCATCATGCCGCCGCCCATCCCGCCGCCCATCATCATCATGCCGCCGCCCGGACCGCCGCGACCGCGGTCACCTCCGCCACCCCCGGGCTGAGCCAGCGCGGACGCGGTGAGCATGGAACCGGCGACAACGGCGAGAGCGACACCACGAGCCAAGGAGCGCAGCATGAGAACCTCCGGAGATCGAGCCCGGTGATCCGCGAACGCGGGGGCTCGAACAGAACAATAACGCCTAGGCCACTTCTGTATTGCCCAGAACGGCCGGGGATGCAGCGATGCACCGCGGCCGGCCACCAGATGAGCCCGAAGGCGGCGTCCGTCGGCGTGTGTGCTTGCGCAGCCTCGACGATCGTATTTTGTTCGGTTCGTTGGTGAAAGGGGGCTGGAATGAAGGCCGGCGGCCGATGGCGGGCAGGACCCCACCGGTGAAGTCCTGACCATCGAGCGGCGCGCCGGCGCTTCGGGGTACACCTGACCGTCCTGAGAAAAGGAGTGCGCGCACGGTGGTCGGTGTGACCGAGTTCGGGATGGCGGGACAACGGAAAGCGGGGGAGCCCGAAGGCCGGCCTTGTGAAACGTCATCCAGCGCGGTAGATTCGGCGGATTCGGTCCTGCGGACTTCCGCTCTGGCTGGCACTTCCGCCCCACTGCTCATCCTGACCGCTTGCCCGCACCCCCTACCGCCCCACCCCAAGGAGCCGATCATGACCCGGACCCCCTCTCTGTTCAACGCAGCAGCCTGCCTGCTCCTCATGCTCTCGGCGGGGACCACGGTCTTCGCGGAAGCCCAGCCCGGGGGCCCCATGCGGCCCGATCGGCCGGGACGCATCGAGCCCAAGATCGACCCGTCGCGACTGGCGAGGCCGGCGGCGGCGAGCGCGCCGGTGACGATGATCCGGCTGCGCGTGCCCAGCGCCGCGGAGCGCGAGGGCGTGGCCAAACTCAAGCGGCTGAACGCCGACGAGTTCGGGCGGCTGGTGACTCGCCCCGGCGCGAAGGTGGTGACGGAGAAGTCGCTGAAGGCGTCGGCCGAGGCGTCGGCGCGGAGCCGAGCGGCGGTGCGCGCCGAGTTTGAGAAGATGGCGCAGAAGAACCCGGACCTGATGGAATCGCTGAAGGCGGAGCGCGGCGGAGCGGGCAAGGCCACCCTCAGCGGCAAGCGCACCGGCGAGTTCCGCCTCCGCAGCGCCGACGGACAGATGCGCGACCTGGTGGTCGGGGCGATGCGCTTGCGCGACGCGAAGATCCAGGCCGACGCGTACCGCCGGATGCACGAGGCCGCGACGGCGGCGGCGGGCGGCGACGCCAAGGCCCGCGAGGCGCTGAGCAAACTGCCCACGCCCGGGCAGGTGGCCAGCGCGGGGATCGAGCGGATCACCAAGGCGATCGACGACTTGGCGCGGACGTGGATCGATGTCTTCCGCCCAAAGCCCGGCGCGGGCAAACCCGCCAACTGCGCGGGCGAAGAAGGCGCGGGCTACGGCGGGGACATGACCGCGTACCCCGGCAGCGGGCAGGACACGGGCACGCCTTTCTCTTCGCAAGGCCTGATGGCGCAGGTGAACTTCCCGCTTAAGCCCTTCCTGCCGTGCGTGCGGAACCAGGGCAACCGCGGCTCGTGCGTGTCGTTCTGCGTGACGGGGGCGGCGGAGGTGCTGACGGCGAAGCAGTTCAACCGGTTCGTGAACCTGTCGGAGCAGGACCTGTACAAGCACATGCGCCTGGACTGGGGCCCGATCCCGCCGAACTTCCAGGACGACGGGTACGTGTCGGAGATCGCCATCCTGGCGCAGATGGTGACGGGGTATCGGTTCCCCTTTGAGCGCGACTGGGACTACAACCCGTCGCCCGCGCGCTCAACCAATGACGCGGGCAACTTCGTCAACTCGTGCAACAACTACAGCGGCGGGCCGTGCTCGGACACCAACCACCAGGCGCAGCACAACTGCTACAGCGTGGAGACCAAGGTCGTGACCGAGAAGGTCACGGAGGTGTGCGAGTTCATCGAGGGCATCCCCGTGGTGGGCGACATCTTCGGGGCGATCGGCGGCGAGTGGGTCTGCGAGACCGTCAAGGAGACCATCGAGAAGGTCGAACTCGTCGAGGTCTGCGTCTACGAGGCCAACGTCGGCGGCACCAGCGGCATCCGCATCACCGGCGGCCTGCCCGTCTACAACGCGGTGGTGGGGCATGACGCGGGCCTGGCCGCGGCGAAGTTCTGGCTCAACTCGGGATTCCCGCTCTCGGTCGGCATCGGCACGCCCGGCTCATTCATGAACGCGGACTCCACCGGGTTCGTGCGCGTCGCTTCGGGCAAGGAAGAAAGCGACGGCGGGCACTGCATCCTGGCCGTGGGCTTCGTCGACAACAAGGACCTGCCGCGCGGCGTCTCCCCCGGCGGCGGCGGGGGCTACCTCATCATCCGCAACTCCTGGGGCAGCGGCTGGGGCGACGGCGGCTATGCCTATCTCTCGTATGACTGGTTGAAGAAGTGGTGCCGGGCGATGACGGTGGTGACGGGGGTGGCGCAGTAAGCGCTCACGCCCCGAACGTCGTCGGCTTGCGGTCGTCCATCATGCGCACGAAGGCGTCAAAGAGATAGCTGCTGTCGTGCGGGCCGGGGCTGGCCTCCGGGTGGTACTGCACGCAGAACACGGGCTTGTCCTTGAGGCGGAAGCCGGCGAGGGTGCCGTCGTTGAGGTGCACGTGGGTGGGCTCGCCCCCGACGGACTTGAGGCTCTCGGGGTCGACGGCGAAGCCGTGGTTCTGGCTGGTGATCTCGACGCGCCCGGTGAGCGTGTTCTTGACGGGCTGGTTGGCGCCGCGGTGGCCGAACTTGAGCTTGTACGTCTTGGCCCCCACCGCGAGCCCGAGCAATTGGTGCCCCAGGCAGATGCCGAAGGTGGGGATGGTGCGCTTGGAGCCGGGCCCGATGAGTTCGCGCAGGGTCTTGATGGTGGCCTCGACCGCCGCGGGGTCGCCCGGGCCGTTGGAGATGAAGAGCCCGTCGGCCTCGCCGCGATCAAAGCGCTGGAGGATCTCGGCGGCGGAGATGTCGTGGGGCACCACATCCACGTCGCACCCGCGGTCGGCCAGGTTGCGGAGGATGTTGGCCTTGGCGCCGCAGTCGAGGGCGAGCACGCGGAAGCGGCGCTTGGCGGCGCCGTGAGTAGCGGTCTTGGCGGCGCGGGGGTCGAGGCTGGTGCCGCCGGGCAGTTGCTGGGTCAGCGACCACTCGCCGAGGGTCTGGTTCCAGGTCTGCTTGCTGGTGCAGCCCACGAGCGGGACGAGGTTCTGCCCGTTCATGTCCGGCGCGGTCTGCGCGCGCTTGATGAGGTCGGCGTCGGAGAGTTCGCGCGGGTCAACGTCGGTGATGACGCCCTGCATGACGCCGCGCGAGCGCAGCCGGCGGGTCAGCGCGCGGGTGTCCAGCCCGTGCAGGCCCAGCACGCTGTTGCGGGCGAGGTACTCGTGCAGGCTGGCGGAGGCGCGGTAGTTGGAGTGGGCCTGGGCCAGCTCGCGCACCACGAAGCCCGAGACCTGCACCTTCTTGCTCTCCACGTCCTCGTCGTTCACGCCGTAGTTACCCATCATGGGGTACGTCATGACCAGAATCTGCCCGGTGTAGGACGGGTCGGTGAGGGCTTCCTGGTAGCCGCACATGGCGGTGTTGAAGACGACCTCGGCGGGCTGGACGATGCCTCGGCCGACGGCGCCGAAGGGCACGCCGTAGAAGACCGCGCCGTCCTGAAGCGCGAGGCGGCCGGGCCGCGTGTCGGGGTCGAGGGCGAGGTGGCTGAGGGGCGAGTCGGGCATGGTGCGGATGGTATTCCGCGAGAGGACGGCCCGAGGCTCAGGGCTCGACGTACTCGATGGACCAGTCGCTCTTCAGGACGTTCCGCCCGCCCGCGCCCAGGGCGTTGTCTTTGGTCGGTCGCGGATGGTGGAAGGCCATGGAGTCGCGGACGAACGCCGGCATCGTCTGCCCGGACTGCAAACGGATCTTGATGAGGTCCATGCGGGAGGTGTCCAGCCAGTCCATGAGCCGACGCAGTTCATAGGAGTAACTGGTGCCGGTGCGCATGGCGACGGCCGGGTCGCTGGGGCAGCGCCAGGGCGATTCTGACGCGACGCGTCCGCCTGGCTCAACGACCGGCTCCGGGATGCGCATGTGCGCCGCGAGTACGTTCACAGGCTCCTTGAAGCCCTCGGGGTAATTCACCCCTTCGACCGCGAAGGGCAGATACCCCTTGTAGTCGTCCATGTACGTCGTCAGTCCGATTCGCCACTGGGTGAGATTCACCTGGCAGGTTGCGCGGCGGGCGGATTCGCGGGCGCCGGTCAGGGCGCGCAGTGAGAGGGCCGTAAGCAGGGCCAGTATCGAGATCGTCACGAGGACCTCGATGAGCGTGAACGCGCGGGCGGGGCGGGGGGCTTTCATCCGCGATCTCAAAGTGTTCAATCTATGTACTTGCGACGGCGGAGGCGCTCGATGAGTTCGAACACACGCTGCCGAAGAACGTCGTCCGAAGTGCTCGCGCCCATGTCTTGCAGAATATTGAGCCAACCCGGCCTCACCCAGAGCGCATTGCGCTCGACAGCGCTTACGAACTCGAATTGCTCTTCAACGTTCGTGCTGGTGGAAAGGGAGAGAATCGCCTCGGAGAGAAGCGAGCTCTGCGCCGCGGAAAGGTCGGCGGAGACAAGCACCTGCCCGGCGAGCATGACCAGCACAGATCGCTGAACGTATGGGAAGGACGAAGATTCGGGCACTCGCTCCCCGGCGAAATCGGGCTGCACTCGACGACGCACAAGGTCTCCGAGATACTGAATATCTTCGTCAGACCAGCGAGGGCTCGATACAGCCGCCTTCAGGCGCGGGGTAATCAGCGCGGCGATCCTGATGTTCGGATTGCTCGACAGCGTCTCGCGTTCAGAAAGACTGGCCAACTCTCGTCGCGCGGTCAGGATCGCCGACTCCAGTGCCTGACGCTGACGCTCGTCTCGAGTAGCCGGCTTGGAGAGCGCCGGCATAGACGACTCGAACACCGCCTCTGCGGGCGTGAAGACCAGTGGCCACAACACGGCTCCGGCCAGCAGCAAAGACGCAACGGCAGCAGCGACCTTCAACCAAAGGCCGACGCTGCTCTTCGGTGCCGTCGGGGATGGTCGGCCTCGGATCACGGCTCGTGGCCCGGCGGATACACCGGTAAGATATTGCAGAGCGAGTCACAACCGGCCCGGTAGTGTCCGTTGCCTTCCCACTGAGGCATCTTGCTGTAGCAACAAGCCAAGCAATCCGCGTAGGTGATCACGTTCGGGTCTTCGATGCACAGTTGTGCGGACACACGCCCTTCGATGTAGCAGCTCGAAGGCGTCTGGCAGTCCGCCACCACCACGCTCGTCGCCGTCGCGATCAACGCCGCGAGCAGCACCGTCTGTCCGTACCGTACCTTGTGAGCGCTCATAAGGGCACCTCCGGGTACGAGCAGAATACCCCCCCTGCTCAAGTGTCAAAAGAAATTCCTGGGTGATTTTGTCACTGCTTTGTTAACGTAGTTGAAAGACCGAATGTCCACCCTCTTCGGCCAACCCGACCCCGCCTCCGCCCGCCCGCCCCAGCCCGGCGACCGCTATGCCCAGGTCGCCGTGCACCGAGGGCTGGAGCGTTCCGGGCGATCGGCGTCTGAGGGCAAGGGCGGCGCGGGGATCGAGGCGACGCTGCTGTATCGCGTGCCGGCGGAGATGGCCAAGTCGGCCCGGGTGGGGCAGCTGGTGACCGCGCCTTTGGGCAAGGCGGGCAAGGGCGTCACCGGCGTGATCGTGGAACTGGGCGGGGCCGAGTTGCTGGGCGATCTGCCGCCCGGCAAGGTGAAGGCGCTGACCGAGGTGTCGCCCGCCGCGCTGCCCGCGGGGTTGCTGGACCTGGCCAAGTGGATCGCGCAGTACTACGTGTGCCCGCTGGGGATGGTGATGCTGGCGCTGATGCCGGCGGCGGTGAAGAAGCAGACGGGGCGCAAGGGCGTGATGGTCTTGCGATTGTCCGAAGAGGCGGGGAAGTACGCGGAGGACGCGGCGGGGGCGGAGAAGAAGAGCAAGACGGGTCAGAGGAGGGACGGGGACGACCGCGTCCAGAGCGCGCCACTCGGCAAGCGATTGCTGGAGAAGCTCGCCGAGGTGCGCGCGATCGAAGCCTCGGCCTGGCCGCTGACCGTCCGCGCGCTGTGCGCCGCCGTCCCCGGTCTGACCACGGGGGCGGTCCGCAAGTTGCTGGACGCGGGCGTGCTGACGAGCCAGACGCAGAGCGTGGTCTCCGCGCACGCGGACCCGCTGCTGGAGGAGGCGATGGCGGAGCGGGCGGATCGGCCGAGTGCGCCCACGCTGACGCCGGAGCAGGCCCGCGTGGTGGGCGCGATCGAGCCGACGCTGGGAAGGTTCGGGGTCCATCTGATCCGCGGGATCACCGGTTCGGGCAAGACCGAGGTGTACATGCGGCTGATCCAGCGCGCGCTGGAGGCGGACGCGGGGGCGGGGGCGATCATCCTGGTGCCCGAGATCGCGCTGACGCCCCAGACGGCCCGGCGATTCCTGGACCGCTTCGGCGCGGGGGCGGTGGCGGTGCTGCACTCGGCGCTCTCGGAGTCACAGCGGCACGCGCAGTGGCAGGCGGCGGCGGACGGGCGCGTGCGGGTGGTGGTGGGCGCGCGGTCGGCGATCTTCGCGCCCTTGCCGAAGGTGAGGCTGATCGCGGTGGACGAAGAGCACGACTCGTCGTACAAGCAGGACCAACTGCCGCGCTACCACGCGCGCGACGTGGCGGTGAAGCGGGCGCAGATCGAGGGATGCCCGGTGATCCTGGGCTCGGCGACGCCCTCGATGGAGTCGTGGGCGAACACCAAGGGCAGCGCGGGCTCGGGCGGCAAGTACACGCTTCACGAACTGACCACGCGCGCCACCGGCGCGCGGCTGCCGCAGGTGCGGATCGTGGACCTGATGGACGAACGCCGAAGGCGGGCGTCGGCGAGCGCCGAATCGTGGCGCGACCGGCAACTGCACCTCATCGGGCCCACGCTGGAGGCGGAGATCGGGCGGGCGCTGGGCGACGGGGGGCAGGTGATCCTGCTGCTGAACCGGCGCGGGTTCGCGAACTACCTGTGCTGCCCGGATCCGAACTGCGGGTTCGTGATGCGCTGCGAGCACTGCGACGCGACGGTGGTGTATCACCGCGGGGAGCACTTCGCGACGGGCGGTTCGGCGGGGTTCGTGCGCTGCCACCACTGCCTGGCCGAGCTGCTGCTGCCCGCCTCGTGCCCGCAGTGCAAGGTGAAGAAGCTCAACACCTTCGGGCTGGGCACGCAGCGGGTGGAGGAGGAACTCTCGCGCAAGTTCGCCTCGGCGGGGCTGGTCACGGGCGAGACGATGCTGCGGGTGGACAGCGACACGATGCGGTCGGCGCGCGATTACTTCACCGCGCTGTCGCGCTTCACGCGGGGCGAGGCCAAGGTGCTGCTGGGCACGCAGATGATCGCCAAGGGGCTGGACTTCCCGAACGTGCAACTGGTGGGGATCATCAGCGCCGACACCGCGCTGAACCTGCCGGACTTCCGCGCGGCGGAGCGGACCTTCCAACTGGTGTGCCAGGTGGCGGGGCGGGCGGGGCGCGGGGAGCGCGCGGGGCTGGTGATCGTGCAGACCGCGCAGCCGGGCGCGCCGCCGATCGTGCTGGCGGCCAGGCACGACTACGTCGCCTTCGCGGATCAGGAACTGGCGGTGCGGAAGAGCGCGGGGCTGCCCCCGGCGACGCGGATGGCACGCGTGGTGTGCCGCGACACCGACCCCGGCAAGGCGAGCTCGGCGGCGCACGAGGTGGCGGCGGCGCTGCGGCAGACGATCGCCTCGCTGCCCGCGGGCGCGGTGACGCTGCAGGGCCCGATGCCCTGCGCCATCGCACGCATCGACGACCACCATCGCCTGGCCATCCTGCTCATCGGGCGCGACCGGGGCGCGATCCAGAGCGTGCTGGGTCGCGTGCGCACGCTGGGCCTGCTCAAGTCCGACAGCAAGACCGCGGTGGACGTGGACCCCGTGGCGCTGCTGTGAGCGGGGCTACGCCAGCAGCCCCAGCAGGCGCGCGGCGGCGGCGGCGAGCACCGCGGTGATGGCGATCCGCACCCATTTCACGGGCAGTTTGTGCGTCAGGCCCGCGCCGATCTGCGAGCCGACCAGCGCCGTGGGCGCCATCAGGGCCGTCAGCGTCAGCGATGTCCAGATCGACCAGCCGTGCTGCGAGAGCGTCGCGAGCTTGAGCACCGCGGCGACGGCGGCGGTGGTCCAGACGACGGCGCTGCTGGTGGCGATGGCGCTGCGGAGCGGCAGGCGGGCGACCAGTTGCAGCAGCGGCACGAGGATGACGCCCCCGGCCAGGCCCAGCGTGCCGCCGAAGAGGCCGGTGATCGCGCCGCAGGAAATGAGCACCGCGGGGCCGGTGCGGGCGTGGGCGCCGTCGGGCTCGGGGAAGCGGAACGCGACGCGGTAGATGTTGAAGGCGCAGTACGCGACGAGGAAGATGCCCAGGGCGATCCGCAGGTGCGCGCCGGGTGCGAAGTTGCCGATGACCACCCCCACCACCATCGCGACCAGCACGCTGATGAGCAGTTCCCGAAGCAGGTCGTCGCGCACCGCGCCGCTGCGACGGTGCCGACGCGCGGCGGGATAGGCGACGACGACGTTGACGACGAACGCGGCCGCGATGAAGAGGTGCTGGATGGAGTCGGGCTCCTTGCCCAGCAGGATCGTGAGCCCGGGAAGCATGAGCATCGAGCCGCCGATGCCGGCCAGCCCGCCCAGCACGCCCGCCAGGAAGCCCAGCGCCACGCACCCCACGACCACGAAGGTGGTGAGATGGATGGCGTGATCAACCGCCGCGGAAGGTTCGGGCATGGGCCGAGGGTACTCGACGTGGGTGCAAGCGAAGTGCAGCGAGGACGAGCGCGGCGGATGGGGGGATGAAAAACAACGCGACCCACGAGGCGTGCCCCGCGGGTCTTCATCCGAACCGCACTATAAAGGAGGAGAAGGACTTTCGTCCAACACTCTCTCCTCCCTCGTCGCCTCTCGCGCTCAAACCTGAAAAGAGCGGAGAAGCACGAAGAAGATACAACACGGCGGGCTGGGCGTCAAGGCGAGGGCGAGGAAATCCGCGCAAATGGAACAAACGGTGGAAAAGTCAACGGCGGCACGGCTTGCCTAGATTCTCAAGCACGCTTAAGTACAGCTATTCAAAGCACTTAGAGCCGAAGCTGCTCGACCAGGAACCAGGTTATCGGTCCCCGTTGCCCTCACCGACAGGCTTTCCGGCGGCTGGGCGGCGGGCTTGCGGGCGGGCGGGCGGGGCGGGATACTGTTGGCGCAGATCGGTCCATCGCCCGTGAAGAACGGGCCCGCGCGAGGATCGCGCGGCCGGTCAGCCGCCGACGGACCGGCCCCCAAAGGGCAAGCCGATTGGCGACAGGAGGTCGCCATGCGTCTGTCGAAGCTCACGCTTAATGGGTTCAAGTCGTTCGCGGACGCGACGGAGTTCACGTTCGACGAGGCGATCACGGCGATCGTGGGGCCCAACGGGTGCGGCAAGAGCAACGTGGTTGACGCGGTGAAGTGGGTGCTGGGCGAGCGCTCCAGCAAGAGCCTGCGCGGCGCGGAGATGCTCGACGTGATCTTCGCGGGCAGCGCGGGGCGCAAGCCGGCGGGCATGGCGAGCGTGACGCTCACCTTCGACAACCCGGAGATCGAGGGCGGGGCGTCGGCCCTCTCGACCGTTGCTGCCGCGCTGCTAGAAGCGACTCCCGCGGGCGTTCCCGCCGCCGATCCAGCCGGGACGGCCCCGTCGGCGCCCGCCGGCGGCGAGGGTGGCGCTCCGCCGGCGGAGAACCCCGCCGATGCGGGCGAACCCGCGACGATGCTGGACGCGGCGGTGAAGTCGCGGCGCGCCCTGCCCATCGACACCGACGAAGTGGCGATCGAGCGGCGGCTGTATCGCGACGGGACCAGCGAGTACCTGATCAACGGCAAGAAGGCCCGCCTCAAGGACATCCGCGAGTTGTTCCTGGACACGGGCGTGGGCGCGGACAGCTACTGCATCATCGAGCAGGGCAAGGTCGACGCGATGCTCATGGCCAACCCGCAGGAGCGACGCTCGATCTTCGAGGAAGCGGCGGGGATCGCCAAGTTCCGCGTGCGCAAGGCGGAAGCGTCGCGCAAGCTGGAGCGGACCGAGCAGAACCTGGCCGTGACGCGCGAGCAACTGGAATCCACCGCGCGGCGGCTGAAGCTGGTGAAGGGCCAGGCGGCCAGGGCACGGACGTTCCGCGAACTCGACGCGGAGTGGCGCTCGCTGAAGCTCGCGCTTTGGCTCGAGCAGTACCACGATCTGATCGAGCGGCTCAAGGGCCTGACCTCGCGCCTGAGCGAGCTGGACTCGGTCCGCAACGAGGCGGTGAGCGCGGTCACCGACCTGGAGCGTCAGAAGCAGGAGGCGGAACTGCGCCGGCACGACCTGGCCGACGAGCAGCGCAAACTCGAGCTGCGCCTTCAGCAGGCGACGCACGACCAGCAGTCCGCGACGCAGCGCGAGGCGGCGGCGCTGAAGCAGGTGGAGTCCATCCGCGCCGCCCTGGCGGGCGATGAGGAGCAACTGCGGCTGGTGAGCCAGAAGACGGAGGATGCCCAGGGCCTGTTCGAGCGGCTGGGTGACCTGGTGGCAAGCCTGGGCGAGCAGCAAGCCGAGGCGGAGTGCGCCCTGGCGACGCTGGCGCGGTCCAAGAGCCAACTGGGCGAGCACCTGGCGTCGCTGCGCACGCAGGCCAACGCCAAGCGGCACGCCGCCGGGCAGATCGATCGCGAGCGCGCCGGGCTGCTGGCGGCGATCGAGCGCGACCAGCAGCGTGCGGCGGCGGTGCTTGAGCAGATCGCGGCCCTGGCCGCGAAGGTGGCCGCGAACGCGGGCGACGCGCAGAGCGTGGCCCAGCGGCGGGCCGCGCTGGATGAATCACTCGCCACCCGCCGGGGCACGCTGGCCAACCTCGAAGGCGACGAGTCACGGCTGAACGCCGACGGGCAGCGGCTGGCGACGGACCGTCGGGCCGCCGCCGAGAAGCTGGCGGAGTTGGAACAGTCGCACGCTCGCCTGGAAGCGAGGCGGGCGACGCTGGAAGAGATGGTCCGCTCGCGTGCGGGGCTGGGCGACGCGGTGCGCCACGTGCTCAAGGCACGGGAGCAGGGCTCGGGCTTCGGCGGGGTGGTGGGCGTGCTCGCGGACATCCTGCAGACCGAGCAGGCGCACGCACCGGCGGTGGAGGCCGCGCTGGGCTCTTTGCTGCAGGCCGTGGTGGTGCCGAGCCTGGCGGCGCTCCCGACCGCGGCGGACATCAACGCGTTGCCGGGGCGGGCGATGTTCCTGCCGCTGGCGTCGCCGCGGGTGGAGCCGGTCGCCGCGACCGCGCCGGCCGAACTGGCGGACCACCCGCACGTGACGCCGCTGCGGTCGCTGGTGCGTCCCCGCGAGTGGACACGGCACAGCCTGGGCGAGGCGGGCGCCGCGCTGCTTGATCGGCTTCTGGATCGCACGTATCTGGTGCCGGACCTGGACGCCGCGCTGCTGCTGAGCGCCGGCCCGCTGGCGGGGGCGAGGTTCGTGACCGTGGCGGGCGCGGTGCTGGAGCCCGACGGGCGCGTGGTGGCGGGCCCCACGGGCAAGGGCGAGGACGGCGGCGGCGTGCTGGTCCGCCAGAGCGAACTGGACGCGCTGGCGGTGAGAATCGAGGAAGCCGGGCGCGAGCTGGGCGCGGCCCGCGAGGCGCTGCAATCGCTGGACGGCACGGCTGCGCGGCTGGCGGACGAACTGGCGCGGGTGCGGGCGGCGCTGGGCGCGGAGCGCTCGGCGATCGCGGGCGAGCAGTCGCGGGTGGAGCAGCTCTCCACCGACGCGGGACGGCTGGAGCGCGAGAGAACATCGCTGGAGGGCGAGATCGCCTCGCTGCGGCAGCGCTCGGCGCAGCTGGAGCGCGAGCGCGGCGAACTGACCACGCGGGCCGAGCAGCTGCGCGGGCTGCACACGGACCAACTGGAGTCCGCCGGCAAGCTCGAAGCGCAGGCCAACCAGGCGCAGGCCGACGCGGACGCGGTGCTGGAGAAGATCACCGCGGCGAAGGTGAACGCGGGGCGGCTGGCGGAGCAGCTCTCCAGCGCGCGGCGCGAGCGGCAGCAGGTGGAGTGGTCGATCGAGGAGGGTCGGCGGCGGGTGGGCACGCTGCAGAACAACCTCAAGACGCGGCAGGCCGCGCTGGTTGAGCAGAACCAGATCGCGGCTGAGGCGAAGGCGCTGATCGCCTCGGCGGCGGAGGAGTCCCAGGAACTGCACAAGCAGGTCATCGGCGCGGCGCACGCGGTGAGCGGCGCGGTGGCGGCGGCCCACGCGCTGGGCGAGCAGGTGCAGACCGCCCGCGAACACGCCCGGGCCGTCGAACGCGACTGGCACAGCCTCGAAGTCGCCAAACGCGAGGGCGAGATCAAGCGCGAGGGCATGGAGGACAAGATCGGCGTCGAACTCGCCACGGACCACGCGGTGGTGTACGGCGAGTACCTCGAGATGATCTGGGGGCAGGAGCCGCTGGGGGCGATGGATCACGTCGCGACCCAGGCCCGCGTGGACGAACTGCGCGAGGACATCAAGGCCCTGGGCAACGTCAATCTCGACGCGATCGAAGAAGAGTCGCAACTGGCGGGGCGGAATGACTCGCTGGCGGCGCAGGTGGCGGACCTGGACCAGGCCCGCGGCGACCTCAGCTCGCTGATCGAGCAGCTCAACAGCGCCAGCCGCGAGCGCTTCCGCGTCACCTTCGAGGCGATCCAGGAACACTTCGCGGGCGAGCAGGGCATGTTCCGCCGGCTCTTCGGCGGGGGCAAGGCCGAGGTCAAACTGATGCCGCTGGTGCGCGATGGCGTGGAGACCACGGACACCGACTGGCTGGAGTCGGGCATCGAGATCGTCGCCCGCCCGCCGGGCAAGCAGCCGCACGTGATCTCGCAGCTCTCGGGCGGCGAGAAGGCGATGACGGCGGTGGCGCTGCTGATGTCGATCTTCCGCAGCAAGCCCTCGTGCTTCTGCATCCTGGACGAAGTGGACGCGGCGCTCGACGACGCGAACGTGGAACGGTTCGCGGGCGTGGTGAGGCAGTTCACCTCGTTCAGCCACTTCATCGTCATCACCCACCACAAGCGCACCATGCACAGCGCCGACCAGTTGTACGGCGTGACGATGCAGGAGCGCGGCGTGAGCACGCGCGTGAACGTGAAGCTCGAGCAGGTGGGCGCGGGCGGGGAGATCAAGAGCGCAAGCGAGCCCGACGGCGCGCTGCGGCGCGGGCTGGCGGGGATGCGCGAGGCCCAGAACGCGAAGGTGTGACCGGAGGCCCGCTCAGCGGGAGTTCACCGCGACCGCCCCTGCGGCTTTCGCGCCGCGGCGGTCGCGGTCTTCTTGCCCGTCCTGGGGGCCTTCGCGCGGGCGGGCTTGCGCGGGCTCGACTTCTTCGCGGATTTTGCCGGGCTAGCGCGCTTCGCCGGCGCCTTGGCGGTCGCGGGCTTCGCCGCGCCCAGCACGTACGACCGCTCCGCGTACAAGCGGTCCACCATCTTGCCCACGCCCGAGTCACCCGGCTCGGGCGGGCGCAGCGCGATCGCGACCAGCAGGTCCACCATGCCCAGGTAGTCCTGCGTGTGGATGAACTCGCGGGCCGCGCGGGGCGAGCCCAGGAGGGCGCGGTCGTACGTCCCGGCCTGCAACGCGTCCAGATGCGGCATGTTGTGGTAGTTGCCCAGCGGGAGGCAGATGCACGTCGCGTCGTAGCCGGCGTGGCAGAAGACGCTGGCCTCGCACGCGCCGCCGGCCATGAGCTTGCGCTGCCAAGGACGCTTTTTCGCTTCAGCGGCGGTCTGGCTGGCGCGGGGCGTGGCCGGGCCGCCGAAGGTCTCTTCGGCGCGCTGGGCGCACACGCCGGTGAGCCAGGGCGTGAAGACGCTGACGCGGTCGCCCACACGCACGATGGGCCCGCCCCCGACGGGCGACTCGGCAAACGCGCGGCTGTTCTCGAGCGCGATGACGCGCGAGCCCTTGGGGATGGTCCCCAGCCGGCAGGCGGCGATCGCGCCGATGAACCCGATCTCCTCCGCCAGCGTGAACAGCAGCCTCACGTCGCCCACCGCCTCACCCGCGCGGCGGCGCTGCCACAGCGCGTCCATGGCGCACATCGCGGCGGCGACGGCGGCCAGATCGTCGCAGGCGGGCGTGTGCAGCACGCCTTCGCTGTCGATCTCCGGGCCCGGGGTGTCCCATGTGCCCACGTCGCCCACCTTCACGGTCTCGCCGGCCTCGCCCTCCACCTCGGCGAGGTAGTGGACGCCCGCGGGCGTGCTGGCGTCGGCCTTGCCGGTGAGGGTCGCACGGAGGATCGCGCCGTCGTCGGTGTGGATCAGCACCGGCGCGCTTTCGAAGAACGCTTCCATCACGCCGCCGCGGAAGGACATCTCCAGCACCCCCGGGGCCACGATGCGTTCGACGACGAACGCGGGGTGGTCAAGGTGGCCGGTGATGAAGAGCGGCGGGTGGCGCGGCGCGCCCTTGGGCAAAGGCGGAGCGAAGGACACGACCAGGTTGCCCGCCGCGTCTTCGCTCAGCGTCAGCCCGGGCCTGGCCTTTACCCATCGACGGATGTACGCCGTGACGCGTTGCTCGCGCCCGGAGGCGGTGGGGATGCCGGTGACTTCCAGCAGAGTCTGCAGACGGGTGTCGGCGTGGGTGGTCATCGGGGAAGGGTAGCGAGCGCACCCGGCCCCCAGACCGCGCAGGGGTTGAGGCCTCAGCGCTTCTCGATGTCGATGATCTGGAAGAGGTGATCGGACACCGGCGGCTCGCCCACCCAGTAGCCCGCCGCCCTCAGCCACGGCGCGACGAACGCGTGGTCGATGTGCAGCGCGGGCCAGGCACGGGGCCACGTCGCCACCAGCCCGCGCCCCGCCTGGTCAAAGGCGTGCTCGAAGCCCGGGCCAGCCGCCGCGGTGATGAGCCCCAGCGAGGCGGAACCGCGCGGGATGTTGGTGTCGCCCAGGATCAGGTCGGCGTCGGGCAGCAGAGGCGTGCCGGTGCGGGGGTTGGTCTGGGTCTTGAACTCCGCGATGCGGGCCTGCGCGAAGCGGGCGAGTTCCCACCTGAAGATGAACGGATCGGAGGGCAGATCGATGAACCACACGGTGATCGGCCTTCCGAGCACCGCGGTCGTGTCGAGCGTCACGGGCATCACGTACCCGATTTCGCCCTGAGGGAATCGGCGGTAGGGCAGCCCGATGGACGGGCCGTAGCGGTTCCACACGCGGCGGAGCCAGTTGCGCGCGGGGCGGGCAAGGGCGGGGTCCACAGCGTCGGGCGAAGCGGAGCCGGAGGAGGGCGCCGCGCCGGGAGCGTCGATCTCGGTGGGCCCGCCCGGACGGTTCATGAACATCGGGAGCAGTTCGGCGTAGAGAATCGGGAACCGCGAGTAGATGGCGAAGGGCGGTTCGTACGCCAGGTCATAGCCCGTGAGCGTCGCCGCCCACTCCTCCATCGTGGCGCGAGACTGCGCGGTCGTGAGGAAGTACACGTCCGGCGGAGGACCCAGCACTGCGGCGACATCGGTGTACGCGCCGCTCGCGGTCGCCGCGTCGGGCGCCACGAGGTTCCAGTGCATGATCCGCAGGCTGGGCGAACCCGCGCCCGGGGAAGCGCTGAGGAAGCGGTGGAGGCGCAGTTCGACGAAGCCCAGATGGAGCGAGGCCGCCAGGCCCAGCAGCGCGGCGAGCGAGTGCGCGCCGCGGAAGACACGAGATGGACGGCCGCCCGAGCGGCGGCCCCGCGCGGGGATGCCCAGCACGATCAGGATCAGCGCGGGCAGAATCAGGAGCCACGAGGGGATCCAGGCGACGTACTGCGAGTAGGTCCAGCGGTCCGAGACGATGCGCCCGAAGGCCCAGAGCCCCAACAGCGCGAGGGCCAGAAGTGTGAAGACGAACCCCGCCCAGCGAAAGAACCCGCCCAAGCGGCGAGGGCGGCCGCGGGAGGGGGCCAGGCTCTTGATGCGGATCGGGGAACCCGGCGCGGCGGATGAGGTCTGCCCGGTGGTCACGCGGTGCTCGCGGCGCGGGCGTTCGGCGGCGCATCGTGCGGGGGATCGTCGTCATGCCCGTAGGTCTGCGCCAGCTCGGGGTCGATGAGCGAGTCGTGGTCGTGAGCCACGTGCTCCTGGAACTCGGTGGCTGGTCGCCCGCCGGCCTCAGCGTCCCACTGCGCCTGCGGGTTGGGCTCGCCCGGGGGCGGGCCGAAGTCGATGGGGCGGCCGGCGGCCATGTAGCTCTTGGTGACCGTGTAGGTGACCCACGAGAAGAACCAGGCGATGAACGCGATGGTGGCCCACTGATTGAGGAACATGAACACTTCGCCGCGTGGCAGACCGACGATGTTGCCCAGCGAAGCGCCGACGGCGATGACGAAATAGGGATTGGCGGCGCGGTTGCGGAGCAGGCGGTCCATAACCGCGCAGAAGGCCCCGAAGAAGAAGGCGTAGTACGCCACACCAAAGATCCACATCTCGGCCCAGCCCGTACCGATGATGCCGGGGGCCAGATTCGCGGCCACACCCAGTTGCGCTTGGACCACGCCACCGAAGCCAATCGGCTTGTCCGGCCAGATCGTCCGCGGAATGGGCATGACGATGAAAGTCGCCGGCCCGTTGAAGGGGAGCAACGAGAAGCGGCTCGGGTAGTTCTCGATGAGGTAGCAACTGACGAGCGGAGCGTCCTGAATGAAGACGCTCTCGACCGCCTTTCCGAGCATGCCCGAGTCCACGTCGGAGAGCGCGTTGGTGAGTGTCTGCGTACGCAGAACGATGTCCGCCTCGGTCTGGAAGATCGAGTGGCGGAATGAGCTGTACACGATCACGAAAACCGCGGTGGCCGCCATGCCGATCCCGACCACCGTGAAGAGTTTGGGTGTCGGCCAGTAGCGCGCACGCAGGAAATACGTGACGAAGGCGACCACCATGATGACCGACATCGGGAAGCGCCGATCCGCACCCTGCACCGTCGAGATCACCAGCGCCAGCGGAACGATGGCCAGCAGGATGGCCCAGTAGAAGGGATTGCGCAGGTTGCTCATCAGCAGCGCGGTGGCGAAGCCCGCCATGATCGCGCCCATGCCCGGGCGGAACTGAAGCACCAGCAGTTCGCCGTAAGCCGCCGCGCCGCCGGGGAGCGCGGCGTACAAAATCAACGTGATGCCGATGGAGGCCACGAGCATGGTGACCAGGGCGTTGGTGGTCACCGGATAAGCCATCTTGGGCGTCCAGCGCTCCGGCCAGGTCCATTTCTGGGCGAGTCGATGCGCCAACAGGTAGATGGCGAAGAAGAGAAGGAGCATGAACCCCATCGCCACCCAGCCCCAACCCTCCGGCTCATACAGATTGCGTGGGTAACCCAGCCAGGGCATGACCCCGAGGGCGATGTAGAAGAAGTGGATCATCCCATAGAGGAAGATCGTGTGAAAACCCATGGGCTCGATGCGGCGCGTCCTCCATCCACGCACCAGAACAAACACCGTAACGACGGTCATCAGGATGGAGACAATCGCCACGAAGTTCATGGGAAGGGGATTCCGGGACGTCCTTGGGCCTATCGAACACCCTACGTCGCCACTTTAGGGAATGATCGGACCTTCCGGCGAACAGGCTCGACAGACGTGAAGGCCAGAAGGACCGCCGATGGCGAACCCTTGCTCCAGCAGGCAGACCGCTCGAGTTCCAAGCGGAAGCGAAAACCCCACGCCCAGGCCCCGGCCGATCGGGTCATCACTCCAGCCCCGTCACCCCCGCCCGCGCCAGCGCCGCCATCATGTTCCGCACCGGGTCGGCCACCTCGCGCCAGTGCGCCAGCACGCGCAGCGATGCCTCGCCCATCCGCTCCGCCGCGCCGGGGGCGGCGGCTTCGAGCAGCGCGTCGGCCACGGGCTGAACCTGGCCCGGGGGCACGCGGCGACCGTTCTCGCCGTCGCGGACCAGTTCGGCCGACGCGCCGACGACGTCGGTGGTAATGAGGGGCAGCCCAGCGGCGGCGGCCTCGTTCACAACCAGCGCCCAGGGTTCGTACGTGGAGGGGAGCACGAAGACGTGCGAGGCGCGGTAGAGCGCGCTCACGACGCGCTGGTCGGCCACGAACCCGGCCCACTTGACGCGGTGCTTGAGGTCGGCGGGCACCAGCGCCTCGCACTCGGCGCGCATCGGCCCGTCGCCCACCATGAGCAGGTCCCAATCCGGCGCCTGAGCGGCGATCTGGGCGAACGCCTTGACCAGCACGTCGGGGCCCTTGACGGGCGTGACGCGCCCGACGAAGACGAAGCGCTTGCGCGCGGGGTCGAGCCCGAAGCGGTCCGCCGCGCCACGGATGTCGGCCTGGGTGACGCGCTCGATCTGGGCGTAGTCGGGCTCCATCGGGCAGAAGACGCACTGATCGCCGGGCACGCCGTAGCGCTCGTAGTAGCGGCGCCCGAGGCTCCCGAAGACGAAGATGTTGCGGACGCGCCGGGCGACCCACGGGATGATGCGGCGCTTGGCGATGCGCTGGACGAACCCGGGGCGGTCGCCGTGAAGGTTGCTGTCGACGTAGAGGAACGCGGGGATTCGCCGGCGGCGGCACCAGTCCATCCCGCGCAGGTGGGCGAGGTGGTCGTAGGAATGGAAAACCACCGCGTCGGGCTTCTCGCGGGCCAGCGTGTCGATGAGCGTGGAACCGATGCCCCACTGCCGGCCGGCCTCGGTCATCAGGTCGGGAAGCGGCGGCGGGTGAGGGTCCAGATGCGTCACGCGCTGCCCGGGGACGGCGACGGTCTTCCACGGCTCAAAGAATGGGTGACGCGTGGTGATCGTGAAGCGCTCCACCTGCGGGCGCTCGGCGGCGAGGCGGTTGAGCAGGTAGACGCGGTAGGGCGTGAGGCCGCCGCCGACGAAGATGACCTTGGGGTGATCGCGCGTCGCGCGCTTGAGCGGATGCCGGGTCGTACGCGGCGCGGAGCTGAGCAGGCCCACTCGCCCCAGCGCATCGCGCATGCCCGCGATGGGGTCCCCGCGGCGGCGCCAGTCCGCGAGCACCTCGGGTGACTTTGACCGCATCGCCTCCACCCGGCCGGGCGACATCACGTCGCGGTAGGCCTGCGCCATCAGGCGGAACTTGCCGGGGGGGACGAGCCGGCCGTTGACGCCGTCGCGCACGAGCTCGGCGGACGCTCCGACGATATTGGTGGAAATGACGGCCAGCCCGGCGGCGACAGCCTCGTTGACCACGACACCCCAGGGCTCCCAGTCGCTGGAGAGCACCATGGCGTGGCACTGCCTGTAGAGCGCGCTCACCTCAGCCGGGTCCTTGATGAACCCGGTGAATCGGACGCGGGTCTCAAGGTCGGAGGGCACGCGGAACTGGAGCCACTCGCGCTGCGGCCCGTCGCCCACCATGACCAGATCCCAATCGCGGTGCTCTTCGGCGACGGAGATGAACGCGTCGAGGGCGATGTCAGGGCGCTTCTGCTCGGCCATGCGGGCGCAGAAGACCAGGCGCTTGCGCGCGGGGTCCAGCCCATAGCGCGCCCTGACGCGGCGCACGACCTCGTCGCTGACAACCGCGAGCTGGTCGTAGTCGGGCTCATAGGGCACGTAGACGCACTGGTCCGGCCTTGCGCCGTACTTCTCAAAGTACTGCCGCCCCAGCGAGCCGCAGACCAGGATCGGATCGCACCGCCTGACCACCCACTTCACCACGCGGGTCTTGAGCGCGCGGGTGATCCCCGAGGCCAGATCCGCGTGGACGTTGCTGTCGCTGGCGAAGAGCGTGGGGATGCTCTCGGAGATGCACCAGTCCATCACGCGGAGATGACCCGCGCGGTGGTAGCCGTTCACGATGACCGCGTCGGGGCGCAGGGCGCGCAGGCGCGCGATCACCTTCCCGCCGATGCGCCACTGGGCCCACTGCTCCACCAGCCCGCCGCGCAGCCGCGGGCGCGTGTCCACCTGCTCAAAGCGGATGCCCGGGGGCGGCTGGAGGCGCCAGGGCTCGATGCTGGGGTGCATCGTGTTGAGCGTGACGAACTCGGCCTCGGGCAGTTCGCGGTCGAGGCGGCGCAGAAAGTGAACGCGATAGGGCGTGAGCCCTGTGCCGACCATCGCGATGAGCGGACGACGATGGCTCATGCCCGCGACCCACCCCCGTGCCCGGCGATCAGCGCGGCGCGGTACATGTCCACCGTGCGCTGCGCGATCCGCGGCCAGGTGAAGCGCTCCTCGATCAGGCGACGACCGGCCGAACCCATGGTCTGGCGGGCGCGCGGGTCGCGCAGGACCCTCGCCAGCGCGTCGGCGATCGCGGGCACGGCGCGCTCCGTCACCAGCCCCGCGCCCACCTCCTGCACCTCGGGCAGATGACACTCGCGGGTGATGACCACCGGCGCGCCGCAGGCCAGCGCCTCGGCGATCGACATCGAAAACGCCTCGTGCTGGCTGGGCAGGGCGAACACGGCGCAATCCACCAGCACGGCGAACTTCCCCTGGTCCCAGATCGGACCGATCAAGTGAACGCGCTCGCCCACGCCCAGCCGCGCGATCTGCGCCTGCAGCGCCGCCAGCGCCCCCGAGTCGGGCCCCGCGATCACCAGCCGCAGACTCGGCATGCTCGGGAGCAGCGTCGCGAAGGCGTCGGTGAGCAGGTCCAGCCCCTTGCCCGGGTGCAGCCGAGCGAGGAAGAAGATGAACGGATCATCGCCCAGTTCGGGTCTGGAGCGTCTGAAGGTCCCCGGCGCAGGGAGCGGGTCCACCTGCTCCAGGAACACGCCGTTGGGGATGATCACCGGCTGATGATGGAACCGCCCGGCGAGGATGCAGTCGCGCTCGTGAATGGAGAGCACGTGCATGGCCGCCGCTCCGCGCACGAAGCTGCGCTTGCCCAGCGCCAGCGCCAGGCGCTTCTTCCAGGCCTTGCGGGCCAGGGCCCACGCGTCGAGCATGCCGTGGGGCGTGACGAAGTAGGGCTTGCCCGCGGCCTTGGCGGCGGCGCCCGCGGCGGAGCTGATCGACTCCCACACTCCGTGCGTGTGGACCGCGTCGTACGAGGAGACGTGCTCACGCACCCACGCCCCGGCGCGCCGGCCCAGCAGGCTCTCGGCGCGCGTCAGCGGGGGCAGATAGTGGATCTTCACCAGACCAAAGCCCGGGACCAACGCCCCCGCCTGCCTCAGGCGCTGCTCGTTGTCACCCTCGTGGGAAGTCAGGATGTGAACATCATGGCCCAGCCGAGCCTGCGCGCCGGTGAGCGAAATGAGCATCGACGCCGGACCGCCCAGCCGCGGGTCCAGCCGCCCCATGGTGTGAAGGACCCGCAAGGGCGGCCGCCCCTCATCGGTCGCGGACGGACCGGGAGGTCGGAAGGCTGGGCTGGTGGCCTGGAGGGACATGCGGGTGGCTGGTGGCGGCGGATCCAAGGGCGGAAGTGACTGAACATCGGCGACCCGGCCCAGCATAACGAAATCACCGGGCGTTACCGGACGGCGAACTGACCTCCGAGTGCTGAGCGTATGGACCATGCCACCGGCGACCCGTGCCCGGGCGAGCGGGCCTCGAATCGCTGAAAGCCCCGGTCGTCCGGGCCGATAGCCGTAGAATCGCCCCCTCCCAAGGGACCCTACCCCTCGCCCGCCCGCCGAGCCATCGAACCGACCCGCCCATGCACTACTCCGAACAGGTCCAGAAGGCGTTCCGCGGAAGCACGGTGCTGGTCACCGGCGGCGCGGGCTTCATCGGCAGCCACATCGCGGAGCACGCCCTGCGCCTGGGCGCTCAGGTCCGCGTGCTCGACGACCTCTCCGGCGGGCTGCGCTCAAGCGTGCCCGCCGACGCCCAGTTCATCCAGGCCTCGATCATGGAGAGCGACGCCCTGCACGCCGCGGTTGACGGGTGCACGTACATCTTCCATCAGGCCGCGCTGGTCAGCGTGCCCGAAAGCGTCGAGAAGCCCGAGGAGTGCACCCGGCTGAACATCGTGGGCACCCAGCGCGTGCTGGAGCAGGCCCGCCGAGCCGGGGTCAAGCGCGTCATGTTCGCCGCCTCCGCCGCCGCCTACGGCAACACGCCGACCTTGCCGTGCCGCGAGGATCAGGTGCCCGACCCGTACTCGCCGTACGCGCAAAGCAAGGTGGCGGGCGAGATGCTGCTGCAGGCGTACGCGCGGTGCTACGGGCTCAGCACCGTCAGCCTGCGCTACTTCAACATCTTCGGCCCGCGCCAGAACCCCACCTCGCCCTACGCCGCCGCGATCAGCAAGTTCAGCTCGCTGCTCAAGCGCGGCGAGAAGCCCACGATCTTCGGCGACGGCCTCCAGACCCGCGACTGGACATACATCGACAACGTCGCGCTCGCCAACCTGCTGGCCGCCAGTTGCCCGCGCCCGCTGGCCGGCGAGGTCATGAACATCGGCACCGGCGTGCGCATCAGCCTGCGCGACGTGCTCCTGCACATGGGACGCATCCTGGGCGTTGACGCCACGCCCACCCCCGGCCCGCCCCGCGCGGGGGACATCCGCGACAGCGTGGCCGACATCGCCCGCGCCAAAGAGATCATCGGGTACGCCCCCATCGTCGCCTTCGAGGAGGGCATCGCCCGCACGCTCAAGGCGATCTGACGCACACCACCCATGACCGCCACCAACGGCCAACACGCCCCCGCCCAGCCCACCAAGCCGCTGGGCTATCAGGGCCCGCCCCGGGCCGACGACCCGTCGGTCGCCGGCGCGGTCCACCGCGACTATCTCTGCGACCCCGCGCCCTACACGGGCGACCCCAAGAAGCGCCCCCCGAGCATCCTCATCCTCACCAAGGACGAGGACTGCAACATCGAGGAGTGCATCGCCACGCTCACCTTCAGCGACGACATCGTGGTGCTCGACTCGTTCTCGAGCGACCGCACCATCGAGCTCGCCAAGAAGTTCCCCAACGTCCGCGTCATCCAGCGCAAGTTCGACACCTGGAGCAAGCACTCCAACTGGGCTCTGGACCACATCCAGTTCAAGCACCCCTGGGTCTATTACTCCGACGCCGACGAGCGCCTCACCCAGGACCTGCGCGACGAGATCGTCCGCCGAATCAACGACCCCGCCGAGCCCCACACCGCCTACCGCCTGAAGTACAAGAACATGTTCCTGGGGCGGTGGCTGCGCCGCGGCGGGCTCTACCCGGTGTGGATCATCCGGCTGTACCGCCCGGACAAGATCCGCTACGAGGACCGGCAGGTCAACGCGCACCCGGTGGTGGAAGGCTCGCTGGGCGACCTGGACGAGGACTTCATCCACTTCTCGTTCAACAAGGGCCTGCTGCCCTGGTTCCACAAGCACAACAGCTACTCGACCATGGAGTGCCGCGAGGCGGTGCGCGTGCGCACCGGCGGGGTGTGGACGAAGGCGAAGGACGCGCTCTTCAACAAGGAGAAGGGGGCGCGACGCCGCGCCCTCAAGAACCTCTCCTTCCACCTCCCCATGCGGGCGTTCCTCCGCTTCTTCTACATGTACTTCCTGAAGCTGGCGATCCTCGACGGGCGCGCCGGCTGGCACTACTCGCTCATGATCTCCATGTACGAGTACTGGATCGAGGTCAAACTCCGCGAAGCGGGCAACAACTGGAAGGTCGCCACCGAGCGCATGGTCCGCAAGATGCTCGCCCGCGACCTGCCCCCGGGAGTGCCCGCCCCGCCCGACCCCGGCCCGCTCACCGATGAGAACGGCGATCCGCTCATCGAGGTGATGATCCCCACGTACAACGAAGCGGCGCACATCGCCGAGACCGTCAAGAACGCCGCCCAGCTCGGGCCCGTCTTCGTGCTCGACTCGTTCAGCAAGGACGGCACGCAGGACCTGGCCCGCAAGGCGGGGGCCACGGTCGTTGAGCACGTCTTCGAGAACTACAGCAAGCAGAAGAACTGGGGGCTGGACAACCTGCCGTTCAGGGGCAAGTGGCTCTTCATCCTCGACGCCGACGAGCGCCTGACGCCCGAACTGGTGGACGAGCTCCGCCGAGTGGCCCGCGACCCCAAGTCCGCCGACGCCTACTTCGTGAACCGCGTGGTCATCATGATGGGCCGCGCGGTGTGGCACGGGGGCATGTTCCCCTCGTGGAACCTCCGCTTCTTCCGACGCGGCACCTGCCGGTACGAGGACCGCAGCGTCCACGAGCACATGGTCTTCAAGGGCCGCCCCGACTACATGTACAACCTCATGCTGCACATCCGGCGTGAGACCATCCACGACTACCTCGCCAAGCACATCCGCTACGCCGACATGGAGAGCGACGAGTGGGTGAAGCAGCGCCTGGGCGAGGCGATGCCCGCTCGCCCCAGCAACATGTTCAAGGACCTGCTCCGCTGGCGCATCTACCTCCGGCGCGACGTGTGGCCCAACATCCCCTTCAAGCCGCTCGTCCGCTTCATCTACATGTACTTCTTCCGCCTCGGATTCCTTGACGGCTCCGCCGGCTGGCACCTGGCCAACCTCATGGCCAGTTACGAGTACATGATCAAGCTCACGTACATCGAGAAGCTCGATCGCCGCCGCAAGAAGGCCGGGCCCGGCCCCGGTCGCGCCGCCCCCGCGCAGCAGCCCGCGGCGCCCGCGCGGGTGTGAGCGGGTTCACTCGTCGTCCATCTCAGCCAGAGCCGCGATGACGGTGGTCGCGTACGCCCCGCTGGGAAGCTCGAATCGCGCCACCACCTTTAGCCGCGCGACGGCGCGGTCGCTCAATTCATCGGGTGCGGGCGCGTCGAGCGCAAACCCGCCAGCACACACCCACAGCGCGCGATCAAACGACCCAAACGTCGGCCGCCTCAGCCCCGGCACGGTCAACGCGTCCATCGAAAGCCCGTCTTCCGCCAGCGCGGCGACCATGGGCGGGCCCCACGGTTCAGAAGGGATCAGCCCCGGCGCAGGCATGGGCAGCCGCAGTTCAAGCGATGCCCCGGCCTCGCCGGTCTTGACAAGAGCGAGCGCCACTCGGTTCCACACGTGCGACTGGTACGCGTCGACCGCCATCTGCTGAAGCATCGCGGGCAGCGCGGCGAAAGCCGCCTTGAAGCCCGCGCCCCGCGCCAGCGCCTCCACCGCGCCGCGCTCGGGCATCGCGGGCAGGTCGGCCAGCGCTTCGGCCCATGCCCCCCACTTCGCCGCCAGCACGCGCGTGAACTCGCGCCGCGCCCCCGAGTCCTTCCGCGCCGGCGTGCCGATCAGCAACCTCAGCGCACCTTCAAAGTCACCCTTCACCAGCGGCACCGCGGCGAACCCCGCGCCGTGCCGCGCCGAGCCGAATCGCTGCGAACCGAAGAGGTTCAGCACGCGGACACCCTCGGGCGTCCGCAGTTCCTCCGCCCGCGTCGCCAGCCGCGCGGCATCTTCCGCGGTGACGTCGCGCAGCGTGATCGTGAAGACGTTCGCGCCGATCCACGCCGAGGTGATGGGATGGCTGCACCACCCCGCGCGCCGGGCCGAAAGAGCGTCGCCGGCGGCCCCCACCTGCGCCGGCGGCAGCGCCGCGCCCGGCCTGGCCGCCGCGTCAACCCGCACGCTCATGTGCTGCGTCGTGACGGCGTGCTTGTCCTTGAGCCCGGCGTAGTTGATCGCCCCGGGGTTCACGCCCAGTTCGCGCGCAAGCCGGCGCACCGCGTCGGGCGTGGTGAGCCCGGCTTTGTCAACGCGGTAGATCGCGTGGACGCACCCGGGCCCCGGGCGCGGACGGATGGCCGCCAGCGCGCTCGGCATCAGGCGCTCATCGACCACGAAATCCGCGGGCAGGCGACGCAGGATCACGGCGGAGCATACCCGCGACGCGCCGCCAGAGGCCGGAGGGTCGCCCGGGCGGCTGTTACGATCTCGCGTGATCGACCCCGCGCCGGACAAACTCGCCGCGCTGCTCGAGAAGGCCCGTGCGCTGCCGCCGGTGCCGGGCGTGTACCTCATGAAGGACGCCAAGGGCGTGGTGGTGTACGTGGGCAAGGCGGTGCGCCTGCCCGACCGGGTGTCGTCGTACTTCGTGCCCAGCGCGGACCTGGGCTACAAGAAGCAGCCCATGCTGGGCGTGGTCGACGACTTCGACACGCTGGAGTGCGAGAGCGAGTGGGAAGCGCTGCTCACCGAGAACCGGCTGATCAAAGACCTGCGCCCCCGCTTCAACATCCGCCTCACCGACGACAAGACTTTCCCGTACCTGGTGATCACGCAGCGCGAGGACTTCCCGCGCGTGTTCGTGACCCGCAACCCCGCCGGGGCGGGCGATGAGGCGCTGGGCGCGCTGCTCAAATCCGCCAAGGTCTTCGGCCCGTTCACCAACGTGGGCTCGCTGCGCGAGGCCGTGCAGCACCTGCAGCGCGTCTTCAAGTTCCGCACCTGCAGCCTCGACATCATCGCGGGCGACGAGAAGAACACGCACTTTCGCCCCTGCATCCTCCACGCCATCGGGCAGTGCACCGCCCCGTGCGCCGACCGCATCAGCCCCGAGGCCTACCGCGTGGACATCGACCGCTTCACCCGCTTCCTGGGCACCCGCCGCAGCGCGATGCTCCGCGAACTGCGCGCCGAGATGGAGGCCGCCGCCGGCGCGATGGACTACGAACGCGCCGCCGTGCTCCGCGACCAGATCCGCGCCATCGAACGCCTCGACGACCGCGCCGCCGCCGGCGAAGGCTGGCAGCCCGAGGCCGAGGTCGCGTACGTCGACCCGGAAAAGGGCTGCAAGAGCCTCGCTAAGGTGCTCGGGCTCACCACGCCCTTGCGCTGCATCGAGGGCATCGACATCGCCCACCTCCAGGGCGGCGAAACCGTCGGCAGCAAGGTCTGCTTCGTCGACGGCCGCCCCTTCAAGGACGAGTACCGCCGCTTCCGCGTCAAGACCGTCAGCAACGACGACTACGCCTCCATCCGCGAGGTCGTCAGCCGCCGCTACCGCGACGCCGGCACCGGGCAGGAGCTCTACCCCGACGTGATCCTCATCGACGGCGGCCTCGGGCAGTTGCACGCCGCCATGGACGCGCTCGACCAGCTCACCGTCAAGCCGCCGATGGTCATCAGCCTGGCCAAGAAGGAAGAACTCATCTACGTTCAGCGCGCCGGCGAGCCCATCCGCCTCTCGCGCCAGCACCTGGGCCTGCGCCTCTGCCAGGCCGTCCGTGACGAGGCCCACCGCTTCGCCCAGGCCTACCACCACATCCTCCGACGCAAGAAAACCCTCGACGAGGACCGCTAGAGCCTCGGCGGCAACTGCGGCGGCGGCTGGTGGGCGATGGCGTCGGGGTCCAGGCCCAGCTTCCGCACCTGCGCCCGCGCCCGCTCATAGTCCGCCCGGTCCACCGCGTTGTTGAGCAGGAACTCCGCCTGCCGCTCCGGGGCGTACCGCGCCACCGCCACGGCCATCGCCGGCCTCAGCACCACCTGGTCCCCCACCACGTCCACCAGCCACAGACCGCCCTTCTGCACGCCAAACCGCTTGCGGATGGCGGCGGGCATGACCAGCACTCCGCGGCGGTCCATCTGGATCGTGGTCTGGGCCATGATCTATCGTACATTCGTACTATCCGAAAATCGAATGCTCTGGCGGTGCTTTCCGCCCCCCACTCACCCCCGCCCGCGACTCGCTCTGCACCGCCACGCCCACGGGATTCCGGCCGATCCCGGTCAAACCGCCCGGGCGCGTCTATCCTTCCCCCCTTGCCCTGGAACGACCGCCCCCGGAGACGGCATTCATGTCCGCCGAACTGGCCCTGTACCCCCTCACCCTCGGCATCTCGCTCGGCTCCATCGGCCTTGGCCTGCTGATGGTGCTGTTCACCGCCGCTTCGGTGCTGCTGATCCTGGCTGTCCTCATCCAGAAGCCCCAGGGCGGGCTCGCCACCGCCTTCGGCGCGGGCGCGGGATCGGGGCAAACGGCCTTCGGCGCCCGCACCGGCGACGCCCTCACCGTCATCACCATCATCTTCTTCGTGCTCTTCCTGGGCACGGGCATCGGCCTCGTCTGGCTGACCACGCCCGCCAAGGCCACCGGCGCCGCTGAAGTGGCCCCCGGCCCCACCGCGGCCACGGGCCAGACCGGTACCGCCCCCGCCACCGGCGCACCCGCCGCCGCCACTGGCAGCACCGCCCCCGCGACGACGCCCGCCCCGGCCCCCACTG
>JALHNL010000024.1:1524-34638 GCA_022843545.1 Phycisphaerales bacterium | reverse complement strand
CAGGCGCACCGCCAGCCGGCGGACCTCCCGCGGGCGTACAGCCCGGCGCGGCTCCCGGCGAACGGCCCACTGCACCCCCTGCAGGCACGCCCAGCGCGACACCTTCGGGCACACCCCCCACCGCGTCGCGCGGCGGGTGACCTTGGCTCAAACCAGCACTCGTCCCGTGTGAGCCGGCCAGGCCGCTCACCACGCCCACGGCTCGGCGACCCAGCGGAATGCGCCGGCGTCCTTCATCACGCGACCCACGCCCGGCCAGGGCGTGTGGTAGCCCATGACCAGGGCCTTCTCATCGGCCAGCCGCGCGAGCGTTTCGCGCCTCACCGCGGCACCTTGCTTGGCATCGAAGTCAAACTTCACGTGCCACTCGGGGTGGGTGAAGCTCAGCACCCAGTGGTGGAAGGCGTCGGCCATCATCTGGAACTTCTGACCCGCGCGGTCGATGACGACCGTGAGGTGCCCCGGCGTGTGCCCGCCGGTGTGGCGGACGCTGACGCCGCTGGTGAGCGTGTCGCGGTCGCCGACGATCTGCAGGCGTCCTGAGGCCTCGAGCGCGGCCAGGGCCTTGCCCGCGCCGCTGGTCATGTTCTTCTTCCAGTCCTCGGGCAGGCTGGTGCCGCTGAGGTCAGGAGATTTCCAGAACTCCGACTCGGTCTTGTGGAGGAAGTACTTGGCTTTGGGGAAGGCAAGGGCGCCCTTCTCGTCGAAGAGCCCGCCGTAGTGATCGCCGTGCAGGTGGCTGATGACGATGCCGGCGACCAGGTCCGGGGCGACGCCCAGCGACCGCAGGCGGTTCATGGTCTGCCCGGGGTTGCTGCCCGAGGGGCCGTTGCCGGCATCGATGAGCCACACGTCGCCGGCGACCTTGAACATGAGCACGTTGAAGTGCACGAGCATGCCGGCGGGATCGATGGCGTAGGGCGAAAGCGCGTCCTTGACGGCCTGCTCGCCCGCGTTTTCGCCCCAGAGCGGGAACGACGGGAGGCGGCCCTGGCCATCCCCGAGCGCGTAGCACGTCACATCCCCCACCGCGAACTTGTAGAACCCCGCGCCGTTGACCGGCTCGGCGGGCGGCGTGGAGGGCTCGGCGGCCTGGGCGCGGGCGCCGGGGGTGGAGGCCATAGCGGCGGCGGCGGCGGCTCCGCCGATGCCGATGATCGCGTCACGACGGGAAAGCATGGACATGGAACGGGCTCCTGGTTCGCTGGGGACCACCCAGCGTAGCGACACGGGTGAGAAGCCCCGCGGCCGGGGAACGTTACGGCGGCCTTGCGCCGGGACGGTAGACTCAGGGCATGACCCGCCCCTCCGGCTCACCCCATCACGCCCTCCCCGCCGCGCTCACCTACTCCGACTACATCAACGACCGCGCGATGGTCGAGGGCCTGGTGATGCTGCCCGCGCCGGCGGGGGTGAGCCCCGGCGAGTGGCCCGACACGGACGCGTTCAAGCCCGGGGACGACTGGCCCGAGGGCGGGGCGTGGTGCCACGACGAAGTGCTGTTCATCCGCACTCACCAGGCGTTCGAGGTGTGGTTCGCGCTCATCATGCACGAACTGAATTCGGTGATCCGCGCGGCTTCGCGCTTGTGGCCCGGGGGCGTGCCCGCGGCCGACCTGGGCAAGCGCGCCGAGGCGCCCGCGCTCCGCCCCATCAGGCTGGATCGGTGGCCGCTGACCAAGGCCGCGATCGCGGAGGTCGCGGCTCGCAGCTCCGCCGCGGGCGAGATCCTCGCCCAGATCGCTGAACCGATGCAGATGGGGCTGGGAGCCGCGCTGCCGCCGGGGATGGGCGAGGGCGCCGCGTTCAATCAGTTGCTGTCTTTGGGGTCGCACCGCCTGGGTCGCGCCACCCAGGCGATGCTGTGCACCATCCCGTTCTTCGACGTGTTGGCCACGCTGACCCCGGCGGAGTTCCTCCGGTTCCGCGGGAGGTTGTCGCCGGCGTCGGGCTTCGGCTCGGTGCAGTTCCGCGAACTGGAACTGACGGTGGGCCTGCGCGAACTGCACGCGGCGAAGATCGCGCCTGAAGGGGGCGAGCCCACGCCCCACCCGCCGATCCTGCGTCCCGGCCCGCGCACGCCGCCCCATGCGGCGGCGATGGCCTTCCACACTGTGCAGCCTGTTTGGGGGATCGAAAGGCTGGCCCGGCGGCTCAACCAGCCTTCACTCCGCGACCTGGTGTACGCCCTCTTGAGCGCGGCGGCCTCAGCGGGGCGCCGCGCGGACGGGCCCGAGCACGGGCTGCCCGACATGCGCGACCCCGCGGTGGATCGCCTGCTGGCGACAAACCTGCGCCACCTCATCGGCGACCACTTCCGCGGCGCGGGGGCGATCACGCTTGACGACACCGGCGCCGCGCACCTGCGGTCGGCCGTGGCTGAACTGGGCGGGGCTTTCGCCCAGACCGAAACGGTGGCGGCCGCGATGATCGCGATGCACCCGGCGCAGGAGCGGTTCACGCTGCTGCTGGAGGCGGCGCTCGATCTTGACGCGGCGCTCTTGAGGTGGCGCGATCGCCACATCCGCTTCGTCGAGCACATCATCGGCATGCGCCGCGGGACCGGCGGCGGGGGCATCCAGTATCTCCGGGGAACCACCAGTGCAGTGCGGCCCGCCCACCTCACCCACGGGCTGCCGGCGCTGTGGCAGGCGCGGTCGTTCGTGCAGACGCTGTAGCGCGGCAAGCCCTGATCCGCTTGCACGCACTCGCCGTGTGAGGTAGGCTGATCGGATGAGCCATCGCCGCACCGCCGGTCTGTTTGAAGCCCTCGAACCTCGCACCATGCTGGCGCAGACCACCGTGTTCACGGATGTGGACGGTGATCAGTACACCGTCAAACTCACGGGGCCGGGAAGCTTCTCGGTCAACACCGACGCCAACGGGATCGACCTGCTCGCGGTGACGGGGACGGACGCGAGCAGCGCGTTGTCCATCAGCGTGAAGAAGGTGGGCGCGGGAGACGGCCGCGTGGCCATGCGAACGATGACCGCCGATCGGCTCAAGTCACTCCTGGCGCCGAAGGTGGATGTGAAGGGCAACAACGCGCAGGTCGACGCCGGGCTGATCAACACCGTGGTCATCGGCAACGTGCTGGGCAGCATGGCCAACGACCTGGACTTCAACATCCTCGGCGGAACTGACACCGACCGAGTGCGGTTCACGTGCGAGAACATGAACTTCACCGACCTGGCGATCCAGGCCCGCGTCAGCGAGTTCAAGGCGGGGCAGGTCCTCTTCATCGAGTTGCAGTTCACCCGCGGGGCGGACAAGATCACGGTCTCCGCGGACTTCGCGGGCACGATCACCATCCCCGGCGCCGGCGCGTTTGCCAACGCGATCGGCACGCTGAAGACCGGCTTCCTCTCCCTAGACGGCACGCTGAGCAACGGCATCGGCACCATCGACGCGCGGAACATCGGCGAAGGTTCCATCACCGTCGCCGGCCCCATCGGCACGCTGCGCAGCCGGGGTGACAGCATGGGGCTCAGCGTCGACGCGGCCCACATCCGCACCCTGGACGCCCGCTTTGCGAACATCGTTGACGTGGACATCGTGCTCTCCGCGCCCGATGCGAGCGGCTTTGCGCTCCGCTCGTTCCGCGCCGACGCGATCGACAACATGCAGATCTTCCCGAACAAGGGCGGCATCCCGGGCATCGTGGGGTCCATGCGGTTCCGGACCGGCGACGACATCTTCGTAGCGGCGTCCGCGATCGACTCCTTCCGTGCGACCGAAGACGCCACCGAGTTGGAGGTGAACATCAACGATGTCCCCGCCGGTCGCCGCGCCCTGGGCAGCATGGTCGTCGGCGGGCTCTTGCATGGCGAGATCACATTCAAGGGCCCCATCGGGTCCATCCGAGCCCTGGGAACGGGCCCCTCCAACACTCTGGAACTGAGCGGCCACGGCTCGCCCGAAAGCACCGTCGGGTCGGTGATCTTCACCGGCACCGCGACGTCCAACGTCGACTTCTCCATCGCCACCATCGGCACGCTCAAGAGCAACGGCCTGCTCAACGGCGACATGGAACTGAACAGCAAGGACGCCAAGAACATCTCCGCGAAGCTGCTGGAGGCGCCGGTTTTCAACGTCAACGTCAACCTCACGGCCACCAGCAACACCGACCTGGGCGGTATCTCGTCCATCCGCGCCCAGTTGATCGACGACACGGTGATCGCCGCTCGGTTCATCTCCAGCCTGGTCCTGCGGCCCGGCGCCGCGGCCGACGGCAGGCTGCGCAACGCCACGATCCGCACCAACGGCTTCGACAACGACGGGCTGGGCATCCGCTCCGCGTCCATCAACGGGGCGATCGATGGCGCGGGCCTTCAGGCCCGCTTCAGTCTCGGCACCATCTCCGTCGGGCGCCTCATCGACGCCGTGGTTCAGGCCGGCAACTTCAACGTCCAGCCCTTTGTGATTTCCGACCTGGGCACCCAGACCGCCGGCGCCACCATCCGGCGTCTGAACGTCAACTCCGCCTTTGACGCCGCGAACCCCGCGTGGCTCAACTCGTTCGTCAACGCACCGGTGATCTCGTTCATGCAGGTGCGCGGATTCGTGGAGGTCGCCAACATGGGCGGCGCCCACGGCATCGGCACCGGCGGCATTGACACGCTGCTGCTCCGCAGCGCGACCAACCAGCCGCTCGCCCCTGCGCCGAGCCTGACCCTCGGCAACAACACGGTCTTTGGCCCGGGCACCGACTTCATCGTCCGTCTTCTGGCTTGATTCCGCCCCGCGCTTCGCCCTCGCCCGCCCGGCGGACGACCCACTCGCCCATGGCGCTGAGCGCCTCGGGCGCGAAGGTCTCGCGGATGAAGGCGTACTCCAGAACCGTGCCGCTCTGCGCCGTCTGGAACAGATGGTTCAGCCGCGGGAACACGCGCACGGTCACGTCGTGATTGCCCGCTTGCAGCAGCGTCCGAGTGATCTCCGGGACGTTCTGGTCAGCCAGCACCTGACGGTCAAGCCCGCCGTTCAGGACCAGCACGGGGCACCGGACTTTCCGCAGATAGTCGCGCGGGTCGAGCGTCAGGAAGGCCTTCATCCAGGGTGACTCGAACTGCCGCACGCCTTCCCGGGCCGTCCGCTCCACTTCGCCCCGGCGCGAGTCGGACTGCTTGGCCGGATCGGGGTCGTAACCGAACTGGATCGCCACCAGCCGCTTCATCTCTTCGGCGATCGTCTCCTTCGGGGTGTCCGCCGCGACGACCAGGTCGATGGCCCGGCGCTGCGCAGCCTCCAGTTCCGCGACTCTTTGCTCCGGCGCTCCGCCCGCGCGGGCCATGGCGCCCACCTGAGCGGGCAACACGTCGCGCCCCGGCACGCCCGTGCCCGCGAGCAGCACGATGAACGCGACGCGGTCGGGGTGGCTCGCGGCCACCATCGGCGCGATGATGCCGCCCTCGCTGTGTCCGATGAGCCCGATCCGCTTGGGGTCCACGCTTGCCTGCTTGCCGAGGAACTCGACCGCGGCGCTGATGTCCGCGGCCAGGTCGTGCGTGGTCGCGCTCTCGACGGGCCCGCTGGAGCCGCCCACGCCGCGATCATCCAGCCGAAGCACCGCGACCCCGCGCTTCGTCAGGTCGTCGGAGATGACCAGGAACGGCTTGTGACCCAGCAGCGTTTCGTCGCGGTCCTGCGGGCCCGAGCCGGTGATGAGGATCACCGCCGCGAAGGGCCCCTCCCCGAAGCGGGCCCTTTCGGGGATGGTGAGCGTGCCCGCGAGCGTGACGGGCTTGTCAGCGCCGGCGGGTGTGTACTCGACCTTCACTTCGCGTTCCTCGTACGCGAAGGGCCGGACGGGGTGCTGCGGACGCACGTTGTCGGTGGGCTGGGCCGGCTGGGCCGGAGGTTCGCGGCGGGCGGTGAGCGAGCCGGCGTCGGCCCCCACCGTCGCGCCCAGGGTGGCGAGGCAGAACAGGGCGGGGAGCAGACGAGCGGCGGGGCGCGTTCTCATGTGCTGCTTACCGCCGGGGGGACAGCCCAGATGCACCCGCGATCAACTGGCCCCGCTCGGATTCGAACCGAGGACCAAGCGATTATGAGTCGCCTGCTCTAACCGCTGAGCTACAGGGCCGAGGCGTGATCGTACCACCGGCCCGCCCGGGCGCCTATGCCCGCAGCGCGGAGCGGATGGCCGCGACCAGCCGATCACGCTCCAGATCCGTGACGCCCGATTCCAGTTCGGACTTGGGCCGCACCCACACCGGCGCGGCGGGGTCAGGTTCGCGGGGTGCGGCGAAGCGGGGGACCACGTGCCAGTGAATGTGGTTCACGACGTTGCCGAGGTTCTCGTAGTTGATCCGCGAGCACCCGCTGACGGCGCGAACGGCGCGGGCGACGTCGCCCACGTCGCGCCAGAGGTCGAGCTGACGCTCAACGGGCATCGCGTCAAGATGCTCGGCGTGATCCTTCAACCACAGCACGCACCAGCCCGGCCAGAACTGGTGCGAGTGCAGGTAGACCACCGCCTCGCGCAGCGCGGCGATGCGAAATCGGCTGGAATGGTCGGCGACGCGCTGGCAGCCGGGGCAGGGCATGGGTGATAGTCCGTAGCGCTCAGCAGGGTGGCACAGGCGTCGCGCCTGTGACGGTCTTTGGTCCCGCAAGCACAAGCGAGGACGCCTGTGCCACCAGAGATCAGGCTACGGACGGTTCTCTTAGACCGCCGCTTCCTTCTCGCTCACCCGCACCACGTCGGCGCCGAGCGCGCGGAGGCGTTCGTCCATGCGCTCGTAGCCGCGGTCCAGGTGATACACGCGGTTGACGACGGTGGTGCCCTCGGCGGCCAGGCCCGCCAGCACCAGGCACGCCGAGGCGCGAAGGTCGCTGGCCATGACGGGCGCGCCCTTGAGGCGCGGCACGCCCGAGACGATGACGGTGGGCCCCTGGCGGTAGAGCTGCGCGCCCATGCGCGACAGTTCGGCCACGTGCAGGAACCGCTCGGTGAAGATGCGCTCGGTGATGACGCTGTTGCCGTCGGCGAGGCAGGCCACGGCCATCAACTGGGCCTGAAGGTCGGTGGGGAAGCCGGGGTGGGGCTGGGTGGTGGCCTCCACGGGCAGCAGGCGGCCGCCGGGCACCGACGCGCACACGCGGCAGCGGGCCCGCATGAGGTCGGCGGTGGGCAGGTTGGAGCCGTACTGCAGCGTCACGCCCATCTGCTGGAGGCGGTCCATGTGGGCCATCAAGCTGTCGGCGGGGCAGTTGTGGAGGGTGAGATCGCCCCCGGTGATGGCGGCGGCGCACATGTACGTGCCGGCCTCGATGCGGTCGGGCATCACGCGGTAGTCCACGCCGCCCAGTTCGCTCACGCCGTGAACGGTGATGCGGGGCGAGCCCGCGCCCTCGATCCGCGCGCCCATGGCGATGAGCAGGTTCGCCATGTCCACGATCTCGGGCTCGCAGGCGGCGCACTCGATGACCGTCGTGCCCTCGGCGAGGGTGGCGGCGGCCATGACGTTGGCGGTGCCCAGCACGGTGGACCCGAAGGGCCCGCCCATGAAGACCCGCGCGCCGCGGAGGCGGCCGCGCTTCCCGCCCACGCGCGGGATACGGGCGATGATGTCGCCGGAGTCGAGGGTGATGTCGGCGCCCAGCGCCGTCAGCCCGCGCAGGTGCAGGTCCACCGGGCGCTCGCCGATGGCGCAGCCGCCGGGCAGCGAGACGCGGGCAGCCCCGCGCCGAGCGAGCATCGGTCCCAGGGTGCTGATGCTGGCCCGCATGGTGCGGACCACCTCGTAGCGGGCGTGGCTGATGGTCTCGTCGGTGGCCTGCATGCGCATCACGCCGCCGGGGGCCTCGATGTCGTCCGAGGCGGTGTACTCGACCGTGCAGCCCAGTTCGCCCAGCAGGCGGTGCATGTTGCGGATGTCGGCCAGATCGGGCACGTCGCGCAGGATCACCGGCTCGCTGGTGAGCAGGGTGGCGGTCATCATGGGCAACGCGGCGTTCTTGGAGCCCTTGATCGTGAGCTCGCCGGCCAAACGAACGCCCCCGCGGATGTCAAAGCGGTCCATGCCCCGATTCCTCCCTGAGTGACGGCGCGGAGCGCCGGGTGATGCCTGCCGCCGCGCCGGGCCAGCCCCTCCGATGGGCGCGGCGGTCCTGCGCGGTCGGCACTATACCTCGACCAGCACCCCGTTCCCGGGTGAAAAGGAAAGGCGGCTTGCGCGCGATCAGCGGGTGAGGGCCTGAAGGCGCTCGATCCGCTTGCTCAGCGGGGGGTGCGACGAGAAGAGACTGCTCGCCTCGTTGCCCGTGGCGTGCATCTTCCGGAGGGGGTTCACGATGTAGAGGTGGGCGGTTCCGCGGTTGGCGACGTCCACGAGCGGGTCGCGGTCCTGCCCCAGTTTGGCCAGGGCCCGGATGAGCCCGTCGGGGTTGCGAGTGAGTTCCACCGCCCCCGCGTCGGCCAGGTACTCGCGCTCGCGGGAGAAGGTCATCTGGATGATGAACCCCACGATGGGGGCGACGAGATAAAGCACGAAGGCGATGATCAGCACCACCGCCGCGATGGCGATGGCCGGGCCCTTTTCCTTGCTGCGCGAACTGCCCGCCCCGCGGAAGATGGCCCAGGCGACACGCAGGAAGCCGTCGCAGACGAAGGCGATGAGCCCCGCCAGCGTGGCCATGAGCATCGAGAAGCGGATGTCGTAATGGCGGATGTGGGCCACCTCGTGGGCCATGACCCCCTGGAGTTCGTCCCGATCCAGGGTCGCCCGAAGCCCGGTGGTGATGGCGACCGCCGCGTGCTGAGGGTCGCGCCCGGTGGCAAAGGCGTTCAGGGCGGTGTCGTTGATGAGGTAGACCTTGGGCATGGGCAGGCCCGCGGCGATGCGGACCTCGTCCACCACGTTGAAGAGGACGGGGTCATCCTTGGGCTCGATCCGCTTGGCCCCGGAAAGCAGCAGAATCGCGGACGCCCCGCCGTAGTACGACCACACCACCGCCAGAACGCCCACGACCAGGGCCACCCCCGCACCGGTGAGGGCGGACTTCCAGAGAATCTCGGGCTGCCCGATGAAGTACGCCCCCGCGATGACCACCCCCACCAGGACGAACAGCAGCACCATGAACCCGATGAGCACGATGCTCTGCCGGCGGTTGCGGGCCATGAGGTCGAGATAGGTGATCGACCCGGGGTAGTAGGAGGACACCTTGGGAGGGGGCGGCAACTCCGGTCCGCGCCTAGGGGCGGGTGGCGACGTGGGTGCCGGGGCGGGCTTGCCCCCTGCAGGGGGACGCCAGGGGGGTATCGGCGGGATCGGGAGTGGGCCGGGGGATTGGGACATGGGGGCAGAGGACTGGGTGGAGAAGAGAGGTGTCAGGCTTGAGGGGTCGGGCTCGCTGGAGAGCCCTCGAATGGAGTCCGGGAGAGCCCCGGTCTGACGCAAAACCGCCCGCAAAGGCGGGCGGCCATGAGGAGACTCCGGTCTTCGCGCCGTCGCTGTTTAGAACGACACCTTGGGCGCCTCGCGGACCTGGGACTCCTTGACCTCGAAGTAGTCGCGCTTGGAGAAGTTGAACGCGCCGGCGATGATGTTCCCGGGGAACTGCTGGCGGCTCTGCTCGTAGCGGGCGACGGTGTCGTTGTAGTGCTGGCGCGAGAAGCCGATCTTGTTCTCGGTGCTGGTGAGTTCTTCCTGCAGGCCGATGAAGTTCTGGTTCGCCTTCAGGTCGGGGTAGGCCTCGCTGAGCGCGAACAGCCGGCCCAGGGTCTGGGTCAGCATGTTCTCTGCCTCGGCCCGCTCGGGCACCGAACCGCCCTGCGAAACCGACACCGCCCGGCTGCGGGCGTTGATGACGGCTTCGAGGGCCTCGCGCTCGTGCTTGGCGTAGCCCTTGACGGTCTCCACCAAATTCGGGATCAGGTCGTAGCGACGCTTGAGCTGCACGTCGATCTGCGACCAGCCGTTGTCACAGTCCACGCGCTTGCGGACCAGGCCGTTGTACATCGCGATCACCCAGAGGATGATGAGGACGAGGACGCCGGCGGCGATGAGACCATAAACCATGCGGGGCTCCTTGATCGCCGGCCCCGGGGGGCCGGAGAGGTGTTCGGGGGAGTGATTCGGGAAGCGGGCTGTCGGGTTGCGTCGGGGGGGTCGGGCAGGGTTTGGGGGCGATCCGAACCGAATGTGAACAGGCTGTTGGGAGGGCTCCGATCATGTAGTATGCCAAGAGCGGGCCCGCTTGTGCAAGCGCGGGTCCGCAAGGCCAGGGGTGGTCCCCACCAGGGGCTCCCACCATGATGAATCGCACGCGGGCGTCCGCGCGCCCGGAGGGATGAGAGGCATGTCACAAAGCACCAGCGCCGCCAGTTCGTCGAATTCCGCCCTGCCCCCGATCGCCCGGACGCCGGCGACTTGGTCGGACCTGTCGCAGCACTGGCACTGGCCCAAGTTGCTGAAGGCGATCCCGATGGCGCTGGGGCCTGGGCGGCTGGTGCTGGCGGGTCTGGTGGTGCTGGCGCTGGCGGGGCTCGACAAGCTCTTCGTCGCGATCTTCAAGCCCGCCGCGGACTCGGCGATGCGCAACGGCCCCTTCCAGCGGATCATCGATCTGGTGGAGAGCGGGGTGACCACGATTCTCAACGGCATCTCGATCCGCGGGGTGAACTCTCGCGGCGTCTCCAGCCAGTTGTACCAGTTGTTCATCAAGGACCCCTGGACCATCCTGGACTCCAAGGCGACCTTCTGGATGGTCTTTGTGGCCCCGCTCTTCCTGGCGATCTTCGCGGTGCTCGCGGGCGCCATCTCTCGCTCGGCGGCGTGCGAATTCGCGGCCGACGTGCGGATCAGCATGGGCAAGAGCATCTCCTTCGCGATGAAGAACTTCTGGAGCCTGTTCTTCGCCTTCGCCGCTCCGCTGGCGATCATCTGGCTGCTGGCGCTGGGCATGGCGGGGATCGGCTGGCTGATGTACGGCTGGAGCGGCATCCCGGCGTTCATCTTCTCGCTGGTGTACTTCGTCTACCTGCTGGTCGCGCTGGTCATCTCGGTCATCGCGATCGCGTACTTCGTCTCCGCCCCGATGCTGGCCCCGGCCATCGCCAGCGAGGGCACCGACGCGTACGACGCCATCCAGCGGGCGTACGCGTATGTGTTCTCCAAGCCGTTCAAGCTGGTGCTCTACGTCTTCGTGATCGTCTTCGCCGGTGTGCTGGCGTACAGCCTGGTGGCGACGGTGGTGTACCTGGTGGTGGACATCGCCAACGGGACCACCGGTCTGCTGGAACGTTCCCGCGCCACCGACGCGAACTGGATGCGCCGCAACAGCGGGTTCATCGGCGAGATCTGGACGCTGGTGCCCTTTGGCCTGCTCGCTGGCTTTGTGGTGAGCTACATCCTGTGCGCCGGCACCATCCTCTATCTGCTCATGCGCAAGCTCGCCGACGGGCAGGAGGTTGAGGAGATCTGGATGCCCGGCATGGTCCCGGGCACCGCGGCGGCCGCGACGGCGCCCGCGGCGACGCCCCCCGCGTCTTCTGCTCCCCCCACTCCCCCGGCGGCGTCGTGACGGGGCCGATTTCGCCCCCGCCCGGGGCTGATCCCGCGGTGTGGATCGCCGGTTGGTTGGCTGAACGGGCGGTGGCGGCTATCGAAGTGCTCGAGCCCGGGCGACCGCCCAGTGTGCTGTCGGCGCGGACGACGGACCTGCCCGGCGTGGTCCGGACTCTGGCTCCGGGTTCAGTGCTGCGTACGCCCGACCGATCCGTAGTGGTCGAGGTCGCCCAAGGCGGACGGCTCACGGTCAGGTTGTCGTGAATCCCGCCGAGGATGATCGCGGCGCCCGCTCCGCCCCTACGGCCCCGGCTACCGTCGGCCACCTCACTTCCCGGACACACCGCCCATGGCGCACGGTCACTCCCGCTCTCACGCTCCTCAACACGGCTCGCCGCACCCGCTGCACGCCAAGACCAATCACCACGCCCCGCCCGAGAAGCTGACGGTCGTGCACGTGACCCACGAGGCGATCGAGCACATGGGCGGGATCGGCACCGTGCTGCAAGGTCTGCTGACCGCGCGGGCATATCGCGCCGCGGTGAAGCACGACATCCTGGTCGGGCCGCTGCCTTACGCCGACGCCAAGGTCGAGAAGCCCATCGAGCGGCTGGGGCCGTACGCGACGGTTTGCCACTACAGCGGGCCTGACAACCACGACCCCTCGGGCTTCGGGGCGATTCTGCGCCCGGTGGAGTGGGCCTTTGGGGTCAAGATCGTGTACGGCACGCGCGTCTTTCACGAGCCCGGGGCCTCGCACGATCACGAGCGCACCACCACCGCCGACGTGCTGCTCATCGATGTGAACAACCCCGACGCGACGCGGCTGGGCGCTTTGAAGTGGATGCTGTGGGAGAGGTTTGGGGTTGACAGCCGGCTGTACGAGTACTCGTGGGACTACGAGGAATACTGCCGACTGGCGGACCCGGCGTATCACGCGCTGTGCGCGCTCTTGCACCGGTCGGAGTTGCCGGCGGTGCTCATCTCGCATGAGTTCATGGGCATGGCCACCGCCCTGCGCTGCGCGACCGACCGGACGCGCTTCCGCACGGTCTTCCACGCCCACGAATGCTCCACGGCGCGGCGGATCTGCGAGGCTCTGCCGGGGCATGACGCGGCGTTCTACCCCGCGATGCGGGCCGCGATGCAGCAGGGCCGGCATGTGGAGCAGGTCTTTGGCAGCCAGGCCGACTTCGCCCGGCACGCGCTGGTGAGCCGGACGCACAACCTGGACGTGTGCCTGGCGGTGGGGCCTGAGACCAAGGCCGAACTGCAGTTCCTGAACGAGGAAATGACGCGCGAACCGGTGAAGGTGGCGTACAACGGCCTGCCCGCCCCGAAGGTGACGTGGAACGAGAAGCAGCAGTCGCGGACGCTGGTGAACACCTGGCTCAAGAACGTGCTGGGCTTCGTGCCCGACTATCTGTTCACGCACGTCACGAGACCCGTGCCCAGCAAGGGACTGTGGCGCGATCAGAAGCTGGGCCTGCACCTGGAGCCCATGCTGCGCAAGGCGGGCAAGACCGCCGCCTATGTGCTGCTGACCTGCGGCGCGAACGTGCGGAACAAGGATCAGGCCGACCAGATGGCCCGGGCCTATGGCTGGCCCGCTCATCACCGGGAGGGCTTCCCCGACCTGGCGGGTGCGGAGGTCGGCCTTTACCGCGGCATGGAGGCGTTCTCGCAGCGGATCGTTGAGATCCACGGCGGGGAGGCGGCGATCCGCCCGATCTTGGTGAATCAGTTCGGCTTCTCGCGCGACCGCCTGGGCGATGCGGCCCCCGATGGCATGACCGTCGAAGACCTGCGCCGCGCCGCCGACATGGAGCTGGGGATGTCGGTGTACGAGCCCTTCGGCATCGCCATGCTGGAACCGCTCCACGCCGGGGGCGTGTGCGTGGTGTCGAGCGTGTGCGGGTGCGTGGGTCTGGTGCAGCGCGCGATGCGCGACACCGGCATGACCGAGCAAACCTGCCCCCTCGTGCTCATCGGCGACTTCACGCACGGGATCGAAGCACCGGCCGCGCCGGGCGGTGAGCTTGATCTGGCCTCGGTCGTCCACATGCCCAGCGCCACCCGCAACGCGATCGAAGAACGCGTGTGCGCCGACCTGGCTGCGAAGGTCATGGCCCGTCTGCCGCGGCACGACGACGATCGCCGCCGGTACCTGGAGATCGGACAGGTTCTTGCAAGCAAGATGAGCTGGGATCACGTCGTGGAGACGGATTTCATGCCGGCTTTGCGGGCAATAGTGTCTGGATAAGTTGAACCGTGCAGGCCGCGCCCACCCCAATGGGTGAACAGGGGTTCCCCTTTTGGCGGAACGCGTCAAGAGGCTGAGGCTTGCGGCCGAAATGCGATGGGTGCCTACACCCGAAGACCCCCAGAGCGTTCGTCAGCACCAGCGGTATGACTGCCGGCTGGGTGGCGTGCTGCGCGTCGCCTCTGAGCATGACTCGGCGGTCCGCCCTGTGACCAGCGGCGCACCCGCTGAGGGGATCCCGGTGTCGGTGGTGGACTGCGGCAAGGGCGGGCTGGGGCTGAAGAGCGCGGTGTACTTGCCTCGGCTGTGCCGCGTGAACGTGGAGGTGGACGTGGGCGGCGAGAAGCTGACCGCGCCGCTGAAGGTGATGCGTGTGCAGATGGCGGACCGGGGCCCCACGTACTACCTGGGCTGCTCGCTGTCGGCCCCTTCGCCCGAGATGGCGGGGGTGATCGACCGCGTGGTGGCGTTTGTGAAGAAGGGCGATCAGGCGGCGTGAGCCGTGGGAACCAGTACGCATGTTGAGCGAAGCCGACATCGTGATCGCCGCGTTGCTCGAGGAGCAGCGTGTGACCCCTGAGGGGGTTGAGCGCGCCAAACGGCGTGCGGCGGAGTCGGGCGTGAACGTGCTGGACGCGCTGGTCTCGCTGGGGCTGATGTCGGCCTCGGACGTGGCGATCACTCGCGCGGTGGTGTGCGAGGTGCCCTTTGTGGACCCCTCGCGCTTCGAGATCGACCTGCGCAACTGCGCGCGGCTGCCGCGGGCGATCGCCGAAGCTCTGGGCGCGTTCCCGCTGTTCGTCATCGACCAGGTGGCGACCGTGGGGATGCTCAACCCGCTGGACCTGCGGGCGGTGGACCAGTTGCGTGCGGTGCTGAAGATCGACGTTGAACCGGTGCTGTGCGAGCGGACGACGCTGCTGACGCTGATCGAGCGGGCCTACGCCCTTGCGGCGGGCGGCGCGGAGTCCGAGAACACCACGGCGCGCGACGCGGTGAACCTCACGACCGGCAAGGAGCCGATCGTTGCGGCGGTGAACCAGATCATCATGCAGGCGGTTGAGCGCGGCGCCAGCGACATCCACATCGGACCCGACGAGCAGCAACTGCACCTGCGCTACCGCATCGACGGCACGCTGCAGCCCCAGCAGGGGCCTTCGCTCTCGGCCCACGCGGGCATCGTCCAGCGCCTGAAGGTGATGGCCAACCTCGACCTGACGCAGACGCGCCGCCCCCAGGACGGCAAGTTCCGCTTCATGGCCTCGGGGCGGAGCGTTGACGTGCGCGTGTCGCTCATCCCCACGGTCTGCGGCGAGAACGTGGTGCTGCGGCTGCTGGCCAGCGGCGGGTCGATCAAGGGGTTCGGCGAGCTGGGGATGAACCCGCGGGACTCGAGCGCGATGCAGGACCTGCTCGACTCGCCCAACGGGATGATCCTGGCGACGGGGCCCACCGGCTCGGGCAAGACCACGACGCTGTACGCCGCGCTCAAGCACATCAACAGCCCCGACCTGAACATCGTGACGATCGAAGACCCGGTCGAGATCCGGCTGCCGCTGGTGCGGCAGGTGCAGGTCAACACCGAGATCGGGATGACGTTCGCGGGCGCGCTGCGGTCGATCCTCCGGCAGGACCCCGACGTGGTGCTGGTGGGCGAGATCCGCGACGAGGAGACCGCGCGCATCGCCATGCAGGCCGCGCTCACGGGCCACCTGGTTCTCTCGAGCCTTCACACCAACGACGCGCCCGGCGCGATCAGCCGTCTGAGGAACTTCGGGGTGCCGTCGTTCGCCATCAACTCGGCGGTGCTGTGCGCCATCGCGCAGCGGCTGGCCAAGCGGGTGTGCGAGTCGTGCGCCAAGCCCGACGAGGCCGACGCGAATCTGCTGGGCCGCTTCGGCATGACGCAGCGACCGGCCCACCTGAGGCGCGGCGCGGGCTGCCCGAAGTGCGCGAGCACGGGCTTCCGCGGGCGCGTGGGGCTCTACGAATTCATGCGGATGACCACCGCCCTCCAGGGCGCGGTCGACGCTGATCTCGCCGGCGCCAAACTCCGGCGCGCGGCGCTGGACGCGGGCATGGTCCCCATGTGGCGCGACGGCCTGGAGAAGGCCAGCCTCGGACAGACCACGCTCGACGAGGTGCTCCGGGTGGCCGGGTCGATGGCGCTGGACGCCGACCCCGCCGACAGGGAAGCGAGGCTCGCGGCATGAGCACGGTCGCTTTCCAGTACCGCGCGGTTGACCAACGGGGACGCTCCCGCAGCGGAGTGGCCACGGCGGCCTCCCGCGCCGAGGCCGTGCGGCAGTTGAGCTCGCAGGGGCTCACGCCCTTGAGCCTCACCGAGTCGCGGACGGGGTCGCTGCTGGGGAGCGGGCGCGTTCCGGCCAAGGTGCTCGCCCACTTCACGGCGCAGCTCAGCGTTCTGCTGGCGGCGCGGGTGTCGATCAGCGAGGTGCTGGTTTGCCTGGCGGAGCAGGAAACCGACCCGCGGCTGAAGGGCATCATCACGAACCTCGCGCAGCGCATCGAAGCCGGCGAGACGCTCTCGGAGGCCCTCAGGGCCCACGCCGGGGTGTTCGGCGCGACTTACATCGAGACCGTCCGTTCCGCCGAGTCCAGCGGCAACCTCATCAAGGTGCTGGACCTGCTGTCGGACATGATGGAGCGGCAGGAGGAGACGCGCCGGCAGGTTCAGAGCGCGCTGACGTACCCGGCCATCGTGATGGGCATGCTGCTGCTGGGGTGCACGTTCCTGGTGGGGTATGTTGTTCCGAAGTTCGCGCGGATGTTCGCTCAGCGCGGGGTTGAGCTTCCGTGGCTGACCCGCGTGCTGGGGGCTGTTGGCGACTCCATCCAGTCCTACTGGTGGCTGTACGCCCTGGTGATCGGCTCGCTGATTTTCGCCACGCGCCGCGCGTGGCGCACCCCGGCGGGCCGGGCCTGGATCGAGGGCGCGCTGCACCGCGTGCCGATTATCGGGCGCATCCTGCCGGGTCTGGCGATCTCCCGCTTCGCGCACATCCTGGGGATGGGCGTGTCGTCGGGCGTGCCGCTGCTGGAGAGCATCGACATGGCCGGTCGTTCTTCAGGCCGCGCCGCGATGAAGCGCGATGCGGACATGCTGATCGAACGGGTGCGCGGCGGGGACCGCCTGGCGGACGCCCTGAAGAAGTGCCGTTATCTGAGCCAGTTCTCGCGCCGCATGCTCTCGGCCGGCGAGGCCTCGGGCGAACTCTCGGAGATGTGCCGGGTGGTCGCCCGCCACTACGACCGGGAGACGTCGCACCTCACGAAGGTGCTCTCCCAGGCGATCGAGCCGTTGCTGATCGTCGGGCTTGCGGGGCTTGTGCTGGTTGTAGGGCTTGCGATTTTCCTTCCTATGTGGAACATGGTCAACCTTGTGGGTTGATGCGCAGATATCTGTCGGGGGATGTCGCGTACCCCCTTGAGTACGCCTCACCGTGTGATCCGAGGAGTCAAACATGATCGCTTCACGTCGGAATGCCGCCTTTACGCTCATCGAACTCATCGCCGTCATCATCGTGCTCGCGATCCTCGCGGGCGTGGCGGTTCCCCGCTACTTTGACTACACCGACCGGGCCCGCACCAGCGCGATGCAGGGCACGCTGGGCAACATCCGCTCGGCGATCGGGAACTTCTACGCCAACGCGTCGCTCAACGGCACGCCCGCCTACCCCACGCTGGCGCAGCTCACCACCGTGGGCACGGTCCTTCAGGATGCCTTCCCCGCCAACCCCTACAACAACCTCTCCAGCGTGACGGCCGCCACCTCCACCGAGTGGTCTAACCGCACCGCGAGCGGCAGCTTTGGCTGGCGGTACTTCGTGGACAACACCACCACCCCGCCCGTGTACGGGTTCTACGCCAACTCGTCCAACACCACGACCGCCACCGGCAGCGGCGGCTCGGCGCTCACGGCCAACAACCTCTGATCGCACCCCCCTCGGGGTTCACCGGTTTGATCCGGGCCGCGGCGCGTGAGCCCCGCGGCCCGCTTCCGTTGACGGAGCAGGCGATGCACCGCCCACACCCCATCCCCGCCGCCAGGGGCTTCACGCTGGTGGAGTTGATCATCGTGTGCGTGGTGCTCGCCATCCTTAGCGTGAGCGTCACCGCCGCGATGGGCAATCTCTCCGGGCAGCGGCGGGCCGCCGCGGCCCGGCAGCTTCAGGCCGATCTGACCTTCGCGCGTCAACGGGCGGTGGCGACGTCGCTTCGGACCTGGGTGGTCTTCGACACCGCCGCCGACACCTATCAGGTTCGCGTGGAGTCGCTGGCGACTCCGGGCTTCGCCGCCGCGAGCGTGATGCTCGACCCGGCGACGCGAGCGCCGTTCACCACTCGGCTGAGCGCGATCGCTCCCGAGGCCGATCTGACGGCGGCCGCGTTCGACTCGCAGCCGGCGGTCGGGTTCGACTATCTGGGACGGCCCCTGGCGACCTCGGGCTCTCTGCTCGCGGCCGCGGGGACCGTTTCGATGTCGGGCGGATTCACCATCACCGTTTCTCCCTCGACCGGCCTGATCACTCTGAGCCCCTGAGCATGAACGCACGCCCCGCGTCATCCCGTGCCTTCACGCTGATCGAGACGATCTCCGTGATCATCATCCTCGCGGTGGCTGTTCCGCCCATGATCCTCGCGGTGCGCGACGCGGCCGTGCGCTCCGCGGATCCCGTGCTGGCCTCGCGGGCGCGGTGGCTGGCGGCCGAGCGTCTGGAGGACATCATCGCCGACAGGCACTCGCCCAGCCGCGGGTATGCGTATGTGATCTCGGGCAACTACCCCGCGGAGAGCACGATCAGCGGCTTCGCGGGCTTCAGCCGATCGGTGACGATCACGGAGACTAACGCGACACTGAGCAACCCGGGCACGGGCTACAAGCTCGCGACCGTGACGGTGACCTGGCTATCGCCGGTCTTCGGGTCTGAGTCCTTCGCCGTCTCGACCGTGATCACGGACTACACGCCATGATCCGCCCCCACCGGCCAACCCGGCGCGGGTTCACGCTGATCGAGCTGATCGCGGCGATGGTCGTGCTGGCGATCCTGGGCACCACCGCCGCGTCGGTCATGATGCGTGCGACCACGATCAACACCGACACGCGCACCCGCACCCGCATCCACACCGAACTGGCGACCGCGATGGAGCAGGTGGATCGCGCCCTGCGCACCATCCCCGCCCGAGTCGGGCTGAGCACGCCCTGGATCGACACGGTCACCGCTTCGTCGATCTCTTTCGGAGGAACGGGGCAGTTGTCGTTGTCCGGGAGTGATCTTCGTCTGGCGATGTCCGGCCAGACCGCCGCGACCATCCTGCGCGATGTGTCGGCCCTCACGGTCCGGACGTATGACGCGACGGGCACGCTGCTGAACGCTTCGCTCTCAGGCTCGGCGTGCGACGCGATCCGCCGGGTGGAAGTCACCGTCACCGTCACGACCGGCGGCCTGTCCGACACGCTGCGCACGCGGGTGTTCCTGCGCTGCACGGTCAGCGGGGCCGGCGCGGGGATCACACCATGAGCACCCTGAAGCTCGCACGCTCCGGTTCAGTGCGCCGTCGCGGCGCGGCCGCCGCGGCGATCCTGATCGTGCTCGTCGCGCTGCAGCTCGCCATCACGCTCAGCGTGCTGGGCGGGGCACGCGGGGCGGACTTGTCGGCTCAGCGTGCCGGCGCGATTCGCGCCCTTTACGCCGCCGAGGGCGGGATGAGCATGGCGCTGAGGGAGATCGACCGCAACAGCGACGAAGACGGCGACGGCGCGATCGGCTCCATCTCCGCCGACGCCAACCCCGCCACCGGGCCGGTCATGAGCTTCGCCCGAGCGAACGTGACCCGCACCGATGCCGGCGGCACGGCCACACTGGTGGCGCGCGGCTTGATGGGCGAGACCCTCCGCGACCTGCGCTCGCAGGTGACGCTCACCAGCGCCGGCGGCGGACCGGGCGTGCTGGCGGAGTGGTGGCCCATGTCCGGGTCGACGAATAGCGTGAACGCGAACGGATGGTCAGGCACGCCCACGCGGACCGAAGTTCTGCCCTTGATCAACATGACCTCGACCGGGGGCGCTCCCATGTGGCCCGGCGGACCCACCGCCAACGGCGCGGCGCGCTTCTCGGGCTTCATCACCGTGCCTCAGGCGGGTTCATGGACTTTCACCCTGGAGTCCGACGACGGCTCCCGGTTGTACTTCAACGGCCAACAAGCGATCAACAACGATGGTTCGCACGGAATGCTCATGGTGACGGGCACGTCGACCATGCCCGCTACCCCCGTCCCTTTCGAGATCCGGTTCTTCAACAACGGAGGCCCGTGGGGCTGCCGGCTGTACTGGCAGGGGCCCGGCGTGCCCGCCCGCGTCATCGTCCCGGCCTCGGCTTTTTCAAGGTGAACCATGCGCCACGCGCTATTCGCACTTGTCGCCGCGATGTTCTGTGCTCACTGCGCACGCGGAGCGGACTTTTTCGTGACCACCGCGGGCAACGACGCCAACCCCGGCACCAGCGCGGCCCAGCCCGTCCGCACCGTGTCTCGCGCGCTGCAGCTCGCCGCGGCGGGCGACACGATCTATGTGGGCGCGGGCACCTACCAGGAGCTGCTCCGCCCGGCGGCCTCCGGCACCAGCACGCAGCCCATCCGGCTCATCGGGGACACCACCGGCCAGCGCACCGGCATGGCCGGCACGATCACCATTTCACACTGGACAACCCCCACCGTCCGCCTGCAGAACGTCAACTGGATCTCGATCCAGGACATCATCATCAGCGGCTCGTCGACGCCGCTTGAACTCAGTTCCGCCCGCAACATCACCCTCACCGGCGTGACGATTCAGGAGTCCAGCGGCGTGGGCGTAACCCTCGCTTCCAGCACGCTCACGATGTCCGGCGGCACCGTCCGCACGAGCAGCAGCCATGGCATCACCGTCGGCGCCAGCAGCACGCTCACCGCTTCGGGGCTCACCATCCGCGACCTCAGCGGCGACGGCGTGCGTCTCACCGCGGTCACCGCGGGGGCCGATCTGGATGCGTGCACGATCCGATCGATCGGCGGTGCCGCGGTGCAGGTCAGCAGCGGATTCGCCGCGGTGACCAACACGATCATCCGCGACCTCAACCTCGCGGCCACTCTCACCTCGGCCCAGGCGGTGCTCCGCTTCACGAACAACGTGGTCTCCGGCTGTTCAAACGGCATCTCCATGTCGCAGGGCACGCTGTGGGCGCACAACAACATCTTCACCGGCGTGAGCAACGCGCTGGCACGCACCGCCGGCACCGCGACCCACAGCCACAACCTGTATCACTCCGTGAGCACGCGATACAGCGGCTTGAGCGCTGGCACGGGCGACCTGACCAGCGACCCGCGCTTCGTCAACACCGAGTCCTTCCGCCTCCAGTCCAATTCGCCGGCTATCAACGCGGGGACGTTCGTGTTCGGCGTCCGCCTCACCGACCGCGACGGCCTGCAGCGCCCCACCACTTCGACACCGGATATCGGACTCTACGAAGTCGGGGGGACGTCGCCGACCGGCTCGGGCGTCTCGCTGACCATCGAGCGATGGTCCGAGATTGAGCCCCGCTGAGGCCGGGGCACCCGCCCGCCCAAAAGCCGCGCCCGCACGGGACCGATACTCCAATCTGCACCCCCGAGGTTCTCCGTTGAACACATCCGCCGTCATCTTGGAGGTCAGCCCCTCGCGCCTTGAACTGGCCGTGTGGTCGCGCGGGGAGGTTGTTCATGCCCGCGTGAAGCAGGCCACCGAGCCCGATTGGGGCGGCACCTGGCCCGACTGGGTCGCGACGCTCGCCTCGACTCTGGCGGCGTGGACCGCCGAGCTCGGGCTCACCGGCCGGTCGGTCACCGTCGTCTACCACTCGCCCACCGTGGCCGCGGGCGTCTTCACCTGCCCCACCAGCGCGGGAGAGTCGCGTGCTCAGGATGCTGCCGAGCTGGCGCTGTTCGCGATGGCGGGGGTTGATGCCGCCGCTGGGCCGCACTCGTCCGAGCCCTTGTACGCCGACCGGGTCGCCGCACCCGCCAACGCTCAGAACGCGGCGCCGATGCTCCAGCGTCACACGCTGGCCGCCGCCGATCGCGAGGCGACGCTGCGGTCGCTGAATGAACTTGCGACGCGCGGCGGGCTTGCGCCCGACCGCTTTGTGCCCGCCGCGGCCCTCGGGCTGGCTGCCGCTGTCGGTTCGGTGTGCGCTTCGCCTTCATGCGTGTGTGAACTGTGGGTGGGTGATCACAGCGCCGTCCTGGCGGTCGGCGATCGCTCCCGGCTGCGCTTCGTCCGACTGTTGAACCTGGGTGTCGAGACCTTCGCCGATGCGCTCGTGCGTGCCGGACGCGTCCGCCTGCCCGACGGCTCCATCCGCGCGGTCGATCGCGCGGGAGCTCGAGAGTTGCTGTTCAGCACGGGCGCACAGGCCCCGGCTGACTCGGCGGGCGGCTCAGCCGAGGGCGTGCCGCTGGTCTCGGTGCTCACCCCGGTCATCCAGCGGTTCGCCACCGAGGTCAAGCAGTCGCTGCGATTCGGGCTCACCGACGACGAACGCCGCACCGTTCAACTCATCATCAGCGGGCCCGGCGCCGGGATCCAGGGTCTGCGCGGCGCACTCGCCACCGCCACGGGGTATACCTCGTCAGGCGATGCCTCGCCGGCGAGCGACGGCCTCTCCTCTTCCGGCGGCGCGCTGGCGCTGGCCGCGAGCGGCCTGGCGGGTCGGATCAACCTTGCCCCGGCCGACCTGGCACGGCGGATCACGCTCTCGCGGTCGCGCCGCGCGGTTTGGGCCGGCGTCGGCGCCTGCGCGCTGATGGTGACGGCTCAGGCCTGGTGGGCCCGCGAAGAACTTAACCAAGCCAGCTCGGACAAGGCCATTTCGCTGTCCGCTTCCGGGGCCGCCGAGCGTCAGAACGCCTTGCGCATCATGGCAGTCTCCGCCCTGAGCGCCAAGCGCTCGTTCGACGATCGGCTCCGCAACCAGGTCGGCACCGGCGCAGACTGGGACGCCATGCTCGTTCAGTTGGCGCGCGAGGCGACGGCCACGATCCGCCTCACGGCCATCGACTGCACCCTCGGCTCCTCAGGCCCCACGATGACCATCACCGGCCTGGCCAGCCCCGCGCCCGGCGAGCCCGCCACGCCGGACAGGCTCGCGGAGCAGGTTCGCGCCTTCGCCCAGCGACTGGGCGCGCTGCCCGCGGTGCTCACCGTCCGTCAGGGCTCGACCGATCGCATCGCCACCGTCACCGGCGACGGGCTGACCTTCTCGATGACCCTGGAACTCGTCAGCGTGCCCGCCCAGAGGCTGTCGGTCGTTGACCCGGAGGCCACCAAGTGAAGCCCCGCGCCCCAATTTCCGTGCGCACCATCGCGGCCGAGGGCCTCATCGGCCTGGCGCTGTGCGCAGGAGCGTACTTCCTGCTGGTCGATCCGGTTCGCGCCCGCGTGGAATCGCTCCGCGCGGCAGCCTCGCCGTTGAAGGAGACGGGCCCGGCCGAGGAATCCACGCAGATCGCCGCCACGGTGGAGTCCATCCGACGCGAAGTCCGTGCGCTTGCCGAGCGACCCGCCCTGCCCGACGAGGCGACTCTGACCTCAACCATGATGAAAGAGGCGGCCGCCGCGGGCGTCCGGGTTGACTCGATCCGCCCGGCCTTGCCCCGGGCTCGCCAGACCAAGCCGGCCCCCCCGGCTACGGACGCCGCGGGCCAGCCCATCCCCGCGCCCCCGCCCCCGGCCGACCGCGTGATCGGCTACGCCATGGACGTGAGCGGCGAGTACGACGCGATTCGCCGATTTGTGCGCACGCTGCCGTCGCTCGGCGGGTACACCGTCGTCAAGACCGTACGAATGAGCCCCGACCACACCCCGGGCTCGCGTCTTGTGCAGGCGGTCATCGAGACCGAGCACGTGTCGATGGACCTTCAGTCCCTGGCGCGGATGCTGCCGACCAAGACCGCCGCCGCGGAGTCGCCCCGATGAGCACCGCCTGGACCCGCCAGAGAATGACCCTCGCCTGCGCGCTCGTCGCGCCCGCGCTCATCGTGCAGACGATCGCCTGGATCAGCGGTCGCGCTTCGGGACCTGCTCCCGCCGCGGCCGCGCCGGCTTTGCCCGCCGCCGACCTGCCCGCGCCGGTCGTGGCGCAGGCCAGCGATGACCCCCGCGTGGACGCCGCGCTGGCGTTCTACGCGCGGGCCCGTGCGGACACGCAGAACCTGGCCTCCCCGATGCTTGTGACGCCCATCCCCGAGCCCGCGCCCACGCCGGGCGTGGTCGTCCACCAGGCCCCGCCCGATGTCGCCGCCGTGGAGATGCCACCCAGCCTCCAGCTCACGGCCATCATCAGCGGCGGGCAGGGCACCATGGCCGCGATCAACGGCAAGGTCTATCGCGAGGGCGACCTGGTCACCAAGGGTTGGAAGGTCGCCCGCATCGACGGCGTGGCGCTCACCGTTGAACTCGCCAATGCCGGCGGGTCCAGGATCACGCTCAAGCAGGCTCGCGCCGGCGACGGCGACTGAGTGCCGGGGCCCGCGTTGCCGGGTGACCGGGGCCGGCTACGCCCTGCGCACGGCGACCACGGTCAGATCGTCTGTTCGGTGCAGCGAACCGGGCCGCTGCGAAAGGTGCAGGCCCAGGCCAGCCATCGCGCCCTCCAGCGGGCGCTCGGGCGCGCCCCGCAGCGAGGAGGCCAGCAGTTCGCGGTGAGCCGGCGCCGGCCCGCCGCGGCAGCGTCCGCTCAGGGCCATGAGTTCATCCAGGAACGCCTGCTCAACGCCGTCGCTGTAGACCACCAGGGTGTCGCCGGTCTCCAGGTTGAACGAGAACTCTTCGAAGTGCGCGTCCTCGAACACGCCCACCACAGGCCCGCACACGCTCGCCTCCGCCCACCACCCGGACTCATCACCCACGGAGCTGGGGCGGATGCGCAGCGGCCCGGCGTGACCGGCCGAGGCCCCGCGGACCTCGCCCGTCTGCGTATCCACCACCAGATACACCGCCGAGGCGAACCTGACGGCATCGCTCTCGGAGCCCTGCTGCTGCCTGATGAGCGTGGCGTTGAGGCGTTCGAGCGCTTCGCAGGGAGGGACGATGCGATACGACCGCCCGTCCACTTCCTTGGTCACCAGCGCGCAGGCGATGAGCATCGTGTACATCGCCGCCGCCACGCCGTGGCCCATCGCGTCCGCGAGGAGGACGCCCACGCGTCGCTCGTCGAGGCGGGTGACGCGGTAGATATCGCCGCTGACGTGCCACAAGGGCTGGTAGAGCGCCGCGACCTCAAGACCGGGGATGGCCGGCACCGCCCGGGGCATGATCTCCTGCTGGAGCCGCGCGGCGAGGTGAAGTTCATCGTCAAGGCGGGCCAGCGCCGCGCCCGCATGGTGCTGGGCCACGTGGGCCGCGTGCAGTTGCAGGTCCATCTCGCGCAGGCGCTGCCCGTCCTGCATCATGCCGGCCAGCAGGCCCGCCAGGATCGCGGGCCCCGCACCCGCGGACAGCACCGCCAGACCTCCGCCGGTCGCCAGTCGATGGCGCGGGAGCCCCGCGCCGTCTTCGATCACGATCACCCCGCGGGCCTGGGCCTCCTGCGCGCGCCAGATCGCCCGCATCGCGTCGCGGGCGTCGTCATCCCGCTGAACGATGATCAGCACCGCCCGGGCCGTGCGGATGTGGTCCAGCGCGTCGGGCCGGTGGACCACGTCGCCGAATGACGCACCTCGCACCGCCGGCGATTCAAGCCCGGTTTGCTCCCAGTGCGCCCCGGGGCCGCGAGCAAACCACCGCGAGGCCGCCGCGGGCGACGAGCCGATAACCACCAGCCCGCACCGGGCCGACGCGGCGGGCTGCCCTGGGGCTCGATCAACGCTCTCGCCGGCTCGCACGCGGGACCCTCCGAGAGGCCGCGGCGCGGCCCATGGTTTGGGTATCGGCCCGCGGGCCTTCGCCCTTCAGGGGTTGCCCCGAGCCTTCGCGCGGTATTTGCTTTGCACCCCTCGCCCCCCGCCGACCTTTCCCGATCGGCGGGTGGGCGAACCCGGAGTTCCGCCATGAAGATCCGTGCCCTCGCCGACAGCATCTGGTTCAACGCCTCGGCCTTCATGGTCATCCTGATCAGCGCGGTGCTGCTGGGCGTCGACACCTATGTGTCTCCGGGCACGCCCGGGCAGCGGTGGGTGGACGGGCTGCTCATGGCCTGCGTGGTGCTCTTCATCGTCGAGATCGTCGTGAAGTTCATGGCGCGCGAGAGCACCCGCGCCTTCTTCAGCGACGGCTGGAACATCTTCGACCTGGTCATCATCGTCGCGGCCCTGGTGCCTGAGAGAGCGCTGGGCGACCTGGGCCCCGTGGTGCCCGTGCTGCGGATTCTCCGCGTGCTTCGGGTGCTCCGACTGGTCCGCACCATTCCCGAACTGCGACTGATCGTGAACGTGCTGGGGCGGTCCATCGTCTCGATGAAGTGGATCGGCCTGCTCGCCGTCATCGGCTTCTACGTCTTCGGCATCATCGGGCAGAAGCTCTTCGGGGCCTACCAGACCGAGTACGCCACGCTGCACGAGAGCCTCTTCACACTCTTCCGGGTGCTCACGGGCGACGACTGGACGCAGTTGCGCTACGAGGCCCAGGAGAAGGTCCAGTCCACACAACTCTTCGTCACCGCGTTTTACGTGATGTGGATCCTCATCGGCACGTTCATCCTGATCAACCTGGTCGTGGGCGCGATCATCAACAACTACCAGGAAGTGCAGGACATCGAGCGCGCCAAGCGCACCAAGCTCGACATCTCGGAGCAGCGCCTCAAGCAACTGGTGGATGAACTGCAGCAGATTCTGAAGGCCCGGGACGCGATGGGACGCAACGGATGATCACGCGGGCGTGACATCCGCCCCTCAACCTACTTCACCGCCTCCCACACCATGACCTCGTCCCCCTCGCCCGTCTCCACGGCCCCGCCCAGCGGTCGATACGGCACGGTCTCCGCCTCGCCGTTGTCGTAGGTCATGGTGAGCTTCCCGCCCGCCGTCTTCCATCGTCCCGACAGCTTCTCGCCGGGGGTGTTGCTCATGCCCATCTGGGTGGAGGTCATGGTGACCGACTGCGCGGTGAATGTGCCGTCGGCGCTGAGGACCACCGTGGTCTCGACCGTGCTGCTCGTGGTGTTCGTGCCCGAGTGCCGGGTGTGACGCCAGGTGCCCACCAGTCGGCGATCAACCGAGCCGCTCATGGCGGCGCCGGCCCCGCCTCCGCCCATCGGCGCTTCGCCGCCGCCGGACCGGGCCGCGCCCCCCGCGCCGCTGGGCGCCGACCCGCCCTTGGGCTTGAACGACATGAAGATCTTCTCCAGCGTTCGCGTGTGCTTCATCACATCGTTCTTGTCGCCGTGCCCCGCCAGCGTGTGCACGCGCCCGCCCGCCAGGAGCACATAGAACACCACCCGCGCCGGCGCTTCGTCCTCCATCTCCGGCTTGGTGTCGAACGTGTAGATGGCCGCGGGGTTGTTCGCCACGGTGAGCGTGCGGGGCTCGCCCGCGAGTTTGGGGTCCACCTCAACGGTCTCGGCCGCTTCGGTGAGCCGTCGCCGCGCTTCCGCCCCGAGAAGGTCCGTGATGCCTTCCGCCGAGTCGGACCCGATCATGACGACGAGAGTCTCCTCCTCGCCGGGCGGAGCGAGCGTCAACACCTCGCCGTCCTCGCCCATCTCCCAGTCGGGCGGGGCCGCGAGTTCCAGTTCGTTCCCGCGTCCGATCCGCTTCCATCCCGGCTCGACGGGCATCGGCGCCACTCCGGCGGGCGCGGGCGCGTCGGGCATCACCTTCTGTCCCGGGTCCTGGGGTTCGATCTCGATCTTCAGCGACGGCTCGCCCGGCCACCGCACCGACTTCATCATCGCCTCGGCCTTTTCAAGGGACTTCTCCACGTCCTCGTTCTTGCCCGCGATGATCGCGCCCAAGGCGATGTCCCCGCGCGTTTCGATCCCCGCGAAGCCCACGAGCTTGGTCCCGTCCTTGCGCTCGCCCTGCATCGGGACCTTGGTCATCGGCCCGGCCAGATCGAGTTCCTTCTCAGTAGGCTTCAGGAAGAACACCGCGCCTAGATCCACGAACGCCTTCGCGAAGTCGGCGTGCGTCCGCCCCTCGAGCTTCGCCGAGTGCAACAGGACAAACACGTCTCCCTCGCCCTCGATCGGCTTCACCGTCGTGAAGCGTTCGCCGATCGTGGCGTTCCAGCCCTCGGGCAGCACCAGCTTCACGCCCGTACCCAGCGTGATCTCGCCCAGCCCATCGCCCGCTCGCGTGAAGACCACGTCTTCGCCGTCGGCGCTGATGATCAGTTTGCCGTCGACGACCCTTGCGGTCAGGTCCTCGGTGTGGTCGCCGTCCTTCGACTTCGCCGTACCCACCAGTTTCTCACCCTCGCGACGCAGCGTCACGATGTACGCCGTGTCCTCGACCGTCATCTCCCCCGTGAAGGCCTCACCCTCGGCGGTCAAGGTCATCGGGATGCGCTGCGTGTCGATCGTGCCGACCCAGCGCCCGGCCAGGTCCGCCAGCGCGTCTTTCGCCCCGGGCCGCGAGAACACGATCCGCTCGCCTTTCTCCAAAAACACGATCCTTTCACCCTCGATCATCCCTTGGATGTCTTCAGCCTTTTCTCCGGGCGGCTCGGCCCGTCCGCTGATGCGCCCGTCCTTCACCGTCAGTCGGACCGGGATGTCCCGCCCCTGCGCCTTCACCGTGCCCGTGTACCCCTCACCTTCGCGCACCAGCGACATGGTCACCGAGTCAAAGTCAACCTTCGCGGTCCACTCGCCGGCCAAGTTGTCCATGCCCGCGGGGGCGGGCGCGTCGTCCGCCGCGCGATTCAGCGTGATCTTGGTGCTGCCGTCATCCAGGATGAGGTCGTCGCCCTTGAGCGAAGCGGTGAAGTCAAAGGTCTCGCCCCCGCCCTGCTCCTTGGCCTTCCCCTTCATCCCCTTGCCCGCCAGCCCGCTGGTGGCCGTCGCGGCGTAGGTGAACCGCTCGTCGCTGGCCTCGATCAGCCCTTCGTATCCGCCCCCCGCCGCGGCCCGGATCACGATGCGGATGGGCTCGCCGCCGTGCTGACCCTTGAACGTCCCGATCAGTTTGTCGGCGCTCGACGCCGTCTTGGTCGCCGCGGCGCCCTCGGGCGCAAGCCCGTGCCACCCGGCGGACGACCGCCCCGCCACCAAGACCATCGCCAACACCACGAACGCCATCACCATGCTGCGCATGTGCACACTCCTCGCTCGCCCAAGGGCGGCCGACGCCAGTCTACCCAGTCGCTCCAGTTCCCACCGTGCGAAGTTCTTCACAATCCACCCGGCCTCGCCCCGGGCAAACTCGCCCGCGTGCCACTACCATCCCCTCGTGGCGATCCGCCTGCCGATCCTGACGTCCTCCCCCGCCCACGCCCAGCCCGCGGACAACCCCCGCGAGAAGTGCGGCGTCTTCGGCGTCTGGGGGCATGACCCCTCCGCCCCGGTCGCCAGCCTGTGCTATCTGGGGCTCTACGCCCAGCAGCACCGCGGGCAGGAAGCCGCGGGCATCGCCGTCTCCTCGGGCCGCCGGATCATCGCCCACACCGCCCAGGGCCTGGTCCCCGAGATCTTCGACGAGCCCACGCTCTCCCGCCTCAACCTTCACGCCTCCGCCGGCGCGCCCGTTCACATCGGCCAGAATGGCGACTCCGCCGGCATCATCGCCGCCGGGGCCATCGCCCACAACCGCTACTCCACCGCCGGCGGTTCGCTGGCCTGCAACGCCCAGCCGCTGCTGGAGTCGTACGTGGGCGGGCAGGTGGCCATCGCCCACAACGGCAACCTGGTGAACGCCGACGCGCTCAAGCTCATGTTCGAGCGCCGCGGGCACCTCTTCCACACCACCAGCGACACCGAGGTCATCGTCCACCTGCTCGCCTCGCCCGAGCAGCAGCAGTCGCCCGACCCCGTCGCCGCGACGCTCCGCCATCTTCAGGGCGCGTTCTCGCTGCTCCTGCTCTTCCCGGATCGCATCGAGGCCGCCCGCGACCCCTGGGGATGGCGACCGCTCGTGCTGGGCACGCTCCCCGACGGGCGGGCCGTCGTCGCCAGCGAGACCATCGCGCTCGACGTCGTCGGCGCCACCTTTGACCGCGAGGTGGAGCCGGGCGAGATCGTCACGCTCTCCGCCGCGGGGGTCTCCTCGCGCCGCTTCGCCGACCCCGCCGAGGTCGCGGCCCACTGCGTCTTTGAGCATGTGTATTTCGCCAGCCCCGCCAGCACGGTCTTCGGGCAGAACGTGCAGGTCGCCCGCGAGGTCATGGGCGAGGTGCTCGCGAAGGAATCCCCCGTCCAGGCCGACTACGTGCTGCCCATGCCCGACTCGGGCCGCAGCGCGGGCATCGGCTACGCCCGCGCCTCGGGCATCCCCTACCGCGAGGGCATCGTCCCCAACCGCTACGTGGGCCGCACATTCATCAAGCCCACCCAGGCCCAGCGGATGAGCGCCGTCCGCCTCAAGCTCAACGTCATCTCCGACATCGTCCGCGGCAAGCGCCTGGTCATCGTCGACGACTCCATCGTCCGCGGCACGACCACCAAGGCCAAGATCGAGCAGATCCGCGCCGCCGGCGCCAAGGAGATCCACCTCCGCATCTCCTGCCCGCCCATCCGCCACCCCTGCTTCTTCGGCGTCGACTTCGCCACCCGCGACCAACTCATCGCCTCCGGGCGAACCGTCGAGCAGATCCGCCAGTTCCTGGGCGTCGACTCGCTGGCCTATTTGTCGCTCGAAGGGCTTCTGGGAGTCATGATCCGCAGCCCCAAGCACTACTGCACCGCCTGCTACAGCGGCGACTACCGCATCGACGTGGACCATCCCACCACCGACGAGACGATCAGTTCGCAGATGAAGATGTTCTAGGGAGCGTGGTCGTGACGTGGGCGATGGCGAGCGTGATTCTCTCCAGCATCGCGACACTCGGTGCCATCGGCATGGCCTTGGTCATCTGGCGAGCAAGCAAGCGACTCCCCAAGCCGGCTCCGATCTGGGCGTGGATAATCGTGCTCGGACTTCTCGCTTCGCTCGCTCAATTGTCGGTGAACGTCGTGCGAGCCTTGCGGTAGCGTTCATCCTGACACCCCGACACCTTGAGACCTCGACACCTTGGACAGCTTCTCCCTCACCCTCGCCCACTCCGCCGACGCCGACGACGTCTTCATGTGGTGGCCCATCACCGGCAAGCTCGACCCGCGCCCGCCCCACCGCCCCATCACCGAGCCCGTGCTGAACACCCGCCCGTTCGTCTTCATCGGGGTGCCCGAGGACATCCAGGTTCTCAACCGCCTCGCCATCGAGAAGGCCGAGCACGACATCACCGCCATCTCCTACGGCGCTTACCCCCGCGTCGCCGACCGCTACCGCATCACCACCTGCGGCTCGTCCATGGGTCGCGGCTGGGGGCCCAAACTTGTCGTCCGCCAAGGCCGCGATGACCTCACGCTGCAAGGGCTGGAGCGCGGCGAAACTCTGGGATCGCCCCCCACGATCATCGTTCCGGGACTTGACACGTCCGCGTTCCTCGTCCTGTCACGCCTCATCGACGTCGGCCGTACGCGCGTGGTCGTCAATCCCTTTGATCAGATCGTTCCCGCGGTCGCCTCGGGCGAGGGCGACGTGGGCCTGCTCATCCACGAGTCGCAGCTCACCTTTCAGGATCACGGCCTCAAGGCCCTGGCCGATCTGGGCGTGTGGTTCAACCAGCGTTACGGCCTGCCCATGCCGCTGGGGGCCAACGCGGTGCGCAGCGATCTGGATCAGCGGCTGATCCCCGGCACGCTCGATCTCGTCGTCCGCCATCTTCACGAGTCGATCCGCTACGCGCTGCAGCACCGCGCCGAGTCGCTCGAATACGCCCGCACCTGGTCACCCCTCAAGGGCGATGCGGAGCTGAACCGCTACATCGACTATTACGTCAACGACCTCACGCTCGACTGCCGACCGGACGGAGCCCGCGCCGCCGAACTCATGCTGGGAAGGTCCATCGATTGGCTGGCGCCGTAACGACCACGGGCGGCTCCGCACCACGCCACTTGCACCAGGTCTTTCTCCGCACCACGCACGACGCACCACGTACCACGCACCCACCCTCAAGCCCGCGCCGTCAGCGTCAGGGCATCGCCCGCCCACCCGCGCGCCGCCAGCGTGTCGTGCCCCATCGCCGCCACCATCGCCGCGTTGTCGAGGCAGAACTCCATCGCGGGCAGCCGCACGTCCACGCCGCGCTTCCGCCCCCAGGCGAGCAGTTCCTCGCGCAGGCGCGAGTTGGCGGTCACGCCGCCGCCGGTGAAGAGCGCCCGGCACTGCGGGTTCCGCTCGTGCGCAAGCGAGAGTTTGCGGATCACCGCTTCACACGCGGCGCGCTGGAACGACGCGCACACGTCCGCCACGCTCGCCTCGTTCATCTCCAGCGGTTTGGCCTCGCGCGCCCCGGGCACCCCGCGCACCGTGTACAGCACCGCCGTCTTCAGCCCGCTGAACGAGAAGTTCAGCGCGTCCTTGTCTCCGCCGCGGCTGACGGGCAGCGCAAAGCGCCTGTCATCCCCGCCGCGCGCCAGCCGATCCACCACCGGCCCGCCCGGGAAGGGCAGGCTGAGCATCGCGGCCACTTTGTCGTACGCCTCGCCCATCGCGTCGTCGATCGTGCCGCCCAGCCGCTGCAGGTCAAACCCTTCGCGCACGAGATACAAACTGGTGTGCCCGCCCGACACCACCAGCCCCAGCGCGGGGAACGCCGCCTCCGCCGTCGGGCTCGAACCGGCCCGGTGCAGCAGCCCCGCGATCAGATGGCACTGCACGTGGTCCACCCCCACCACCGGCTTGCCCATGGACCACGCCAGCGCCTTCGCCGCCGACACGCCCACCAGCAGGCTCCCGATCAGCCCCGGGCGGTTGCCCACCGCCACCGCCGCGATGTCCGGCAAGCCCACCCCCGCGTCGCTCAGCGCACGCTTGACGATCGGCGTGATCCGCTCCGCGTGCGCCCGGCTGGCGATCTCCGGCACCACGCCGCGGTATTCCGCGTGCAGGTCGTGCTGGCTGGCGATCACGTTGCTCAGCGCCTCGCGACCGCCGCGCACCACCGCCGCCGCGGTCTCGTCGCAGCTGGTCTCGATCCCCAGCACCAGGGCCTCGCCAAAGTCGCGCGCCGTCACGGCTTGGGCTCCGGTTCGGGCTTCACGTCCGCTTCCAGGAGCCAGCCCTCAAGGTTGGGCCCCGTGATCCGCAGCCGCGCGATCCGCTTGCCCG
>JALHNL010000024.1:0-1514 GCA_022843545.1 Phycisphaerales bacterium | reverse complement strand
GCTTGCCCGACTTGTCGAACACATCGACCACGCCGCCGTCCACGTCAAGGTCGTCCGCCCACAGGTCGTCGGCGCGGGCCGCACTCGCCGCGTCGCCCTCAACATCCCCCATGCGCCGCTCCACGCCCGCCAGTTCGCGGATCAGGTTCTGCCGGCGGCGCGAGAGGGCGGACCGCTCGTCGGGGTCGGGCCCCGCCGCCACCTCCGCGGGCACCGCGCCGCCCGTGGGCGTCCACACGCCCCCGTCCACCCGTGCCTGCACCGCCCGCAGGGCCGCGGCGAGCTGCGGATCGGCACCCGCCGACGCGATCGAATCCGGGCTCGACCAGTCCGGCCCGCTCCCCACCGGCGCGGGGATGCTCGCGGGCCACACCGCCGTCGCCCGCTCGCGGACCACAAACGCCTCCTGCCTCTGCGGCACGGTCATGGGCACAAAGAACCCCGGCGAGGGGTCCACGCCCCACACCTTGGCCCCGCCCACGCGGTGGATCAGCCGCCCCGAGGGCAGGTAGTACCGCTGTTCCGTCAACTTGAGCTGCGCCCCCGGCAGGCTCGGGATGTCCTCGATGATCTGCACCAGCCCCTTGCCGAACGTCCGCGTCCCCACCACCACCGCGCGCCCCATCTCCTGCAGCCCGCCCGCGAGGATCTCGCTCGCCGACGCGCTCGACTCGTTCACCAGGATCACCAGCGGCACATCCGGCAGCACCGGCGAGCCGCTGACGCTCAGCGACTCACCCTTCCCGTCGCGGTCCTTGGTGCTCACGATCACGCCGTCCTTGACGAACAGCCCCGCCAGTTCCACCGCCATGTCCAGGAGCCCGCCGGGGTTGTCGCGCAGGTCGATGATCAGCCCCGCCGGCGCGCCGACGCCCTGAGCCGACCGCACCGCGTTGATCGCCTCGCGGAACTGGTCGGCCAGCGCGGGCGTGAACTGCTCCAGCCGCAGGTACACGATCTTCCGCGCCGGGTCGATCACGAAGTCATACGCCTGCTTCTCGCGGTTCCACCGATACCCCTGCACGCTCGGCGAGACGATCGCCCCCCGCGTGACCGTGACTTCCAGGTCGCGCCACAGCGCCGCCGCGTCCGCCGCCTGCTCCGCGCCCACCCCCGCGCCCACCCCCGCTCCCTCGCGCCGCTGGATCGACAGCTTTACCGCTGTCCCCGGCTCACCCACCACTTTGTCAATCCCTTCCTCCAGCGACAGCCCCTTCAGGCTCGCGCCGTCCACCGCCACCACCCGGTCGCCGGGCAGGATCCCCGCCGCCGCCGCGGGCGAGCCCGGCAGGGGCGTGCTGATCACGGGCCAGCCGTCGCGCATCGCGATGCTCGCGCCGATCCCGGCGAACTCGCCGGTGAGTTCCTTCTCAAACGCCTCGCGCGCCGCGGGCGGCACAAACTCCGAGTATGGGTCGTCCAGCGTGTCCACCATCGCGTGGATCGCCGCCTCGTACAACGCCTCCCGCCCGCCATGCCCCCCCGCCCCCCCCACACCCCCACCCCCCGCCGGC
>JALHNL010000023.1 GCA_022843545.1 Phycisphaerales bacterium | reverse complement strand
GGCCGCGCGGTCTCGCCCGGCGTGCGGGGCGATCCGCCCGTCGCGGCGCCCAGCGCCCCGGCCGCGTCGATGGTCTGCTGGCCCAGCGAGACGATCTTGATCGACGCGCGATCCAGGAAGTACGGGCGGCCGGTGCGCTTGTCGTTGTCCACCAGCCACTTCTGCACGGTGGTGTTGATGAACCGGTCGGCCTCGGCCTCGGGCAGGGCCACGCGAATCTGCAGTTCCTGAGCGACCCGCGCCCGATCCGCGAACGCGTCGGTCCCGCCGGCCGGGGCGGCGGCGGGGTCAGCGGCGGCGCCGGCGGGCGGCCTGAACGCCGGCTTCCAGCTCAGCAGGGCAACCCGGGCGGGCTCGTCGGCGGGCGTCTTGAGCGCGCCGTCGGCTGTCGCCATCACCTGGCCCAGGTCGTCCAGCAGGTAGCCGTACAGGTCGCGGTTCTGGAGCAGGTCCATCGCCACGCTCGAGCGCGGGTCGGGCTTGTCCTGGCCCTCGGCCTCCGTCCACTTGGCCTTGAGTTCCTGCGCCTCGCGCTTCACGCCGTCGATGGCGGCGGAGGGCCGCACCGCGCCGGCCACGGCCTGCGAATCGATGAACGGGCGGATGAAGCTGGCCCCGCCCGCGACGAACAGCAGCGACGCGGCCATCACGAAGTACTTGGTCTTCTGCCCCCACACCGCCGACCGGGTGGCGGAGATGGGCATCAGGTTCGCGTCGATGGTCTGCATCCCCAGACCCTGCAGCGCGAGCCCGTAGGCGGTGGCGAGATTCACCGACGCGGCTTGGAACTCGGTGTTCTTCTCGGCGTCGTCGAGCTTCACCCGCTGGAACGTCTCGAGCCTCACCACCTCCATGGACAACTGCTGGCTGAGGAACTTGCGCAGGCCCGGCAGGTGCCAGGTGCTGCCCAGCCCCACCAGCCGCGTGAGCTTGGCGTCTTTGTGCAGCGAGGTGTAGTAGCCGATGGAGCGCTGAACGTCCTGGGCCAAGTCGCCGAACACCGGACGCATCGCCTGCAGCACGTGGCGGGCGGCGGACGAGTTCTCCGCTTCCTTCTTGAGCTTCTCGGCCTTGAGATACGACAGGTTGAAGGCGGTGGCCAGCGCCTCGGTGAACTGGTGCCCGCCGATCGGGAACGTGCGGATCCACAGCCGCCCGCCCTCAGCGACCACCAGGTCGGTGGAGGTGGTGCCGATGTCGAGGATGACCGTGCCGGGCATCGACTCGGTGAAGGTCATGTCGTACGCCAGCGCGTTGTACGCCGCGAGCGGGGAGAGCGTGAGCACGTCGGGCACGCGGCCCACGTCCTGCCACTTGTCGATCTTCTCCTGCACGCGGTCGCGGGTCATCGCGAAGATGCCGACCTCGACGTCCTCGCCCCCCGCGCCGTCGGGAGAGACGAAGGTCTGGTAGTCCCACTCCACATCCTCGATGGGGAAGGGGATCTGCTGCACCGCCTCGAACTTCACGATGTCCGGGATCTTCTTGGGCTCCACCGGGGGGAGCTTGGCGAAGCGGGCGAAGGCCTGGCTGCCCGCGACCGACGCGGCCAGCGCCGACTTGGCCAGGTCCTTCTGGCTCACCAGCGTGCCCACCGCGACGCGCTTGGCGTCCTTCTCGTCGGTCTCGGGCGCCGAGAGCACGCGCTTGTGCGGGATCACCGCCCAGTCCGCGACTTCGACACCGGTGCTGGTCTTGACGAGCTTGATGGCCTTGAGGGCGTTCTGCCCGACCTCAACACCCCAGCATGCGTTTGCCGCCATGAGCACTCCCTACCGTGAAAGCGGGCCCGAGCGATCACACCCGCACGCCTTCGCGTGCGCGCAACCCGACGCCCCGCCCTGCCGGCGCTACCCCACTACCCCCACCTTCACCCCCGCTCACAGCCCGTCCTTTCGGTACGTGCCGCCGGGGGCGAGAGTTCCGTGCAGGACGAACCTCGGGCGGTGAGGGTAGCGGGCACCGCCCCGGTTTGCACGCTCGCCGCCGCGCTGCGAACAGAGTGTGCGTTGCTCCGGCACCCCGCGCCGGGCGGCAAGAACTCTTCGCCGCTTCGCACCCCGGGCAAAACACTGAGGACCCCGCACCCCGCCTGCGCCGCCCGGCATGCCTTGATCATGGAACCGTCCGCCGCTTGCTCAGACTCCGCCCGCCGCCCCGCCTAGACTTGCCCTCACAACCGGAGCCGGCCGTGACGGAAGCCCCACGAGGGGCCGAGGCGCGGCCAAGGGTTGGGTTATCGCGGTGATACCCAGTCCAAGCTCCCGCCCGGGCGACGACGTGAGCGGCTTTGGCCACTCACCAAAGCGACCCGGGCTCGCCGCGGCTTCGGACCTGGCTTTGCCCAGCCCCCCGGACCGCGACTGGTTCGCGTTCCTGGGTCGGGCCCCGCTTCGGCGCGGGCCCCTTGCTGGAGGATCTTTCGCCGGTCTGGCCCCGCTACCTCGCTTCGCAAAACGTCTGGGCGATGGTGTAACGGTAGCACAGCAGATTTTGGTTCTGTTTGTCTAGGTTCGAATCCTAGTCGCCCAGCTTTCTTTCATGGAAGCCCGCCGGCTTCTCTCTTTGACTTCCTTCGTTGACACCCCCACCCATGCCCCCCACCACCACCCAACCCGCCCCCGCCGCCATCATCCTCGCCGCCGGGAAGGGCACGCGCATGCGCTCCGACCTGCCCAAGGTCGTCCACCCGGTGGGCGGACGACCGATGGTGTGCGCGGTGGTGGACGCGTGCCGAGCGGCGGGCTGCACGCAGATCGTGCTGGTCGTGGGCTACAAGCAGGAAGTGGTCCGCGACCTCATCGCGGCGCAGGGCCCCGCCTTCTCCGCGGGCCTGGAGTTCGCCGTACAGGAGCAGCAACTGGGCACGGGTCACGCCGTCCGTAGTGCGCAGGGCAACTTCGCGGCCGACCTTCGCGATCCCTCCCATTCAGCCCGCCCGGTGTTCGTCCTCGCGGGCGACGGCCCGCTGATCCGCGCCGCGACGCTCCGCCAACTGCTGGACCTGCACCGCTCGTCGGGCGCCAAGGCCACGCTGGCCACCAGCGTCATCGACGACCCCACGGGCTACGGGCGCATCGTGCGTGACTCATCCGGCCGGCTGAGCCGCATCGTGGAGCACAAGGAGTGCACCCCCGAGCAGCTCATGATCCGCGAGGTGAACCCCTCGTACTACTGCTTCGAACTCGGCTCGCTCTTCTCAACTCTCGAGCGCGTGAAGCGCAACGAGTCCAGCGGTGAATATTACATCACCGACGTGCCCAGCATGCTCCTCTCGGGCGGGCAGCGCGTCGAGGTGATCGACGCCGTACCGCCCCAGGACGTGCTCTCCATCAACACGCCCGAGCAGCTCGCCGAGGTGGACGCGATCTATCGCTCCCGCCATGCCCCATCCACCCCGTCCGCCACAAAGGGAACCCGGTGATCGACCTCGAGAACAACAACACGCTCAAGGTCTTCGCCGGCCGCCACTCGATGGCGCTGGCGACGAAGGTCGTTGAGCACCTGGGCATCCGCCTGGGTCAGGTCCGCATCGAGTCGTTCCCCGACGGCGAGACGATGGTCAAGCTCGAGGACGACGTCCGCGGGCGCGACTGCTTCGTGCTGCTCTCCACCGGCTACCCGGTGAACGACAACCTGATGGAGTTGTTGATCTTCATCGACTGCCTCCGCCGCGCCAGCGCGAAGCGGATCACGGCGGTCATCCCCTATTTTGGCTATGCCCGCCAGGACCGCAAGGACGAAGGCCGGGTTCCGATCACGGCCAAACTGGTCGCCAACCTGATCACCGCCGCGCGGGCGGACCGGGTTCTGGCTATTGATCTTCACGCGGCCCAGATCCAGGGGTTCTTTGACCTTCCGCTGGACCACCTGTCGGCGACGCCGGTGTTCGTCAAGTACTTCCGCTCCATCCGTGATCAGCTGGGCGACCTGTGCCTGGTCAGCCCCGACGTGGGCAACGTGAAGGTGGCCGAGACGTTCGCCAACCTGCTGGGCGGCGAACTGGCGGTCATCATGAAGCGCCGGATCAGCGGGAGCCAGGTCGTCACGGGCAACATCATCGGTTCCGTCGAGGGCAAGACGGTGCTGATGTTCGACGACATGATCTCAACGGGCGGCACGATCGTGCAGGCGGCGGAACTGGTGCGCAAGAACGGGGCCAAGCGCGTGATCGCGGCGGCGACGCACGCGGTGTGCGCCGGCGCGGCGATCGACCGTCTGGCCAAGAGCGAGCACATTTCTCAGATCGTGGTCGGCAACACCATCGACATCAGCGACCGCTTCGCCGCGCTGAAGCCCAAGATGGTGGAACTGTGCGTCGGCACGCTCTTGGGCGAGGCGATCTACCGCATCCACAACAACCTGTCGATCTCCGAACTGTTCCGCGACACCGCGGGCACCAAGCGGTGACACGTTCCGTCGTTTGTTTCTCCGTATTCAGCACTCATCAATCAGCACACAACACTTATTAAGGAAGCACCCATGCACGAGAAAGCCCCCTCCCTCCAGGTCTATCCCCGCAACCGTCTGGGCTCGCGCTACGCCAGTCGCGACCGCGCCAAGGGCCTGCTGCCCGGCATCCTGTACGGCCACAAGCAGGACCCGGTGCCGGTGAACTTCAACGCCAAGGAAACCATCGAGCACATCAAGGCGGGCGAGAAGGTCTTCCGCCTCGACTTCCCGGGCGAGAAGAACAAGGACGAGATGCAGCTCGTGCTGCTCAAGGACCTGCAGTTTGACTATCTGGGCTCCGCGATCGTTCACGCCGACTTCTCGCGCGTGGATCTGGACGAGCGCGTGAAGACCCGCGTGCACATCGACCTGACCGGCGAGGCCAAGGGCCTCAAGAGCGCCGGCGCGATCCTGATCCACCCCACCAGCGAGATCATGATCGAGTGCAAGGTGCGCGACCTGCCCGAGACCATCACCGTCGACATCTCCAACCTCGAGATGGGCCAGTCCATCACCGCCGACAAGGTGAAGCTGCCCGCGGCGGACATGAAGCTGCTCACCGACTCGCACGCCATCGTCGCGCAGATCGTCGAGCAGAAGGAGATCGTGGTCGCCGAGGCGACGACGGTCGCGGGCGAAGCCCCGGCGGGCCCCGAGGTCATCGGCGAGAAGGAGCGTGCCGAGAAGGCCGCGGCCGCCGCCGACGGCAAGGCCCCGGCCAAGGGCGCTGCGGCCCCGGCCAAGGACGCCAAGGCCGCCGCTCCCAAGAAGTAAGTTCCATTCACACACCCGAACCCCGCGAGCGAAAGCCCGCGGGGCTCTTTGGCAGAAGAAGGCACTGGGCACTCAGCACCACTCACCACTCACCACGCACTCAGCACCACTCACCTCCTCATGAAGCTCATCGTCGGCCTTGGCAATCCCGGTCCCCAGTACGAGCGCACCCGCCACAACGCGGGCTTTCTCGCGCTCGACCGGGTGATCGCGCGCCACGCCCGCGGCGCGGCGGGCCTGCCCCGCCAGCGCTTCAGCGGTGAGTGCACCGAGGTGACGATCGGCTCCGAGCGCACGCTGCTGCTCAAGCCCATGCGGTTCATGAACTGCTCGGGCTCGGCGGTTTCGGAAGCGGTGAACTTCTTCAAGCTCGACCCGGCAGCCGATCTGCTGGTGCTCGTCGACGACTACGCCCTGCCCCTGGGTCACCTCCGTGTGCGGGCCGAGGGCTCGCCCGGCGGGCACAACGGGCTGTCGGACATCCAGCGCGCCCTGGGCACGGCGGTCTACCCGCGCCTCCGCATCGGGATCGACGGCCCGCCGCCGGGATTCGAAGACCCGGCGGACTGGGTGCTGGGCCGGTTCACCGACGAGCAGCTCAAGACCATCTCCCCCGCGCTCGACCAGACCGCCGACGCGGTGGACGTCTTCGTGACGCAGGGGTTGACGAAGGTGATGAATCAGTTCAATAAGAAGGTAGAAGTCAAGAAGTGACGGAGTGACGGATTCACGAAGTGATGAAGACCTGAAGTTCTCTGTTTGCCGTGTTTGCCAACCGTGTTCCAACATGCCCGCCCCGTAGGCGGGACCATATTTCGAAAGGTAGAAAGTCATGCGCACCATTCCGACCGTGAAGTACGAGGCGATGCTCCTGTTCCCCCAGTCGGCCCTGGCCGACATCAAGGGCACCGTGGAGCACATCAAGGAGACGTTCGCCAAGAACGGCGCCGAGATCATCGCCCTCAAGAAGTGGGGTGACCGCCCCCTGGCCTTCCCGATCAAGAAGCAGAAGCGCGGCCTGTACATCCTGGCCTACTTCGCCTCGCCCACCGACAAGATCACCCCGATCGAGCGCGCGTTCAACCTCGCCGAGAAGGCCCTGCGCGTGCTCATCGTCCGCGCCGACCACCTCTCCGAAGAGGAGATGCGCAGCGCCGAGGGCCAGATCGACCTCATGATCGAGGCCAACCTCCGCGCCGCGGCCATGCCGACCCCGGAGCCCTCCGCCGCCCCGGCCCCCGCCGCGGTCGTGGAAGAGGACGAGAACGTCTGATCGCCCGGTGATCCGGACCCAAATCACCCAAACTTCCAAGCGCCCACCCCCGCGGGTGGGCGTTTGGCTTTTTGGGGCCCGTTCGCTACGCTGTCATCCCGGAGAACCCCCATGGCCATCAACATCAACAAGGTCCTTCTCGGCGGCAACCTCACCCGTGACCCGGAGGTGAAGTTCACCGCGAGCAATCAGGCGATCTGCAACTTCGGCGTGGCGACCAACCGTCGCTGGAAGTCGCCCGAAGGCGAACTCAAGGAAGAAGTCACCTTCGTGGACTGTGAAGCGTGGGGCAAGACCGCCGAGTTCATCGGCAAGTACTTCACCAAGGGCCGCCCCATCTTCATCGAGGGGCGCCTGAAGCTCGACGAGTGGACCGACAAGGCCACCAACCAGAAGCGCAGCAAGCTGCGCGTGACGGTTGACAACGCTCAGTTCGTCGATAGCAAGCCCGGCGCCGGTGGCGGCGCGGCGGGTGGGCCCGACGACGACGCAGGCGGCCGCGTGGTCACACGGTCCCCGGCCCGCCCCGCCCAGCCCTCGGCCCCGCAAGGCGACGCCCCGCCCATGGGCGAGGAAGACATCCCGTTCTGACCAAGCGTCGCGCCACGGGCTCAGGCCCGCGCCGGCTCAATGTGGATGTGAACATCCGCGATGCGCGGCTCACGCGTGCGCAGGCGTTCGCGCACGCGCCCGCCGATGGCGTGGCCCTCGGCGACGCTGAGCGTGCCGTCCACCTCCACGTGCAGTTCGATCCAGCAGCGCGAGCCCCGCGTGAACGCCCGGCACTTCTCGATGTCCCGGACGCCATCCACCTCAAGCGCCAGCCCCCGCGCCCTGGCCACCAGGTCTTCGGGCTGACGATCCATGAGTTCACGCACGGGCAGCCGCGCGAGGCGCACGCCGTTGTAGATGATGACCCCCGCGGCGAGCAGAGCCGCGTAGTCATCGGCGGCGGCCCAGTGCGGATGAGGCCCGAAGACTCGCGGGCCCAGCACGGCGATGCCGATGCCGAGAGCCGCGGCGGCGGAGGTGATCGCGTCGGCGCGGTGGTGGCCCGCGTCGACCGCCGAAACCGCCGAACCCTCGCGCCTCGCGGCGCGGGCCGTGGCGCGGGCGAGCGCTTCCTTCGTGACCACCACGGCCAGCAGCACCAGCAGCGTCCAGGCCGCGGGTGCGCCGTGGGGTGAGAGGATCTCGCTGACCGCTTCGACACCGATGCCCAGCCCAGCGAGCATCACGATGACGCTGACGGTGAGCCCCGCGAGCGCCTCGGCCCGGCCGTGCCCATAGGGATGATCCTCGTCGGCCGGGCGTGCGCCGATCCGAAGCCCGCTCCAGATGACCGCCGAACCGGCGATGTCCACGAGCGACTCGACGGCGTCGGCCACCAGCGCGAAGGAACTCCCCACCAGCCCCGCGATGAGTTTGACGCCGGCGAGAGCCACGTTGACCAGCAAGCCGACGACGGCCAGCCGGGCCAATCGCGCCGACCTTTCCCTCGCCGCGCCGGTGGATGGATGGTGCGTGCTCACACGCTCACGGCTTGCCCGCCGCTCCCGCACCGCCCGCGGCCGACGCGGGCGCGATGCGGATGACCTTGTCCGGATCGTTGAGCGCGACGTAGATCGCGCCGTCAGGCCCGCAGACCACGTCGCGCACGCGTCCGTGGCCGGAGAAGATCCGCTCGACCTCGACGGGTTTGCCGTCCTTGATGCGGACGCGGTCAACGTTGGCGCCCGAGAGGCCGCCGGCGACCAGGTCGCCCTTCCACATCGGGAAAGCCTCGCCAGCGGGGCCGCCGCGGACCACATCGAGCCCGCTCGCGCCGATCGACGGTGTCCACACGTGCGCGGGCATCACGATCCCGCCTTCGGGCAGGTCCTTGGGGTCGATCAGGTCGGGGAAGGGCTGCTTGAAGGGCGTGCCCTGGTAGTTGATGCCGAAAGAGACGATGGGCCAGCCGTAGTTGCGGCCCTTCTCGATGAGGTTGAGTTCGTCGCCTCCGCGCGGGCCGTGCTCGGTGTCCCAGAGTCGCCCCTCAAGGTCCCGGACGAGGCCCTGCGGGTTGCGGTGGCCCCATGACCAGACGGTCTTGAGCGCGCCCTCGGTCTTCACGAAGGGGTTGTCGTCGGGGATCGAGCCGTCGTCCCAGACGCGGTGGATCTTGCCGTTGGGCAGGTCGAGCTTCTGAGCGCGGTCCATGGTGCCGCGCTCGCCGATGCCGAAGAAGACGTACCACTTGCCCGGCTCCTTGGCGGGCTCGAACACGATCTTGCATCCGAAGTGAAGATCGGTGCCCTGGTACGCGCTGTCATCGGCCCTGAAGATCACCTGCTCATCGGTCCACGCGCCATCCTTGATCTTCCCGCGGACGACCTTGGTCATGCCCAGCACGCCCCGCGCCCCCTCGCGCCGCAGCGGGTCGCTGAAGGCGAGGTAGACCCAGCCGTTCTTGGCGAATTCCGGGTGAACCGCCACGTCCATCAGCCCGCCCTGGCCGCGGCTGCGCACCGCGGGCGTGTTCTTGACGGGCTCGGAGAGTTTGCCGTCCTTGAAGGTCCGCAGCGTGCCGGGACGTTCGGTGATGAGCATGGTCCCGTCGGGCAGCCAGTCCACAGCCCAGGGGACGCTGAGCCCGCCGCTCACCACGTCTTCAACCGCCAGCGCCACGTGCTTCGTCGCGGCCGGCTGCTTGAGGGTCTTGGGGATGCGTGTGCCCTCGGCCTTGCGCCTGGCCTGGGCCTGCAGTTCGCGGATCCAGACCACGGTGCCCCAGATCTCCGCGTCGGAGAGCGCGCCCTTGTACGCGGGCATGCCGTTGTCGGGCAGGCCGTCGCGGATGCTGTTGAAGAGGTCCCGGTCGGTGGTCCCGCCGAGCCACTCGCGCTTCAAGTCAATGAGCGACTGGGCCCCCGCGCCCCCGCCGCGGCCGTCGTCCATGTGGCACTGGGCGCAGTTCTGCGAGTAGATCGCGTTGACGGTCTGGGCCTGAGCGGCGGCCGGCGCGGCCGTGAGAAGGGCTACAAAAGCGAGCGTGCGCATGCTCAAGTGTACCGCCCAGGGGCGGGTCAGCCGCGGGGCAAAGTCATTTCGCCTCCAGCCCCAGCGCCCGCTTGAGCAGCTCGCGGTCGTCGAACCGCGCACCCTCCCGGGTAGCCTCGGCGAAGCGCACGATCACCAGGTTGTGCTGCGGGATCACGTACAGCCGCTGCTTGCCTAGACCCGCCGCCATCATCACCTTCAGCGGTTTGCCGTCAGGTCCGTTGATGGCCTGGTTCTGCGCCGCTTGCCGCCTGGCTTGCCTGCCATCGCCCCGGAAGCCCCCCACGTCGGCCTCGGGGTCGGCTGAGCGGAGCCACCAGGTGAGCCCGTAACTGGCGTTCTGGGCGCTGGGCTCAAAGCACTGGGCGAGCAGGTCGGGCTTCAGGATGTTCTTCATCGTGCCGTCGGGCTGGCGCACCGAGCCTCCGTCGATCACGAACTGTCCGAACTTGGCCCACTCCCGGGCCGTCAGCAGCATCCCGCCGGGCAGGTTGGGGTTGCCGGCGCGGTCGCGCCCGATGCGGGCGACCTGGATCCCAATGGGATTCAAGACTCGCTCGGTGAGGAAGTCGAGCGTGGTCTTCTGCGAGAGTTCGCTCTTCTTGAGTTTGCGCTGCAGCACTTCGCCGAAGCAGTAGAAGTGGCTCCCGCCGTACTGGAACTTTGCGCCGGGCTCCGCGTCGGGGGCAAGCGCGATGGCCACCTCGTTGAGGTTGTCGGGGCGCGGGGCGTTCTCGTCGATGCCCAGCCGCTGATTGCGGACCGACGCCCCCTCGCCCAGCATGCGCGAGCCGCCGCGGCCCATCGAGAGTTCTCGATCCCCCGAGGGCAGGCCCGACGAGAGCGTGAGCAGGTGGCGCACCGTGATCTTCGACTTGCGCGGGTCGCTCTTCCACTCCGTGAGGGTGTCCGACGCGAGCTCATCGAGCGTGAGCAGCCCGTCCTGAACCGCCATCATCGCCATCACGCCCGTGAAGGACTTGGTCCCGCTCGCCAGCGGGTGGGGCTTCTCGGCGGTCCACCCGTCGGCGTACCGCTCAAAGAGCACCTGGCCGTCCCGCATCACCAGCAGCGCCCGCCCCGAGAACTGCTCGGAGTAGTCCGCGGCCGCCTTGAAGCGCGCCTGTTCATCGGCGTCGGTCTTCATCAGGGCCAGGCCCACCGTGCCGTCCTTGGCGGGGGGCTGGGCCGGGGGCTCAGCGAACAGCGGGCGCGACAGGGCGAGCAGCACGATAAACGCAGCACTTCGGGAACACATCCTGCACCTCCACGGGGAGGCCAACGACGGTGCGGGGGGCGTATTGCAGGGGAGAAACGCCGTCCCGCGCCCCGCGTCTGGTAACTCCAGCCCGCCCGTCACGCATCTCGCATGGCTTTGCAGGCCCCGGGCTACTTGCCAGTGGCCTCGCGCGGCGGGGCGTTCTTCACCCACTCGTCGAGCCACTTGAGCGTTTCCGCGTGCACGGTGTGGATCGACTCGCGTCCCTGGTAGCCGTGGTCCTCAAACGGCAGCATCAGCAGCCGCGCCGTTCCGCCGTTGCCCTGGATCGCCGCGAACAGGCGCTCGGATTGCACGGGGAAGGTGCCGGGATTGGCATCATTCTGCCCGTGGATGAGCAGCAGGGGCGTCTTGATCTGATCGGCCCAGGTGAAGGGCGAGATCTTCTCGTACGTGTCTCGGGCCTGCCAGTACGTGCGGCGCTCGCCCTGGAAGCCGAAGGGCGTGAGCGTGCGGTTGTACGCGCCGCTGCGGGCCACACCCGCACGGAACAGGTCGCAGTGCGCCAGCAGGTTCGCGGTCATGAACCCGCCGTAACTGTGCCCCATCACCGCCACGCGTTCACGGTCGGCGACGCCCATGTCCACGGCGAAGTCGATGGCGGCCTTGGCCGAACTGACGATCTGCTCCACGAACGTGTCGTTCATGGTCTCGGGGTCGCCCACGATCGGCATCGTGGCGTCGTCCATCACGGCGTAGCCCGCCAGAGTCAGCAGGCGCTGGTCGCTCCCGCGGAACATGGTGAAGGAGTTGGGCGACGCCGTCACCTGCCCGGCGGTGCTCCGATCGTTGTACTCCAGCGGATAAGCCCAGATCACCAGCGGCAGCGGCTTGGCCTCGCCGCGCTTCACCTTCTCGGGGTCAAACCCGGGCGGGAGGTAGATGGTGGCGGAGAGCTCCGTGCCGTCGGCCCGCTTGTACTTCACCAGTTGCTTCTTCACGTCGCGCAACTGCGGCGCGGGGTGGGGGAAGTCGGTGAGGCGAACGGGCTCGCTTCCGCCCGACCGCTTGAAGAAGTTCGGCGGCTGGTCCGGCGACTCGCGGCGCGTCAGGAACGACGAACCGTCGGGCGAGAGCAGGTCCACCACGCTCTCGGCGACACCCGCCTCACAGCGCCACAGCCGCTCGGTCTTGAGCGTGGCGAGGTCCATGCGGTCCAGGAAGGGTCGGTTGCCCTCGGGCGTCGCGCCCTGCCCGGTGAGGAAGATCGCCCCCGCGTGCTGCTGCACCACCGACCGCCCCGCGGCGTTCTGCGTCATCACCGGGTCGCCCGGGTCCGCGTAGGCGTCGCGGATGCTGCGGTCGAACACCTTGACCGCCTGAGACCCCGGCGTGTCCATGTCGAACATCCACATCGTCGACCAGCGCCGGTCACGGTCAAACTCCGCGTACATCATCAGGCCGCCGCTCTTGGCCGGGCCCTCGCCCTTGTCGGCCCACATCGCGCCGCTGTAGCGGTGCGTGGTGCGGAAGACCTCGCGGGCCTGCGCGGCGAAGGGCGCGTCGAGGGCCATGATCTTGTCGCGCTGGGCCGCCTTCGCCTTGGGATCGCCGCCGTCGAGCGCCTCGGCCCACATCAGCGTGGCCGGCGCGGTGGGTCGCCAGTTCGCCCCGCGGGGACCGGTCGGGACGCCCTCGATCGGCACCTGGTCGCGCAGCGGCACGTTCGCCAGCGTGAACACCGGCTTGCCCGAACGGTCCCACACCTCCACCACCTCGGGGAACAGCCCGGCGGGGACCGTGTACGAGTACGGCCTCACCGTGCGTTCCACCAAGAAGTACTCGCCGCTGGGCGCGGGGCTGGCGTCGATGATCGCGGGCGAGCCCAGGGGCGTCGTCTGCCCCGTGACCGTGTTGATGAGCACCAGTTGCGAGGTCATGTAGTAATCGAAGAGCGACTCGTCGAACGAGTCCTTGAGCAGGTCCTGGAAGGTCCGCACCGGCGCCTTCTTGCCGCGCGACTCCTGCACCACCGGGCCGCTGGGCGCCGCCGGACGCACCGGCGCCGGGCCGCGGCCCTCGGGCGTCAACTTGGCCAGGATCGTGACCCCGTCGGGCATCCACTGCATCGCGCCGCCCGCCGCGGTGTTCAGGCGCGGGGCCGTCAGGGCACGCGCGGCGGCTGAGCCCGCCTCGGCGACCCACAACTCAACCCCCGTCTCGCGCGTCACCGTGAACGCGAACCGCTGGTTGTCGTGCGACCACACGGGCATGCCCATGAACGGCTCGGCGTCGCTGAGGCCCGTGAGGGTCACGGGCTTGGTGGGCGACGACCCGTCGGTCGGGCGGATCGAAAGGCCGGTCATGATCCGCGGGCCGAACGGCGCGTTGGTCGCGGGGTTGATCCGCGCGCCGCCGAGCCGCAGCATCGGCTGGGCCAGGTCCGCCACCGGGGGCATCGCCACGCGCTCCACCAGCAGCATCCAGCGCCCGTCGGGAGACAGCCGGACCATCGGGCTGGGCTTGGCGTCGATGACCGCGGCGATCGCCTCGGGGGCACGCTGATAGACCGGGGCGTCGACCGCCGCCGCGCCGGGCGCACGCGCCGATTCGCGTGCGAGCGCAGCCGCGGGCAAGCCCGCCGTTGTGCCAACCAGCAGAACAAGAGCCAGCGAGAGAGCGATACGCCGCATGGTGCCATCCTCCGGGTTCACCCGCGAATGCGGGGTCGGGGGAGGATACGGCCTCTGCGCGGGCGGGTTGCGTCCGGGGGGCGGCCGGGGGCGGAGCGGGGTGTTTACAGGCCGAAGAACCGCTTGATGCCGTGGACCGTGACCGCCCGCCCCATGGCGGCGATGGACTCGGTGAGCGGGATCTTCTTGGGGCAGACCTTCACGCAGTTCTGGGCGTTGCCGCAGTCGTTGACACCGCCCGGACCGGCGAGCTGGTCGAGGCGCTCACGGGCGAGAGCCTTGCCGGTTTCGTGGGCGTTGAAGAGGCGGGCCTGGTTGATCGCGTGGGCGCCCAAGAAGGCCTCGTCCCACTTCTTCTCATCGCCCTCGAGCGTGAACTGGGGGCAGGCCTCCAGGCAGCAGCCGCAGGCCATGCAGGTGGACATGACGTAGCGCTGTTCCTGGTTGCCGGGGGCCTCTCGCGGGCCGGCGCCCAGATTGTGCGTGCCGTCGATGGGCACCCACGCCTTGACGCGCTTGAGGTTGTGGAACATGCGCGAGCGGTCAACCCAGAGGTCGCGGATGACCGGGAACTTGCTCATGGGCTCCAGCGTCATCACGTCGCCCTCGCGGGGAGCGTACTCATCGATCAGGCACGAGCACGACTGGCGCACCTTGCCGTTGATCACCATCGTGCACGCGCCGCAGACTTCCTCGAGGCAGCCCGAGTCCCACACCACCGGGGTGGTGGGCTGGCCCTGCGCGGTCACCGGGTTGGCCGCGATGTACTGCAGCACCGAGATCACGTTGGCCGACTTCTCGACCGGGACCTTGAACTCCTCCCAGCGCGAGGGCTTGCCCGGCCCGTCACAGCGGAGCACACGCACGAGGATGGAGCGGCCCGTCTGGGCGGGGGCGCGGTTGGCGGCGGAGGGTGCGGTGGTCATGAGGCGTGCTTTCTCAAATAGGCGGTGGTGGGCACGACGGTGCGGCGCGGTCCACGCACTTGCTCCACCAGATCTTTGAACGCGCCGCAAAGGTGCTTGGGCAGCTTGGCGGCAAACGACTTGTCAAGCGGGATGCGGTCGATGAGGTCGACCACGTGCGCCAGGTCTGTGACGCGGTGAATGGCCTCCAAAGCGACCGTGAGCTTTCCGCGGATCAGGTCGGCCAAGGAGATGACCTTGATGCCCTTGATCGTGCCCACACGTTCGGGAGGCCCCCCCAGCGACTCTTGGGGCACCAGATGCACCGCGATGCCGCCGATGACGTGCTCGCGGCGGCGCGCGTCCCACGGAATCTTCGCGGCGAGCAATAGCTCATGCGTGGCGTGGAAATCGCTGGAATAGATGTCGATGTCGTATGTGCCGCGCCCGCTACCGTGGAGGATCACCGCCACCCCGCCCACGACAGGGTCGCCCGTGGCATCGGTGACGCGCTTGGCCAGAGAGAGCATCTGCTCCGAACCGGGGGCGGGCCCTCGGTCACGGGGGTGCGGGTCTGCCGGGTTGGGGCCTTGGGACTTTCCCATCGCTCATCGCCCGAACGTCAAACCCCCGCCCCGGCCATCGCCGCCGGCTTGCCCGCGGCGCTCACGTCCTTCTTGCCGTACGTCCGCGCCGTGGGCAGGATCAGCGAGGCGTCGATCTCCTGCCACTCCAGCCGCGTCGTGCGCGAGGCCGGGTCAAACTTGGTCACCGACGACTTCATGAACTTCTCGTCGTTGCGCTCCGGGAAGTCCGTGCGGTAGTGCGCCCCGCGGCTCTCGCGCCGCTCCAGCGCGCCCAGCGCAATCGCCTCGGCGAGGATCAGCATGTCGCCCACCGCGCGGGTGTACGTGAACGACTGATTCGTCCAACCCGCGCTGTCGGCCAGCCGCAGCTTGGCGTAGCGCTCGCGCAGGCTCGCGAGTTTGCTTTGGCACTGCTTCAGCCGCGCCTCGCTGCGCACGACCGTGCACGCCGCGGTCATCTCATCGCCCAGTTCCTTGCCGATGGCGTAGGGGTTCACCGCCGCCTCCACCGCGCCCGGACCGGTGACGGTGTCGAGAATGCGCTTGGCCTTGGCCTGCTCCCGCGCCACCGCCGCGTCGAACACGCCCTGCGCCATCTTCGCCGCCGGAGCCTTGCTCGGGGCCTCGTTGCGCACCCAGTTCACCACGCTCAGCCCGCAGAACAGCCCGTCGAAGAGGCACGAGAGCAGCGCGTTGGCCCCCAGCCGGTTGGCCCCGTGATACGCGAAGTTCACCTCGCCGAAGGCGTACAGCCCCGGGATGTTCGTGACCATGTTCCTCGGGTCGCCCGCGAGCATGCCCTGACCGGGCTCGGCCCCGATCGGCGCCGCGGTCCCGCTCTTGTGCTTCGCCCGCGCCTGCGCCGGGTTGTACGACCCCTTCACGAACGTGGTCCACATCCCGCCCATGCTGTAGTGGACGCTCGGGAAGATCCGCATCGGCTCATGCTGAGGGTCTTCACCCGCGAACTTCTTGTAGATCTCCAGGATGCCCTCGAGCTTGTGGTGCGTGCTCGCCGGCAGGTGCGACAGGTCCAGGAACACCTGGTTCTCGCCCCACACGCCCATCCCCTGGTTCACGCAGATGTCGAAGATCTCGCGCGTCGCGATGTCGCGCGGCACGATGTTCCCGTACGCCGGGTACTTCTCTTCCAGGAAGTAGAACCGCTCGCTCTCGGGGATGTCCTTGGGGCGGCGCTTGTCGCCCGCCTTGCGCGGCACCCACACCCGCCCGCCCTCGCCGCGGGCGCTCTCGCTCATCAGCCGGGTCTTGTCGGCGCCGGGAATGGCGGTGGGGTGGACCTGGATCATCTCCGGGTTGCCGTACCACGCGCCGGCCTGATAGCAGCGTGCCGCCGCCGCGCCCGTGCAGATGACGGAGTTGGTGCTCTTGCCGAAGACCAGCCCGCACCCGCCGGTGGCCATCACCACCGCGTCAGCGCGGAACGCGCGGATCTGCATCGTCCTCAGGTCCTGCGCCACGATGCCCACGCAGCGCCCGCCCTCCACAATGGGCCACAAGAACTCCCAGAACTCGTACTTGGTGACCTTCCCCTCGCTCTCGTAGCGCCGCGTCTGCTCATCCAGGGCGTACAGCAGCTGCTGGCCCGTGGTCGCGCCCGCGAAGTGGGTGCGCTTGAAGAGCGAGCCGCCGAACAGCCGCAGGTCGCGGTAGCCCTCGCTGGTGCGGTTGAACGGCACGCCCATGCGGTCCAGCAGATCGATGATCCGCGGAGCCCAGTTGGCCATCTCCAGCACCGGGTGCTGATCCGCCAGGAAGTCGCCGCCGTAGATGGTCTCGTCGAAGTGCTCGTACTCGCTGTAGCCCTGCTGCCGGGCCACCTCGTTGCACGCGTTGATGCCGCCCTGCGCGCACACGCTGTGCGAGCGCCGCACGGGCACCATGCTGAAGAGGTCCACCGCCAGCCCCGCCTCGGCCACGCGCACCGACGCCGCCAGGCCCGCCAGACCCCCGCCCACCACGATCACCCGATGCTCGCTCCCCATGACTTACTCCTGCCCCGAGGGGCGATTCGGATCGCCGGCCTTGGCGGATGCCGCCGGGGCGGTGATCGCCGCGGCGGCCTCGCCGGCCTTGGACTGCATCTTCAACTCGACTTGCCGGGCCTGGGCGGGGTTCAGCATCACCGCCGCGATCAGCGCGCTCCAGCCCATCGCCATCAGGCCCGCGCCCAGGGCGAAGCACACATAGACCCAGCGACGCTGGGCCTGGGCCGTGATCGTCAGGCCCCACGTGATCGCCGCGGTCCAGAGCCCGTTGGCGAAGTGGAACACCAGCAGGGTGATCCCGATGAGGTAGAACGCGGAGACCACCACGCCCGCCGCCGTGAAGTTATCGCCCCCGCGCAGCGCGCTGGCCAGCGTGCTCGCGGAGAAATGATGGTCCCACTTGGTGCCGCCGGGCACCAGGAACGTCCACCCCCACCGCAGCGTCGCCACGTGGTAGAAGATGAACAGGATGCCGATGTACCCGCTCACACGCTGCAGGCGATAACGCCAGTTCGCGCCGTAGCCGTAGCTGGAGGTATTGGACCGCCCGGTGCGGGCGTACATAAAGCCCAGCACGCTATGGAACAGGATCGCCCCCCAGAGGGTGATCTCGATCAGCAACAGGTGCGGGATCTGCGTGGAGATCCACGTCACTTCCTTCTGGAAGTACGCCACCCCGCCCTCCTGCACGCCCAGCTCCGGGTATTGCCCGCGCAACCCAAACTTGCCCCACGCGAGAGACGAGTTGGTCGTCAGGTGCGCGATCAGAAACACCCCGATGGGCACGATCCCGCTCAGGGAGTGCAGCCGCCTCAGCAGCAGGTGGTTCCGCTCGAAAAACGATGGCGCCGCCTTCGGCGAGGTGGAGGTTTCCACGATCAGGCCCTTCCTGCGCCCGGATCGGCGTGAACCGGGCTGAGGCGGTACGTTAGGCGAAACGAACCGCCCGGTGAACCCCGGGGCCAAAGCCACCTCCGCCCGCGCAAACGTCCCGGGTGCGATTCGAACGCACGACCTGCCGCTTAGAAGGCGGCTGCTCTATCCAGCTGAGCTACCGGGACAACGTCCCGAATGATACCGGCCCCCACCCAAGCCCCACCCACCCCCCCACACCCCCAAACTCTTTAACCTCTTCATTTGGACCTTTGGCCATTTGGCGATTTGGCCCTTTGGCCCCTTGCTCTACCCTGACCCATGACCCCACTCCCCGCCGCCCTCGCGCTGCTCGCCTCCGCCGCCGTCCTGCTCGCGTCGGCCCCGCCCCCCGCGACGCGGCCGGAGGTCTTCGCCCCTCGCGCCATGGCCGCCACCAGCCATCCCCTCGCGACGCAGGTCGCGCTCGACATCCTCCGCGCGGGCGGCTCCGCCGTGGACGCCGCCATCGCCGCCAACGCCGCGCTGGGGCTCATGGAGCCCACGGGCTGCGGCGTGGGCGGCGACCTCTTCGCCATCGTGTGGGACCCCAAGACCGGGAAGCTCCACGGTTACAACGGCTCGGGCCGCGCCCCCGCCGCCGCCACGCTCGAGGCCATGCGTGCCGCTGTTCGCGCTTCGGCTGATCGCCCGGACCTCTACCTCTCCACCACACCGCCCGAGGCCCGCGCCGAGCAGATCCCCGCCTTTGGCGCGCTCCCCGTCACCGTCCCCGGCTGTGTTGACGGCTGGTTCGCGCTCCACGAGCGCTTCGGCCGCCTGCCCATGGACCGCGTGCTGCGCCCCGCCATCGACTACGCCCAAAGCGGCTTCCCGCTCACGGAGGTCATCGCCGACGCCTGGGCCCGCTCCGCTCTCCGCTTCAGCACCTTCCCCAACTTCGCCGCCGCGTTCACGCTCGACGGCCGCGCGCCCGCGAAGGGCGAACTGTGGCGCAATCCCCATCTCGCCCGCACCCTCTCCGCCATCGCGCAGGGCGGTCGTGACGCGTTCTACACCGGCCCTATCGCCGACGCCATCGCGGGCACCGTCCGCGCCCAGGGCGGCCTGCTGGCGCCCGAAGACCTCGCCCGCCACCGCGGCGAGTGGGTCGAACCGGTGAGCGCGAACTACCGCGGGTACGACGTCTGGGAACTGCCCCCCAGCGGGCAGGGCATCGCCGCGTTGCAGATTCTGAACATCCTGGAGCGCTACGACCTCAAGAGCATGGGCTTCGGCAGCGCGGACTATGTCCACCTCTTCGTCGAGGCCAAGAAGCTCGCCTTCGAGGACCGCGCCCGCTTCTACGCCGACCCGGCCTTCGCCAAAGCGCCCGTCGCGACGCTGATCTCCAAGGACTACGCCGCCAAACGCGCCGCGCTGATCGACATGACCCGCGCCGCTCGCGCCGTCGAGCCCGGGGCCATCCCCGCCGGAGCCGACACCATCTATCTCACCGTCGCCGACGAATCGGGCATGATGGTCTCGCTCATCCAGAGCAACTTCCGCGGCATGGGCAGCGGCGTCGTGCCCGCCGATGCGCAGGGGCAGCCGCTGGGCTTCATGCTCCAGAACCGCGGCGAGCAATTCGCGCTGGTCGATGGCCACCCCAACGTCATCGCCCCCGGCAAACGCCCCTTCCACACCATCATCCCCGCCTTCATCACCAAGGACGGCGCGCCCTGGATGTCCTTCGGCGTCATGGGCGGGCCCATGCAGCCCCAGGGGCACGCCCAGATCGTCGTCAACCTCATCGACTTCGGCATGAACCTCCAGCAGGCCGGCGACGCGCCTCGCATCCACCACGACGGCAGCACCGAGCCGCAGGGGCAGGTCCGCCCCACGGACGACGGCGGCGTGCTCAACCTTGAACCGGGCTTCACGCCCGCCGTGCGCGAAGAACTCACTCGCCGCGGCCACCGCCTGGTGCCCGCCGATCGCGCTGTGTTCGGCGGCTACCAAGCGATCCGGCGCGACCCCAAGACGGGCGTGTACACCGGCGCGAGCGAGAGCCGCAAGGACGGGCACGCCGCGGGCTATTGATCGCGCCCGCGCGCCCGCCGGGCCTCGTCCAGCCGCTGCTTCAACTGGGCCTCAAACCCGTGGTCGGTGGGCTGGTAGTACCGCTTGTCCACGCCCAGGTAGTCCTGGGTGCCGATCTTGCCCAGCGCCGCGCTGTCGGCTCCCTGCTCGTGGCTGTAGGCGTACGCCTCGCCCGTCTTCCCCGAGCCCGCGCTCTTCTGAGTCGCCTTGCGGACGTTGCCGTCCTTGATGTGCGCGGGCACCGCGACGGTCCGCCCCTGCTTCACATCCGCCAGCGCCGCGTCGATCGCCGTGTACGACGCGTTGCTCTTGGGCGCCAGCGCCAGATACGTCGTGCACTGCGCCAGCGTGATCCTCGCCTCGGGCATCCCGATCCGCTCCACCAGTTCCCAGCACGATGCCGCGACCATGATCCCGCGCGGGTCGGCGTTGCCGATGTCCTCGCTCGCCAGAATCGCCAGCCGCCGCGCGATGAACCGGGGGTCCTCGCCCGCGTCGAGCATGCGCGCCAGCCAGTACATCGCCGCGTCCGGGTCGCTCCCGCGAACGCTCTTGATGAACGCGCTGATCGTGTCGTAGTGCTCGTCGCCCGTGCCGTCGTACACCGCGGCTTTCTGCTGGATGGAGTCCTCCGCGTCGGCGCGGGTGATGACTATCGCGGGCCGATGCGGTTGCGGGCCTGCACCCGTTCGCGCTTCTGCTGAGGAGTCAAGTGGTCGTACTTCTTCGCCTCCGCGTCGATGCGACGCCGCTCGTCCAGATCGCCCTTCAGGGCTGAGGAAAGACTGGTCTGACGGCCTGTCAGCCAACGGAGCAGGTTGAACAGATTTACCAGCCCGAGCATCGCTTGCCTCCAAATTCGCCGATGCGCTCAGCACCGCCACCTCCAGCGCCCCCAGCGCCCGCCGTGCATCGCCGTCGCTCTTGACCGCCCACACCTCCAGCGCGTCCTCGTCCACCTTCACGTTCAGCGCGCCATAGCCGCGCTCGTCGTCCGCGATCGCCCGCCGCAGGACCGTCTTGACGTCCTCGGCGGCCAGCGCCTCAAGCCTCAGCAGGGTGCTGCGCGACACCAGCGCGCTGTTCACGCTGAACAGCGGGTTCTCCGTCGTCGCGCCGATCAGCGTGACCACGCCGCGCTCCACATCCGCCAGCAGCACGTCCTGCTGCGCCCTGGAGAACCGGTGGATCTCGTCCAGGAACAGCACCGTCCGCTGCCCGGTTCGTTCCAGCCGCGCCGTCGCCTCCTCGATGATCTGCCGGATCCGCGCCACCCCCACCGACGCCGCGTTCTCGCGCTCAAAGTGCCGCCGACTCGCCGCGGCGATCACCTCCGCCAGCGTGGTCTTGCCCGTTCCCGGCGGTCCGTGAAGGATCAGCGAAGTCAGCACGTCCGCCGCGAGCATCCGCCGGAGCAGCTTTCCTCGACCCAGGATGTGCTCCTGCCCCACAAACTCGTCCAGCGTCCGCGGACGCATGCGCGCCGCCAGCGGGGCGGCCTTCGCCACCGCCTGCTGCCGCCGCTGCGCCCAGAGATCGGACATGAAGCAAGGGTAGAGCCGCGACGCCCCGGCCGCACGCGGGGTGTTCACGACGATCCGGCCCGCTCGGCCTCTCGGTATCATCCCGCCGATGCGTCGCGTCATGCAGACAGCGTGGTGGTGGCTGCCCTCGCTGGTGACGCTGTGCATCAGTCTTCCCAAGATCAACCAGGGCGACTGGCGCGTGGACACCGGGCGCTACGCCGCCATCGGTTACGAGTCCTGGAACCGCATCTTCAACGGCGACCTCTCGGGCTTCTACGCCCTCACCGAGGCCCACGGGCCCGCGGGCGACCCACGCCTGCCCTACTTCAACAAGCCGCCGCTGCCCCTGCTCGTCCACGGGCTGACCCTTCAATCGGCCGGGCGCAGCATGTGGGCCACGCGCGCGCCCATGGTCGCCGTGCTGCTGGGGGTCATCCTGCTCACCACGCTCACGGCCCGGGCCCTGGGCACGCGCGGCCTCGCCCTCACCGCGGGGCTCATCGCCGCCACCACGCTGCCGCTGGTGCGCGAGGCACGCTCCATCTCGCTTGACCTCTGGCAACTGCTGTTCATCCAGGCCGCCATCCTGCTCGTCGTCCTCGCCGCCCGCCCGCGCGACGCAAAGCCGCCCCGACCCAGACTCGCCCTCGCCGCCGGCGCGGTGCTTGGCCTGGGGCTGCTCTGCAAACCGCTCGTCGCGCTCATGGCCGCGCCGCTGCTGGCGGTGTGGCTGGTGATCATCGGGCGCAAGCCGCTGGTGGGCTGGCTGCTCGCGGGCGTGGCGCTGGGCGTGCTCGCCCCGCTCGCCTGGTACGCCGCCGCCTACGCCCATTGGGGGCCGGTTTTCCTCGACGAGCACTTCGGGCGCCAAGTCGTCGACCGCGCCCAGGGCAAGCTCGACAACCTCGCCGAGGGTTCCGCCTCGCCCCTCTTCTACATCCTCGAACTTCTCCAAAGCTACTGGCCGTGGATGATCACCGCCATCCTCGCGGCGCTGGCCCTTTTCCGCGGCCGGTTCCGCGAGCCCGGGCCCCGCGCGGGCGTGTGGCTCGCCGTCGCCTTCGGCCTGACGTGGCTCGCCCTGTGCTCCGCCTTTGCTGACAAACGCCCCCGCTACATCCTGCCCTGCTTCACCGTCTGGGCGGTCGCCTCGGCGATGTGGATCCACCATGCCGCCCCGCCGTGGGTCGCCACCATCCGCCGATATTCGGTGCGCCTCGCCGCCGTCGTGGCGATCGGCATCGCCGGCCTTCTGTCGGCTCTTCCCCTCACCATCCACGGCCCCGCCAGCGAGCGCTGGGAGCGCGTCATCGAGTTTGCCCAGCGCGCCGGGGCCACGCCGATCTACAGCGCGGGGCTCGGGCTGTCGGACCGCTCGAGGTTCATGCTCCGCACCGGGCGCTGGGCCGGGCCCCTCACCGACTCGGGCGATCGCATCGCCGAGCCCGTCCCCGGGGCGTTCATCCTGTACGACACCCGCGCCGGCTGGTCGCCCGGGCCGGGCGAGGCCGTGCTCGTCTCGCATCGCGAGTACACCATCACCCAGTTCCAGGGCCCCGCGTGGCAGCCTGTTCGCACGCCGCGCCGCGCCGGGCCCAGCGACTGACCGGAACCCTCAGGCCACCGGCCATCACGCCAGCCCGCACGCCCGCCTCGCGCGGTCCAGAACCGCCCGCGTGTTGGCCCGCGCCTTCTCCGCCCCGTCCTTCAGCACTCGGTGGACCTCGCCCGGGTCGGCCATCAAGGCCTTGCGCTTCTCACGCATCGGCGCGAAGTACTCGTTGATCTTCGCGAGCAGGGCCTGCTTCGCCACGCCGTAGCCCATGCCCCCCGCGCGGTACTTCGCCGCCAGGGCGTCCTGCTCCGCCGGGGTGGCCATGAGTTTGTACAGCGTGAAGACCGTGCAGGTGTCGGGGTTCTTGGGAGCCTCAAGCGGCAGCGAGTCGGTCTTGATGCCCATCACCGCCTTCTCCAGCGGCTTGCCCTCGTCAAAGATGCCGATGGAGTTGCCGTACGACTTGCTCATCTTGGCCCCGTCGGTCCCGGGGACGTACGGCGCCTCGCCGAACTTGTGCTCGGGCAGTTTGAACACCTCGCTCTTGAACGCGCGGTTGAACTTGCTGGCGAAGTCGCGCGTCATCTCCACGTGCTGCTTCTGGTCCTTGCCCACGGGCACCACGTCCGCGTCCTGCGCCAGGATGTCCGCCGCCATCAGCACCGGGTACGTGAACAGCCCCGCGTCCGCCGCCTTCCCGCGCTCGATCTTGTCGCGATAGCTCGTCGCGTTCTCCAGGTCGGCCATGGGCGTGACGGTCATGAGCAGCCACGTCAGTTCGCACACCTCCGGCACATCGCTCTGGCGGAACAGCACCGCCCGCGACGGGTCAAGCCCGCAGGCCAGGTACGTCACCGCCACGTCGAAGATGTACTGCTTCAGGTCCGCCGCGGGGGCCTTGCGGTCCGCCCCGTCGGGCAGGGTGCGGATGGTCGTCAGCGCGTGATAGTCCGCGATGAAGTAGAACGCCTCGCCCTGCTCCTGCAGGCGGATGTGCTCGCGGATCGCGCCGAAATAGTTCCCCAGGTGCAGCGCGCCCGAGGGCTGCACGCCGGAAAGAAAACGCTTGGGTCTGGACATGGCCAACTCTAGCAATCACCGCGCAAAGGCAACCGCAAAGCACGCCAGGGCAAAGTCTCAGAACATCGGTGGCCCAGGCGTCCCGCCCGGGATGCCCTCCAGCACACCACCAGCGTCCGAGCCACGCCGACTCCAAACTGACGCATCTACTTCCGCCGGGTCCCGATCCCCGCGCCCCGCGGCGCCAACCGCTCCCCCTGCCTTCACGTCTCTTCGAGCCCTTCGCGGTTGCTCTTTCTTCCCGCCCCATCCCACCACGTCCGCGCTTACTCCATCCCCGCCAATTCCGCCTCCGGGATGTCCGCGTTGGAGTACACCTTCTTCACATCCTCGTCGTCCTCGAGTTCGTCCACGAACTCCACGAAGTCCTTCGCCACCTGGCCGTTCACGACCACCGTCAGCGTCGGGATCATGTCCAGTTCGCCCTCGGCGATCTTGAACTTCGCCTCGTCCAGCGCCTTGCGCACGTTCAAAAAGTCCTGCGGCGCGGTCAAGACCGTCCACGCCCCCGCCTCATCCCCCGGTCGCACGTCCTCCGCCCCCGCCGCGAGCGCCGCCTCCAGCACCGCGTCCTCGGCGCTCGCCGGCGCGGCGATCACGATCCGCCCCTTGTGCTCGAACTGGTGGGCCACCGAGCCCGTGGTGCCCATCCGCCCGCCGTGCTCGTTGAAGATGTTCCGGACGTTCGCCGCGGTGCGGGTGCGGTTGTCGGTCAGCGCGTCGACGATCACCGCCGCGCCGCCGGGGCCGTAGCCCTCGTAGCGCACGTGCTCGAAGCTGTCGCCCTCGCCCGCGCCCGCGCCCTTCTTGATGGCCCGCTCGATGTTGTCGTTGGGCACGTTGTGATACCGCGCCTCATCCAGCGCGGCCCGCAGCAGCGAGTTGAACGCCGGGTCCGGCCCGTGCTGCCTCACCGCGGAGATGATCATCCGCGAGCACATGCTCAGCGCCTTGCCCTTGCGCTTGTCCACCACCGCCTTGCGGTGCTTCACCTTGCTCCACTTGTTGTGACCGGCCATGTCGCGGGCTCTCAGCCTTTCTTGCGGGAACGCGCGGGCCGGGCCGGACGCTTCGAGCGCCCCGCCCCCGCCGGGTTCCCCTTCTTCTTGGTGACCTTCGCCGCCTTCTTCGCCGGGCTCTTCGCCGACGGCGCGTCCGCCCACGACTGGATCAGGCTGAACGCCTCCAGCGCCTCGCCCGCCTTCAGCGTGCGCTCAAGCCACGCGGCGGCTTCCTCCACCGTCCGCTCACCGTCCAGAACCGCCGCGTCCTCGAGCTTGGCGTACATCCGCTGGTCCAGCGGAAAGGCGTGCGCCTCCAGCGCCACCAGCGCGGTCCGCGCGGGCACAAAGGTCGGAACGCTCGCGATCTGCTCCAGGTACGTCCGCGCGTCGCGCTTGGGCTTCTCGCGAAGGTGCGCCAGCCTCAGGCAGTGCTCCCGCTTGTAGATGTCGCCCAGCGACGCCTTCAGCCGGTGCACGCGCTCGTCCACCTTCGGGTAGCCACCGCCCAGCAGCGCGCCGATCTCATCGGGCAGGCACACCCGCAGTTCGTTGATGTCCACCACGCTCGCCGCGATCCGCGACAGAGCCGCCTCCGCCTTCGCCGCCGTCGTCTCCCACATCAGGTACGACCGCACGAACTCGCGCAGCACCCCGTCGCCATGAAAGCACCGCTCGATCGGGCACGCCAGCGGATCCGGGTCCATCGGCTTGGCCTCGATCTGCGAGGCCAGCGCATGCGCCGCCTCGCCGCGCGGCCCGGCAGGGCGCCGCGCCTTCAGCTTCGCAATCAGGGCGTACAGCGGCTTGGCACGATCGGTCGTAGTCATACCTGGGGACCCGCGGGCGTATCCGAAGGATTCCCCAAACTCGGGTGAGAAGCAAGCCCCGTTTGACCGGATTCCCCCTCCGGAGCCGCACGACCCAGCTTCTCACGCTCTTCCGCCACCTTCGCCAGCGCTTCCAGCGAGGCCGCCTGACGCTTCCCGCTCTGGTCCAGAACAAACGCCAGAAGCGGAGGCGTGTGCAGGTCGAGCTTGCCCGCGACCTGCCGGCGGATGTGCGGCTCGGCGTGCTTCACGGCCGCAAACGCCCGCTTCTGCACCTTGTCCGGCAGCACCGACAGGTTCACCGTCGCGTTGCGAAGGTCCTGAGAAAGCTCCAGCCGCGTGATCGTGCACATCGCGCCGTCAAGGCGCGGATCGTTCAGCCCGCGCGTGAGCAGGGACTGAATCGCCTCGCGAAGGTCGGCCTGAAGGTGTTCCCGGTGGTGGCTGCGCATGAACCCCAAGGGTAGGACGCCCGCCGGCCGCGCCCCCGGAGCCCCCCATGGCTCAGCCGCCGAACGCCTTCTTGTAGTCTTCCAGGAACTTCTTGAGCCCCACGTCGGTGAGCGGGTGGCCCATCATCTGCTTGATCACCGAGAACGGCACCGTCGCCACATCGGCCCCGGCCAGGGCGCACTCCACCATGTGCTTGGGGTGCCGCACGCTCGCCGCCAGGATCTTCGTCTTGTACCCGTAGTTGTCGTAGATCGCCCGGATCTTCCGGATCAGGTCCATCCCGTCCTCGGCCACGTCGTCAAGCCGCCCGATGAACGGCGACACCAGGAACGCACCCGCCTTGGCCACCATCAGCGCCTGCAAGGGCTGGAAGCACAGCGTCAGGTTCGTCTTGATCCCCTCGTCGCTGAAGGTCTTGCACGCCCGCAGCCCATCGATGGTGCTGGGCAGCTTCACCACGATGTTGGGCGCGATCTTGGCGTGCTTGCGCCCCTCCTCCATCATCCCCGCGTATTCCGTGGAGATCACCTCCGCCGAAACCGGGCCCTTCACGATCGCGCAGATCTCCGTCAATCGCTTGACGTAGTCGTACTTCTCCTTCGCGATCAGCGAGGGGTTGGTGGTGACGCCATCCAGCACGCCCATGTCGGCGGCCTGCTTGATCTCGTCCAGATTCGCGGTGTCGATGTACAGGTCCATGGTCGCAGTGTAGTGAGTTTCCCGATGCCCGTCCGGGCCCGTCCGGACCGCCGCCACGCCCGCGGCGGCCCAAGCCTCAGATGCCGGCGTCGCGCGCCGGTCACCCGGCCCACGCGCGTCTACCCTCCGCCGTGCTTGACGCCCTCGACAAACTCCGCAAGAACATCAGTTCGGTGTACGTGGGCAATGCCTCCGCCATCGACCGCCTCCTCTGCTGCCTGCTCGCCCGCGGGCATTGCCTCATCGAGGACGTGCCGGGCGTCGGCAAAACGGTGCTCGCCACCGCCCTCGCCAAGAGCATCGACGCCTCCTTCTCCCGCCTTCAGCTCACCCCGGACCTGCTCCCGTCGGACATCCTGGGCGTCGCGATCTACCAGCGCGACACCGGCCAGTTCGAGTTCAAGCCCGGGCCCATCTTCGCCAACATCGTCCTCGCCGACGAGATCAACCGCGCCACCCCGCGCACCCAGACCGCGCTGCTGGAGGCCATGAACGAGGCCTCCGTCACCGTCGACGCGCAGACCCACCGCCTGCCCCCGCCCTTCATGCTCGTCGCCACCCAGAACCCCAGCGACTTCGAGGGAACCTACCTCCTCCCCGAGAACCAGCTCGACCGCTTCCTCATGCGCATCACGCTGGGCTACCCCGCCCCCGCCGACGAGGCCCGCGTCCTCGAAACCCGCCCCGCCCTGGGCCCCCTCCACGGCCTCAAGCCCGTCATGCACGCCGACGAGGTCATCGCGCTGCAGGAAGCCACCGACCGCGTCCGCCTCGACAAGTCCCTCATCCAGTACATCATCGCCATCGCCGGCGCCACCCGCACCCACGAAGATCTGCTGCTGGGCCTCAGCCCGCGCGGCGCGCTCGCCCTGGCCCAGGCCGCCCGCGCCTCGGCCCTCCTCGCCGGGCGCGACTACGTCATCCCCGAGGACATCACGTCCAACCTCGTCCCCGTCTGCGCCCACCGTGTCATCCCCCGCGCCACCCTCAGCGCCGCCTCTCAGAACGGCGCCGCCACCGCGAGCATCCTCGCCCGCATCATGCAGGGCGTGAAGAGCCCGGCTTAATCCCCAGCGGCAACCTCTCCACCCCGGTTGGGCCATAGGAAAGCCGCCATTCGTCATGGAACCGGTGAATTCCAACGCGTTCCGCTGCCGCCCCTGTTGACCCCACACGTTCAGCACGCCATGGTGATGGTGGACGCACGCTCCGGCCGGCGGTCCGTCCGGCACGCCGTCCTCAAACTTCACGCAAGGAGCAGCCCATGAAGGCGAAACACGTGGCGTGGTACGCCTTGGCCTTGAGCGTCGCGGGCTTCAACGCCCCGGCCGCTCACGCCGGTGTCACCTTCCTCTCCCAGTCGCGCACGCTCTGGACGTGGACGCAGGCGGGCACCGCCGAAGATCAGGCTCCCAACTTCAGCGCCTGGTCGTCCAACATCGGCGTACCCCCGGCCACCGCCCGCATGACCAGCGACCCCATCAACGTGATCCTCCACGCCGAGCAGGCCCACAGCAGCGGCGGCCACATCCAGATCGGCGACGCGCGCTCCCGGTTCCAAGTGCAGTTCGCCGTTGACGAGCCCACGCCCTTCGACCTCACCGCCCTGATCTTGGGCATGCAACTCGGTCGCAGCGAACTGAGCCTTACCGGCCCGTCAGGCTCGGTCTTCTCCTTCGTCTACGGCAACCAGCCCTTTGAGTATCCGCAGGCCTCCGGCATGCTCTCGCCCGGCACCTACACCTTCGTCTCCGAGATCCGGCATGACGGGCCCGCCAACCTCAGCCAGGGTGGGACGCAGGTCTTTACGTTCATGATCCCCACGCCCGGCGCATGGTCCCTGGGTTTGGCGGCCTCCGGGGTGCTGGCGTTCGCACGCCGCCGTGAGGGTCGCGCGGCGCGCCAAGTCTGAAGGCTCGCCCTCACGCTCGGTCAACACGTCCGCGGTTCCGGGGACGCCGGGGCACCGCCGCGCTCGCCCGTGCTCTCCGGCTACGCTCACGCGTGACGGCACCCACCACCCGCCCCACCCTCTACATCATCGATGGCTACGCCCAGTTCTTCCGGGCGTATCACGCCATCCTCACGCCCATGACCTCCCCGGTCACCAAGGAACCCACCAACCTCACCTTCGGGTTCATCGGTGTCCTCCTCAAACTCCTCCGCGGCACACCCGCCATGGGCGCGCCCCCCACCCACGTCGCACTCGCCCTCGACGTCTCGGGCGACCGCGGCACCTTCCGCAGCACCCTCTACCCCGACTACAAGGCCAACCGCCCGCCGCCGCCCGAAGACCTCCCGCAGCAGGTCGAACGCTGTCTCGCCACGCTCGAGGCCATCGGCGTTCCCGTCATCGGCGTCGAAGGCTTCGAGGCCGACGATGTCTCCGCCACCATCGTCGATCGCTTCAAGCGTGACCACCCGGGCCTCCTCATCCGCCTCATCAGCAACGACAAAGACCTCAAACAACTCCTCGAGCCCGGGCGCGTCGAGATCTTCGACATCTACAAGGACGAGTTCTTCACCGCCGACTCCCTCAAGGCCGACACCGGCCTCGCCCCCGAACAGGTCGTCGACATGCTCTCGCTCATGGGCGACACCGTCGACAACGTCCCGGGCGTTCCCGGCGTCGGTCCCAAGACCGCCGCCGAACTCATCGCCCAGTACGGCACGCTCGACAACCTCCTCGCCCACTCCGCGGAGATCAAGGGCAAGCGCGGCGAGAAGATCCGCGAAACCGCCCCCGCCCTGCCCCTCAGCCGCGAACTCGTCACCCTCCGGCGCGATGTGCCCCTCGACTTCGACCTCCCCGCGTCCAGCGTCGACCGTCTGGCCCTCCCGCGCCTGGTGCCCATCCTCAAGGAACTGGGCTTCCACCGCTATCAGGACGAAGTGAAAACACTCTTCGCGCCGGGCGCGTCCTCGCCGCCGTCCACGCCCGACCGCGAGCCCTCCGCCTTCATGCCCGCCGCCCCCGCCCCCGGCGCATCCTCCAAGCCCGCGCGCCGCCCAGCCCGCGACGCCATCGACGATCCCGGCGGCCTCTTCGCCACCCCCACCGCCGCCGACGATGCCCCGCCCGTCGTCATCGCCCCCTCCGCCACCCGCGGCGTCTACCGCTGCGTCCGCACGCGCAACGACCTGCACGACCTGATCCGCGAACTGAGCGCCGCCCCCGAAATCGCCCTCGACACCGAAACCACCGGCCTCTCCCCACGCCGCAGTCTCCTCGTGGGCCTCTCCTTCTCCACCCAGGAACGCACCGGCTGGTACGTGCCCGTCCGCTCCCCGGACCCTTCATCCCACCTCAGCCCGCCCGAAGTCCTCGACGCCCTCCGCCCCCTCCTCGAAGACCCCGCCAAGCCCAAGCTGGGCCACAACCTCAAGTTCGACATGCTCGTGCTGCGCCAGGCCGGCGTGCGCCTGCGCGGGCTCGCCAAGGGCCCCGGCCCCGGCGGCTGCGACTCCATGGTCGCCAGTTACCTCATCGACGCCTCCCGCTCAAGCCACGGGCTCGACTATCTCGCCCTCGCCCTCCTGGGCCACACCAACATCTCCATCACCGACCTCATCGGCCCCCCCGGCCGCGGTCGCACCCAGAAGACCTTCGACCAGGTGCCCCTCGACCTCGCCACCCAGTACGCCGCCGAGGACGCCGACATCACCTTGCGCCTGTGCAACTCCATGCGCCCCCAGCTCCGCGCCATGGGTCTGGGTGACCTCTTTGACGATGTCGAGATCCCGCTCGTCGAGGTCCTCGCCGAACTCGAGTGGAACGGCATCCTCGTCGACCCCGCCGAGCTTGACCGCCAGCGCACGCGCCTGCAGGCCCAGATGGCCGATCTCCGCGCCAAGATCGACGACGCCGCCGTCACGTCCATCGGTCGGACCTTCAACCCCGACTCGCCCAAGCAGCTCGCCGAGGCCCTGTTCAACAAGCCCGACGCCGCCGAGCCCGGGCTGGGCATCAAGCCCGTCAAGCGCACCGCCACGGGCTACTCCACCGACGTCGAAGTCCTCGAAACCCTCGCCGAAGACGCCGCCGTCACCACGCCCATCCCGCGCCTCATCGTCGACTACCGCCAACTCGCCAAGCTCGTCGGCACCTACCTCGTCAGCCTCAAGGACGAGATCAACCCCGACACCCGGCGAATCCACACCTCCTTCAACCAGACCGTCGCCGCCACCGGCCGCCTCGCCAGCAGCGACCCCAACCTCCAGAACATCCCCATCCGCACCGACGTGGGCCGCGAGATCCGCCGGGCCTTCGTCGCCGCGCCGGGCTGCTCCCTCGTCAGCGCCGACTACTCCCAGATCGAACTCCGCCTCCTCGCCCACCTCTCGCAGGACCCCGCCCTCATCAAGGCCTTCCACGACGGGCTCGACATCCACACCGCCGTCGCCGCCCAGATCAACCGCTGCTCGCCCGACCAGGTCACCAAGGCCCAGCGCTCCGGCGCCAAGATGGTCAACTTCGGGATCGTCTACGGCATCACCGCCTTCGGCCTCGCCCGCCGCCTGGGCATCGGCAACACCGAGGCCGAGCAGATCATCACCGCTTACAAGAAGCAGTACTCCGGCATCACCACCTTCCTCCAGGAGTGCGTCGAGCAGGCCCGCCGCCACGGCTACGCCGAGACCATGCTCAAACGCCGACGCCCCATCCCCGACATCGAGTCCACCAACCCCTCGCGCCGCGCCTTCGCCGAACGCACCGCCATCAACAGCGTCGTGCAGGGCAGCGCGGCGGACCTCATCAAGCTCGCGATGGTCGCGATCCACCGCGAGATCGAAGGCTCAGGCGGCGCACCCTCCCCCCTCGCCGGCACCAAGATGCTCCTGCAGATCCACGACGAACTGGTCTTCGAGTCCCCCGACGACCACGCCGAGCAAGCCCGCGCCCGCATCGTCTCCATGATGGAAAGCGCCATGACGCTCAGCGTGCCCATCAAGGCCGATTCGTCCATCGCGAAGAACTGGTTCGAGGGCAAGTGATGCCGCCCCCAGAAGGATGACCATGAACACTCAACTGGTTGAGGACTTCAAGCGGCTCAAGCAACGGCGCGAGGTATCGATCAAGTGCCGTTGTGCAAGAGTCAATCTGACAAGCTCAGTGATTCGCGTGTTCGCGAGCGGATCGAAGCCTCGCCTCTTCAAGCACTTGGTGGAAATTGACTTGACTCAATTCGTGAGCTTGTCTTCCGAGCACGAGTTCCAGCACTGGTACTTTGGCGAGCTGGATCGACTTTCCACTCTGATTCGTTCCCTCAACAACGGCGCTTCACGGCTCGGTCAAGGCCTGAAGTGGGGACATGCCCACAAAGTCCTTGCGCTCTACCTTGCAGACTTCTTGCGCATCCACAGATGGAACACGCTGTCGCAGCGAGACCGCGTGGAAAAGTGGCTGTACTGCCCAGTGGACAGCGTGGTCATCAACAGACTCAGGGAACTGAAGATCACACCCCCGGCAGAGCGAATCAACCAGATCACGGAAAAGAAGTTCCACGAGTTTCAGAACCTGCTTCAAGCAGCAGCATCGAAGGCCAACGTGCCCAGAATCTGGTTTGATGACCATTGGGGTTCGCGGGACTTGGACTCGAGTACGACTGACCATGAAGACTGATACGCTCCCCCCGTGCCCACCCCCGCGCCCCAGACCGAGCCCTGGACGATCAAGCGTCTCCTCGCCTGGATGACCGAGGCCTTCAGCAAGACCGGCCTCGACTCTCCCCGCCTCTGCGCCGAGATTCTCCTGGGCCACGTCCTCGGGCTCGACCGCCTCAAGCTCTACATCGGCGCCGACCGCGAGCCCGAACCCGACCAGCTCCAGAGCCTCCGCGGCCTCGTCGCCCGCGCCCTCAAGCACGAGCCCGTGCAGTACCTCACCGGCGAGGCCTGGTTCTTCGGCCTGCCCATGCACGTCTCCCCCGCCGTGCTCGTCCCCCGCCCCTGCACCGAGCTCATCGTCGAGCAGACGCTCCGCGCCGCCCGCCCCGCCGCACCCCAAGCCTCCGAGCCGGTTCGTCAAGCGCCCGACGCCCAAGCCGCCGCCGACCAACCCGCCATCCTCGTGGGCGACGAGATCCGCGCCAAGAACAAGGCCGCCTCCGCCCGCGCGGGCGAGGGGCTCCTCATCGCCGACGTCTGCACAGGCTCGGGCTGCATCGCCGTCGCCATCGCCAAGCGATTGCCCGCCGCCCGGCTCATCGCCACCGACCTTTCCGAAGACGCGCTCAAGGTCGCCCGCAAGAACGCGGAGCGCCACGAAGTCGACGATCGCATCGAGTTCCGCTCGGGCGACCTGACCAGCCCGCTCACCGACCCGCCCGCGCAGGCCGACGTGCTGGTCAGCAACCCGCCCTACATCCCTGATCACGAGTGGGACGCCGTGCCCGCCAATGTCCGCCTCTTCGAGCCCTCCCTCGCCCTCCGCGGCGGGCCCGACGGACTGGCCCTCGTCAAGCCGCTCATCGAAGGCGCAACCCGCGTGCTCAAGCCCGGCGGGCTCCTGCTCGTCGAGATCGCGGCTGTCACCGCGCCGCAGGTCGAGCGCCTCGCCGTGCAGGCCGGGCTGCAAGACGTCCGTGTGCTCCCGGATTTGGAAGGTCTGCCCCGCGTGCTCCACGCCCGCGCGCCCGAGTCGCGCTGAGCCTCACCGATGCCGCGGCCCGCGCCTCACCGATCCGCCCATCCAGGGCCGCGCCAGCCCCACCGCGCTCAGCAGGAAGAACAGCGCCACCACCACCAGCAGCCCGCCCACCAGCGGTTCGACATTCACGCGCCGGATGGACTCAAACATCGCGATCACGCCGATGACGACGCAGACCACGATCGCCAACATCCGCCGGGCACGGTTGCTCATGAGGCCCGAACAGTAGTCGCCCAGCCCAAGATCGGAGCCGCCGGACACCCCAACATCATGACCAAGTCAGCCGGCCCCACCCACTCACCACGCACCACGCACCCCTCACCACTCACGCCTTCTTCGCCTTCCACGCCACCAGTTCCTTCGTCTCCACCTCCGCCTGCCACTCCGTCACCGCCACATCGGGCAAGTGGTCCGACAGCCCCGCCACCCCCAGCCGCTTGAGCATGTTGATGCACTGCGCCCGGTGGTGCCCGCCGTGCGTGCACACGTGCACCAGCGCCGCCCCGCGCGAAAATGTGTACGCCTTGCCCCCGAACACCGGTTTGATCGGCTCGTGCAGCCTCCCGGCGTACTTCCGCGCCACCCCCGCCAGGTCCGCCGCCGCTTCGTCGAGCAGTTCCATCAGTTCGCGCACCGAGCGCCCGATGGGCGTGGGCGCGGGGTCGGTGCTGGTCCCGCGCGATTCGATCGACGGCCTCACCGCCCGCTCATCGATCCGGTCGGCCCACCGCCGCATCGCCCCGATGATGTGCGTCAGGTTGTCGTGAAGCGTCCCCAGGCCGATGTCGAACTTGGTGTGCATCTGCGGGCCCGTGAGACCCGCGCACGCCTCCAGCACCCGCCGCGTCGCCCACGCGTCGTGCTTGAGCAGGATGTCCATGGGGTCGCCGGTGAGGGTGGTGCTCATGCCCAACAGTAGATCGCGCCCGTCCCGCCCTCACCACCCCGCGCCGATCGCCTTCACCAGCCCCGCCGCCTCTTCCGCCCCCAGTTTGCCCGCCTCCCACCGGATCCCCAGCCCCCGGCCGTCCGCCATCTTCGGGATGATGTGGAAGTGCACGTGCATCACCACCTGGTGCGCGCCCGCCCCGTTGTTCTGAAGGATGTTGTAATCCGTCGCCCCCACCGCCCGGCCGATCGCCCGGCACAGCCGCGGCAGCACCCGGCCGATCGCCGCCGCCGAATCGTCCGACAACTCCCCCACCGTCGCCTTCGCCTCCTTGGGGATCACCAGGGTGTGCCCCGGCGACAGCGGGTTGATGTCCAAAAACGCCAGCACATGCGCGTCCTCGTACACCTTGTGACACGGAATCTGCCCGCTCAGAATCTTGGCGAAGATCGTCATGCCCAACGTTAGGGTCACCCCGCCCCGCCAAGCCCCGGACACCCCAGCCGGCCGGGCCCGGCTTTCTCTCCCTCGTGTACCCATCGGATTCCCCTCTCCCTCCGCGCACCCCCTCTTCCTCCCTCCCTTCTGCATCCCGCCCTCCGGTTCGGTCGATCTCTATCCCGTGGCCGATTCCGCGCGCTCACCACAGCCCCCCGCCGCTCAGCCCAGGGCCTCCACAGGCCGCCGCTGGGCCGTCGCCTGCGCCCTGCTCGTGGGCGGGCTGGTCTTCCTCGTCGGCAAGTCGCTGGAAGACGCGGTCGTCCGCGAGGCCGCCGTGCTCGCCCATGGCGCAGCCCAGCGCCCGCAGGTCGCCGAGGTTGACCGCGCCCTGGAGGCCATGAGCCTCGTCACCGTCATCCTCGAATCGCGCGTCACCTCCACCGTCAAAGACGAAAGCTGGCGCGGCGATGTCGACGCCATGGTCACCGTCCCCGTCCGCCTCTTCTTCGGAACCGATCTTGACCGCGCCCGCGTCGAGGTCACCGAACTCTCGCCCCTCGCCCGCACCTACCGCATCATCGTGCCCCCGCCGCGCCGCCTCGCCACCGAACTGATCACCGACCGCGAGTCCGCCAACGTCGACCTGGGCTGGCTCCGCTTCCGCACCCGCGCCGGCGAGTACTTCCTGGGCGAAGCCCGCCGCAAACTCAGCGAGGCCGCCGCGGCCATGACCATCGACGAGTCGCAGGCCCTCCGCGTGCGCGACGAAACGCGCACGCGCCTCGTCCGCCTTGTCACGCTGGTGCTGGGTGAGCAGGAAGCCGCCCGCGCGCAGGTCCGCGTTGACTTCGACGACGACCTCTCCCCCAACCCACCCACCACCCCCACCACCCCCACCACCCCCACCACCCCCACGGCATCCGCGCCGGAGGCCCCGCGATGATCCGCGCCCTGTGGTCATGCAAGTGGGGAGTCACACGCCTGTTGCTCGCCGCGATCATCCTCTGGGCCGTGCTCGCCGACGCCGGCCCGCGCCTCGCGCGCCTGGGCCTCGCCAGCCTCCCCGACTACGACGCCCCCGTCGAGATCGCCGCCCTCCGCGCGCAGGGCCGCTTCGGCGAAGCGATCATGCTGGGCGAAGCCGCGCTCGAAAGCCCCGCCGCTCAAACCGACCCCGCCCGCGCCGCCGCCATCACCGCCGCGCTGCAGGCCGCGCGCGACGA
>JALHNL010000022.1 GCA_022843545.1 Phycisphaerales bacterium | reverse complement strand
ATCATGTTCGTGATGCTGTACCTCGGCTTCTCGCGCTGGTGGATCGCCCCGCTCATCTTCTTCGGCGTGCTGGTCTCCGCCTCGGGCGGGTTCATCATGCTCGCCTTGTGGGGCGTGAATCTCTCGGTGGCGGTGTGGGTCGGGTTCCTCGTCCTCTTCGGCGTCGTGGACGACGACGGCGTGATCATCTCCACCTACCTCGAAGGTGTCTTCAAGGACCGGACGTTCACCTCGAAGCGGGAGATCCGCGACGCGGTCATCGAGGCGGGGCTCAAGCGCATTCGCCCTTGCCTCATGACCATCGCGACAACCGTCTTCGGCCTGATGCCGATCTTCTGGGCGACCGGCCGCGGCTCGGACGTGATGCAACCGATGGCAATCCCCTCGGTGGGCGGCATGACGGTCTCGCTCATCACACTCTTCATCGTGCCGTGCGTCTTCTGCGCTGTCGAAGAGTGGAAGTGGAACCGCGGACACCGCTAGTCCGGGAATCAGTGATGACAGTTGCAGCCGTCAAACCAACTCGAAGACAAGGGGGACCACCTATCGAGACCGCCCATGACGCTCTATGCGCACCACGCGGCCAAGAGGTTGAGGCTCGATGATCCTGTTTCGGGGCTGACCGCGCATGCGGCGACGGTCGGGCCGCGCGGTCCGGCACGGTGTTCGCTCCTTTAGGTCCTGCCTGCCCGCCGATGCGCACCAACTCGCGACCGATCGGCTGCACTACGGCCGAACGACGACTCGCCCCGACTGGGTTGCAATTTCCAAGATCCAGCTCCGACTCTCGGACCACGCCTAGGGCTGCACACAGCCGAAGCTGAAAGGAACGGACCAACTTCGCAGAACCGACTGGTGGCTTTTGACGTACACCCGCGGTAGCTGCTATACTCCCCTGAAGTATGCTCTCCCGCAACGGCCATTTCCAGACCTGCCTCAGCCTGCTCCTGGCGGTTGTGGTGCCGTTCTGCTGCTGCAACTTCCACTCGCTCCTGACCGCCTGCGAGGCGTGCGTCCCTGCCTGTGCGGGCCATGAGAGCCGCACAGCGGCCGCGAACGGGCATGACGACAACGACCACGAACACCTTCACGCAAGCGGTGCTCGTCCCGGCTCGGAAACCCGTCACCACCATGGCGAGCCCTCGGATGGGGATACCCAGGACTGCACGTGCGGCAAGCATGAGGCAAAAATGCTGTCGGGCGAAAAGCCGACCATCGAGTTGCCGACCACGGTGCTCGTTGCGATTCTCAACTGGACCACGGTAGCGTGGACCGCCCCGGAACAATCTCACACGTTCGTGAGCGGCGAAGTTTGGGCCTGTGCCCGACCTCCGACCAGCCTGCTGCGCATGCATTGCGCGCTCATTGTGTAGCAAAGCGACTTGAGACCAGCCGTTGTCGAGCACCACTCGGCTAACGGATGGTCGCATTGCGCTCACCGCCTTGTTCGCGTCATGGCGCGGCAGGTGCATCCCCCACCACATTTCGGTTCCCCGTCCCCATTTGGAGATCGCTCATGGTCCGCTCACGCGCGGCCCTGGCAGCGGGCGCACTGGCGCTCGCGACCGCGGCCATCCTGATTCCTGTGTACGCGCACGAAGGTCACGGCAAGCCCACGGGCGCGACGTTTGACCCCAACGCCCCCAAGAAGGTCACCGAAGCGACTACCTTCGCCATCGGGCTCAAGACCGCCGAAGTGGACTTTGGCAACGTCGAGGACGTTGTCCGTCTGACAGGCATGGTCCGCGCCCAGCCCGGGGCGCTCGCCGGGGTCTCAACCACCTACGCGGGTGTCGTCCGCTCGATCGCGGTGCAACCCGGCGATCGTGTGCGTAAGGGCGATCTCATCGCGGAAGTTGAGTCACCGGAACTGGCCCGGGCCTTGTTCGAGGTCCGGCGGCTGGAGTCTGAGGCCGAGCGGCTCACCGCCGAGCAAAAGCGGGCGACGTCGCAGGTCGCATCACTCGAGATCGAGGTTCCTGCATCCGAACAGAGCGCAGCGCTCGCCGAAGTGGAGGTCGATCGGTTGGTGTCCGCCGGCGAGAGCGTGTCAGCGAACCTGCTGGCGCAGCGTCGAGGCGAGGCGATCCGTCTCCGCACCGACGCATCGCTCCGCAAGGTCTCCCTCGCACAGGCAAGGACCGACGCCGATTCGTTGCGTCGTCAGATCGAGGCCACGCTGGCGTCCGTCGAAGCCCTCCGAGCCACGCTCCCGGCTGGAGCGGGGACCGATGCGGCGGGTGCCATCCGCCTCCTCGCGCCGCTGGACGGCGTGGTTGTGAGCCGGACGGCAGTGATCGGTGAGGGTGTTGTTGCTGGAAGCCCCATTGTGAGCATCGGTGACTTCTCGCGGGTGCAGATCGAGGGAGAACTGCCCGAAGGCCTGCTCTCGCGAGTGGAGGCAGCGCCGAACGCAAAGGTGCGGGTCCGCAGAGGTGTGGCCGCAGCAAGCGAGGTTGTTGCCGAAGGGGTTGTTCGGTTCCTCAGCCCGGTAATCGATGCGTCCAAGCGCACCGCGCACGTCATCATCGACGTCGAAAACCCACAGGGCCTCTTGCGACAGGGGCAGTTCGTAGACCTGAGCGTGGTGCTTTCGTCCAACGACAGCGCAGTCGTGGTGCCCGCCTCGGCGGTCGTGAAGGAAGGACCGATGCAGTACGTGTTCGTGCGCGAGGGCAAGGGCGAGAACGAGGTCTTCAAGAAGCGCGACGTCGCCGTCGGCGTGCGTGATGATCGAGTCATCGAGATTGTCAAGGGTCTCGTGCCCGGCGATGTCGTGGCAGTGAGCGGCGCGTTCAGCCTGTCGCAACTCCGTGGATTCGTGCCCGGCGCTCCCGAACCCGTCGCTGAACCTGCCAAGTCTGGTGACGGCCACGGCCACTCGCATTGATCACACCATCCACGCTCCACGCCCGACAGCCAAACGAGGAACATCCCCGTGCTCAACTGGATCATCCGATCATCCTTGAACAACCGCGTGCTGGTGCTGATCGCCGCGCTGCTGGTCTCCGTCTATGGAATGTACGTGACGCTGCGGACGCCCACGGACGTTCTGCCCGACCTCAACCGGCCGGTCGTGACCATTATGACCGAGGCCGCCGGGCTTGCTCCCGAGGAGGTCGAGGCCCAGGTCACGTACAACATCGAAACCGCAGTCAACGGCTCGCCGGGCGTCGAGCGGGTGCGGAGCGTCTCATCGCTGGGGCTCTCGATCGTCTTCGTCGAGTTCCAGTGGGGCACGGACCTCAAGTACAACCGTCAGGTCGTCACCGAGCGGCTGGGCACCATCACGGAGAAGCTGCCCCCCGGCGTCGTGCCGGTTATGACGCCCGCCACCAGCATCATGGGCGAGATCGCCCTGATCAGCGTTTCAAGTAAGTCGCTGACCCCGATGGACGTGCGCACCGTGGCCGAGTTCACGCTGCGCCCGGCGATCCTCTCGATCCCGGGCATCGCCCAGGTGACGGCGATGGGCGGCGACCTCAAGCAGTTCCGCGTCCAGGTCGATCCCGACAAGCTCCGCCTCTTCGATCTCTCCATCGAGGACGTCGAGAAGGCGCTCGCCGCCGCCAACCAGAACACCGGTGGCGGCTTTGTCGTCAGCGGGGCGCAGGAACTGGTCGTTCGGAACATCGGCCGGGTCCAAACCGCGGACGACATTGCACTCTCCCTCATTTCGACCAAGCCCGGCGATCACGCCAGCCCCCCGAGGGCCGTGCTGGTCCGAGACGTCGCGACGGTGATCGAGTCCGGTCCCACCATCAAACGCGGCGATGGTTCGGACAACGCCTCGCCCGCCGTCATCATGGCGATCCAGAAGCAGCCGGGCGCGGACACGATCACGCTCACGCGCGCCCTCGACCAGACGCTGGCGCAGCTCAGGCCCACGCTGCCAAAGGGGATCGAGATCAACGCCGACGTGTTCCGGCAGGAGCACTTCATCAAATCGGCCATCGGCAATGTTGTCGAGGCGCTCCGCGATGGCGCGATCCTCGTGGTCATTGTGCTCATCTTGTTCCTGATGAACGTGCGGACGACGATCGTCACGCTCACGGCGCTTCCCTTGTCGATCATCACGACGTTCCTGGTCTTCCACTGGCTGGGCATGAGCGTGAACACGATGACGCTGGGCGGGCTCGCGGTCGCCATCGGTGAACTCGTGGACGACGCTGTGGTCGATGTCGAGAACGTCTACCGCCGCCTGGGCGAGAACCGCCGCGCGGCGAGTCCCAAGCCCATCGCGCAGGTGGTCTTCGACGCATCCAGCGAGATCCGCAACCCGATCATCCTGGGCACGATCATCGTCAACCTCGTCTTCCTGCCGACGTTCTTCCTCCCGGGGATCGAGGGGCGGCTCTTCGCCCCGCTTGCGACCGCGTACATCGTGAGCATCTTCGCGTCGCTGCTCGTGGCGCTCACGGTGACGCCGGTGCTGGCGTACTACCTGCTTCCGGGCATCAAGCGCATGGAGCACGGCAAGGACGGCCCGCTGCTTCGGGCCTGCAAGTGGCTGGCGCTCAAGTCCTACTCGATCTCGATGCCGCGCCCGGTGGCGGTGCTCGGCACGCTCGGCGCGCTGGTGGCGGTTGCCCTCTTCGTCGTCACGCGGCTGGGTTCAGAGTTCCTGCCGCCCTTCAACGAGGGTACGGCCGTGGTCTCGTTCATGCAGCAGCCGGGCATTTCGCTCGAGGAATCCAACAAGCTGGGAACCAAGGCCGAGGAGATGATCCTCTCGATCCCGCAGGTCAAGAGCACGGCCCGCCGCACGGGCCGCGCCGAGCAGGACGAGCACGCCCTGGGCGTGAACGCCAGCGAGATCGAGGTGGACTTCTGGACCAAGGAAGAAGCGAAGAACCCCGAAGGGCACACGACCGCCGCAGGCCGCAGACCGCCGCCGGTCAAGGACATCCTCCCGCGCGAACAGGTCTTCTCGATGATCGAGGAGAAGCTGGCGGCCTTCCCCGGCGTCGCCACGGGCATCGGCCAGCCCATCAGCCACCGCATCGAGCACTTGCTCTCGGGCGTCCGCGCCCAAGTCGCCATCAAGATCTTCGGCGACGACCTCGGCACGCTCCGCACGCTCGCGGAACAGACCAAGGCGGCGATGGAGGGCATCCCGGGCGTCGCCGACTTGCAGGTTGAACAGCAGGTGCTCATCCCGCAGCTGCACATCAGCGTCAACCGCGCGGCGGCGGCCCGCGTCGGCTTCACGCCCGCGACGCTCACCGACGCGATGGAGACCGCGACCAAGGGCAAGGTCGTGGGCCAGGTGCTCGATGGGCTGAAGGTCTTCGACATCACGCTCACCTTGGATGACCACCACCGCACCGATCCCACCGCACTGGGGCTGGTGCGGCTGGTCTCGCCGACGGGCGCCATCGTTCTTGTGCAGGATGTCGCCGAGATTGTCGAGAAGCTCGGCCCCAACGAGGTGCAGCGCGAGAGCCTCCGCCGCCGCATCGTGGTCTCCGCCAACGTCCGGGGCCGCGACCTGGGTTCAACGGTGGAAGAAATCAAGAAGTCCATCGCGATGGACGTGCAGTTGCCGCAGGGCTACACGATCCAGTACGGCGGCCTGTACGAGGCCCAGCAGGAATCCACCCGCTTGCTCCTGGCGCTCGGCGCGGGCTCGCTCATCGCGATCTTCGTGATCCTCTTCACGCACTACCGCTCGGGCATGGTCGCTGCGCAGATCATGCTCAACGTCCCCTTCGCGCTCATCGGCAGCGTGACGGCGCTCGCGATCACGCGCGAGCCGTTCAGCGTGGCTTCGCTGGTGGGGTTCATCTCGCTCACGGGCATCGCCACCCGCAACGGCGTGCTCATGGTCAGCCACTACATCCACCTCATGACCGAGGAGCGGCAGACCTGGAGCAAGGAGCTCATCATCCGGGGCAGCCAGGAGCGCGTGGCGCCGGTCCTGATGACCGCCGTCACGGCGGGGCTGGGACTCATTCCCCTGGTGCTCAGCAAGGGCGAGCCGGGCAAGGAGATCCTGTACCCCGTCGCCGTCGTGATTCTGGGCGGACTCATCACCAGCACGCTGCTGGACTTCTTCGTGACCCCGGCGATCTTCTACCGCTTCGGCAGGACGGCGGCCGAGCGGCTGTCCCGCGAGCATGTCGAGAAGCACGGCCACGCGGCGGGCGCAGCCAAGGCGGTCCACCACGGAGACACAGAGTGCAAAGAGGAAGGTAAGACAGAGAGTGGAAAGGTAGCGAGCACTGCGAATGCCGCGCCGATTCCATCCACTCCCGATCCCGTGCCCACCCTCGCCCCGCCGATCCGGACTGAACGGCAAGCCGACGGGAACAAGCCGGAGGGCGCACCATGAGACCTCGCGGAAGTCCAAGTTCGAGCCGATCAGTTCGGCCGGTTTGGCGGGTCCTTGTCGGTCCCGTCCCCGCTGAACAATCGATTGGTGGCAGGGTTCTCCGCCGTTCCAGTGTCGGAGTACGAGCCGTCGCCGTTGAGCCGGTAGCCGAGTTGCTCGACGCTGAACGTCCCGGCGTGCCCGTCCAAGAACACCGCGTTCACGCGGTTCATGTGCCGCGGCTCGACGGCGGATCGGGGGCTGCCTGCCCCGCCGGTGCCCCGGTCGCTGGTGGACAGCAGCCGCGGCGGGTCCATCGGGTAGCCCTCGTTCCCGATCGCGTTGACATCGGTCCCGCGCAGTTGATACGGGACGCGGGAGGCGGCGGCGACACCCGCGGCGGTGCCCATGCTGTCGGCGCCCAACACCGTGTCGCTGAAGGTCTGGATGCGCGACCGCTTCACGGGGTAGTTGAAGTACCGGCCCGCGGCGGTGCGCGAGTTGCCCAGGAACTGGTAGTTGTACCCGTAGCAGTGGTTCCGCTCGTCGGTGCGCTCGGCGGCGGCGGGGCAGGCGTAGACCTTCCCGGTGTAGTCCTGCCGGGCATCGGTGATGGTCGGCTCGGCGAAGGGGTAGAGCCCCACGTGCGCGCCCATGGTGGCGATCCAGCGGGGCCGGAACTTCAGGCCGTTGCCGACCTCGTAATGGTTGGCGGGGTTGCCCGCGCCCCCGCCCACGTCGGCGGGCCGCAGCGGGAGCATGGTGTCCTTGTTCTCGTCGGCGTACATGGTCCAGCCCAGCGCGAGCTGGCGGAAGTTGGACAGGCACACCGTGCCGCGCGCCGTGTTGCGGGCCGAGCCGAGGGCGGGGAGCAGAATCCCGACCAGCAGCGCGATCACCGCGATGACGACGAGCAGTTCAATGAGCGTGAAGGCGCAGCGCTGGGCCGCGCGCGGAGGCAGTACGGGCATGGACAGGTCTCCAAGGCGGGCCGGATGTTGAACCGGTCCTTGGGGTGTCATGGTCGGGCTCGATCAAAGCGGAACCGGGCGGGAGCGGCCCAATGCCCGTCCGTCGCCCGAACAAACCGCCCTTCCAACGTCGAAACCTGGAGGCCCGTTGAAAGTAATTGAGACCGTGTCTCAACTGCCCGGAGATTAGTCGATGCTCGCCGGAACTTCAAGCACGGATCACGCATGACCACCAACGCCACCATCCCGAATCAGAACCCGCGCGACGCCTCACGCCGCGACGTTGGCGACCGTTGTCTCTCCCCACGGCCCCGGCTCGCCGGTGCCGCGCACCGAGCCCACGAAATCGGCCGCGCACTTGCGCTTCTGGGCGGTGCGCTCGGACGGCTACTGGCCCGCCGCGGCCCTCAACTTCTCGGCGATGTCTTTGGCCCCCGGCACGCCGCCGGCGTACATCCGGCACCCCATGCTGGGCGCGGTGGGGACGGGCAGGCCGTAGAGGTCGCGGCCGTTGACCAGGACGGTGGGCGTGGGATAGCCGCGCCGGAGATCGCCCTCGGGCAACCGCTCCTGGTCGGTGTCCTTGAAGGTCCAGCCCTTGCCGACCGCGGTGAGGGCGGCCTTGAGGTTGGTGCGCAGCGCGGGCGTGTTCGGGCAATCGGGGAAGCCCAGCAGTTCGATGGCGGGTTGAGCGGCGTTCATGGCGGCGGGCCTCGCGGTCTGGTCGGACGTCGCGTGGCACCCCACGAGCATCCCGAGCACGGCGGCGGCAGTGACGGCGAACATGCGACTGGGTTTGGACATGCAGCACTGTATGTCGGCGTGCGCGAGCGGGTTCTAGGCCGCGACGGTAGCGGTCACCGTCTCGCTCCACGGCCCCGGCTCGCCGGTGGGTCAGCGCCGCAACAACCCCTGCTACTTCAGGACCGCCGAACACAGGACGCCTTGTATGATCCCTTCCGTGGTAACTGGCTACTCGATCAGCGTGCTGGCCAAGGCCGCGGGCGTCCCCACGACGACCGTGCGCTACTACGAGCGCCGCGGGTTGCTGATCCCCGACTCCCGGACCCGCTCCAAGTACCGGGTCTACGGGGAGGCGGCGCTGGAGCGGCTGCGGTTCATCCGCGCGGCCCAGGCCTCGGGCTTCAGGCTGGAGGACATCACGGCGCTCCTGGAACTGCGGGACGGTCCGGAGGCGGGCCGCTGCCGGGCGAGCGTGCAGTCGATGATCGCCGCACGGCTGGCGGAGGTCGAGGCGAAGATGGCCGACCTCAAGCGGGTGCGGTCGGTGCTGAAGAAAGCGGGCGAGTCCTGCCGGGCGTCCCCGGGTCCCTGCCCGGTGATGGCGAAACTGACCGTCAGAAATCGTACGACCCCCGCTTGACCTTGCACCAAGGTGCAGGGCCGATACTTGTTCCATGCGGGCCTGCACGCGACCTTCGGAATAGTTCCGGCGGCGGCGGCCCGCGGGTCGAACCTTCGGAGAATCCCTATGTCAAGGAGGATCATCATGGCGGCGACGGCGACACTGGCGGCGGCGGGCGCGCTCTCGGGCTGCGCCTCGGGCGAGCGGGTGGTCAGCGCGGAGCGGGCCGACTGCCCCGGCAAGATCGTCTGCCCGCTGACGGGCGAACTGGTCTGCATCGACCGGTGCCCGGCGGGGGCGGACGCGAAGGCCGACGTGAGGCTGGCGGTGGCGCAGCCCGGCTCGTGCTGCGCGGCGGCGAAGTAAACGGCACTGGGGCGGGAGTGGTCGCGGCCACACGCCGCGATCGCTCCCGCGGCCCCTTACGGAACGATCCTCTACGCCGCGACGGTGGCCGTGACGGTTTCGCCCCACGGCCCCGGCTCGCCGGTGGCGGAAACCCAGCGGACCAGGTACGCGGCCCGCGCGCCGCCCTGCGGCGGCTCGAAGGTTACTTCGGCGCTGCCGCTGGTGACGGTGCGGACGAACGTGTAGTTGCCGAAGTCGGCGGGTGGTTGTTCCTGGGGCGCGACGACGGCGAGGTAGACCTCGGCGCCGAGGGTGCCGCGCGGGCGGGCCTTGCGGGGGCTGCCCACCCCGCCGTCATCGGTCGCGCGCTCGTCGAAGATGCGCAGGCGGTGCGTGAGGCGGCTGCCCGATTCGACCAAGAGCAGCGGGCGCGACGCGGGCGGGGGCGTGGGCGTGCCGCCGGTGTCCTTGACCGAAATCCCGATAGCCGCACGGTCGGTGTCGGTGGTCGCGGGGTAGGTCTGGATAAAGGCCGACACGGGCCTGATCTGCCGTTCGAGTTCGCGCTTGGCCGCGTCCTTACTCTGCCGGGCCGCTTCGGCGGCGTTCCGGGCCGCGACGTGCTTGGGGTAGGCCGCGTTCCATGTTTCGAGGGCCTTCATCAGCGGCGCCAGCAGGTCGGGGTCCAACCCCTGGGCCTCGTAGAACTTCTTGACCGCCTCGTAGTAGTGGTTCGCGTAGGCGGCGAAGTCGCCGTCGGCTCGGGGGATGCGCTGCTCGGGCATGGCGGTTGTCTCCGCGACCGTCCGCGCCCCTCGCACGCTCGTGCGAACCAGCCGGACGCCCGTTCCATCGACCGGAACGGCCGCCCACTTCACTCGAACGCCCGTCCGAGCGTGATGCGCGGCAGTCCGCGCCTCCCGAACGCCCGTCCACATGGCAAGGACGCCCGTCCCGATCATCGGGACGGGCGTCCATGTGGCCGGGACGGGCGCCGCGGGCGGGCACGGGCCGGGATCGGAAGGGCTCTGGGCGTCCGGGGCGGCCCGGTCGGTTCAGGCGTGAGCGCCCGCCATCCTCTCGCACGACTGGGCGCACTGGCGGCAGACCTTGGCGCACCGCGTCATCATCTCGTCGCCCTTGCCCAGCCGCTCGCACGACTCGGCGCAGGCGTTGCAGATCTCGGCGCACTCGCGGCAGACGTGGGCGCTGTGGTGCGAGGAGCGGCCCATGAAGCACGCGGCCAGGGCGCAGATCTCGGCGCAGTCGCGCATGAGGCCCTGGTGCTCGGGCGCGGCGTGCTCGCCCCCCATGTGGAGGCAGTGGTGCGAGCACTGGTTGCAGATGAGGGAGCACTCGCCGCAGGTCTTCATGCAGTCGAGCATCTCTTTGGAGGGCATCATGTGGGGCATCGGTCGTTTCCTTTCGGGGATCAGGGCCTGCGCGGGGATACACCCCCGCGGTGGGTTGGGGGCGGACAGGTACCCCCTCAAGCAATATGGCGAGCTTCATTAGCCCAGCGTGAACGCCGGGCGGCGTTCGTCCTCATCGTCCGTCGAGCGCGGCCCGACGCCGGCTCGCGTCCGGTTGCGTCGTGCATCGTGTTCCATCTCTCCGAGGAGTCCCCACATGACCATCGTCACCCGATCCGCCGCCGTTGTGTTGCTCGCCGCCGCTGCCGCCATCGCGCTGGCGCAGGCCGGGGGCCAGCCCGCGGCCTCTCCCGCCCACGAGGCCTCGGCGAGCGCCGCGGCGCGGCTGGCCGCCGCCGAGAAGGCGTGCAGGTTCCTGCACGATCTCAGCGACGGTTCGCCGATCGCGCACGAGACGCTCGAGCACTCGTACCTCTGGTCCCTGCGGCGCTTCGAAGCCCAGCGCGACGTCGAGCTCGCCAAGGACCACGGCGTGGCCGCGGCCCGGCGGCACCTGGACCACGTCCGGGCGCTGGCCGCCAAGGTCGCGGGCGCGAACGCCAAGGGCGCGTTCTCAACGTTCGACGTCGCCGCCACCGAGTACTACGTCGCCGAGGCCGAGGAACTCCTCGCCAAGGCCCGGGCCAAGTGAGCCGCGCGTTTTCCCGCTGACCGATTGCCCAGTCCCCCGCACGCAGGAGCACACGCCATGATCGACCACCGCACGTCCCACTCTCCCGACCGCGTTCCCAAGCCGCTCTCGGAGCGCCTTAAGGCCGAGACCCGCGCCGACCACTCCCGCGCCGAGACGCACCCGCTCATGGCCGCGATGGTCTCGGGCCGGATCGACCGCGCCACGTACGCCCGCTACCTCGGGCAGATGCGGCACGTCCACGCCACCCTCGACGCCGCCCTGCGGGCCGGGGCCCAGAAGCACGGGGCCCTGGCCGTCGTCGTGCGCGAGCAGTACCTGCACGAGCCGGCCATCCGGGCGGACCTGGCGACCCTGGGCGAGCGGGCGGAGGACCATCCGCCGCTGCCGGCCACGCGCCTCTTCTGCGGTCGGATCAGCGCCCTGGCCGAGGACGACGCGGTGGCGCTGCTGGGCACGTTCTACGTGCTGGAGGGCTCGACCAACGGCGGGCGGTTCATCGCCCCGGCGGTGCGCAAGGCCCTGGGCCTGCCCGCCGCGGGAGGGCCGGGCTCCGGCACCGAGTACTTCGAGCCCCACGGCGAACGCCAGCGCGAGCGCTGGTCGTACTTCAAGGCCGCGCTCGACATCCTGACCCTGCCCGCCTCCGAGTGCGACCTGATTGTCGCGGTCGCCGTCGACGCCTTCCGGGGCGTGCACGACATCTTCGAGGATCTGATGCACCCGCCCGCGTCGAGTCGCGGCGATCCGTCGCGGCCCGGGCCGATCGTGGAGTTCCCCGCGCGGGCGGGGGAGGAGGCGCCGACGCACCCTACCGAGTAAGGACGCAGCCGCGGCGTGCGCGGCCAAACACCCGCCCGGGCGTTCACGTTGTCCGCCCCGAGCATCGTCCATCCGATCGTTCCATTCATCATTTCAAGGAGTTCTGACATGAAAAGCACGAAGCGTTCCAACCTGTTCCTCTCTCTCGCCGCGGGCCTGGCCCTCTCGGCAGCCGCTCCCGCGCTGGCGCAGCACGGCCACGGCAAGGACGACGGACACGGCCAGTCCGGGCACAAGGACGACGGCCACGCGCACGGCGAGGTCGCCAAGGCGGGGTCGTTCGCCGACGCGGTGAATCGCATCGCCGCCGATATCAAGGCGATGGACACGGCCTTGGCGGGCGGTTCCATCTCGGGCGTTTCGGACAAGGCCAACGCCGTCGCCACGCTCGCCAAGACCCTCGGGGCGCTGTCGCTCGCCAAGGACAGCGGCGTGCCGCGCGAGAAGGTCAAGGAGATCAATGCCGCCAGCAAGGAACTCGCCGAGGCGGCCGACAACCTGCACAACATCGCCGACGCGGGCGACCTGGCCAAGAGCAAGGCGGCGTTCGCGCCGGTGAAGGCGGCGGCAGCGAAGGTCGCCGCGCTCGCGCCCGCCCCCCCCGCGACGGCGGACGGGCACGACCAAGGCCACGGGCACGAGACCACCGCACCGACTCACAGCGTCACGGTGACCGCCGAAGGTGGCAAGGCCATCGAAGCGGGCAAGGCGGCGGCCATGATCTTCTCCCTCAAGGACGCCAAGGGCGAGCCCGTCAAGGACCTGGACATCGTCCACGAAAGGCCGTTGCACCTGCTGGTGGTGAGCAAGGACCTCTCGTGGTTCGCGCACGAGCACCCGAAGCGCCGCGCCGATGGTATGTTTGTTCAGCCCATCACCTTCCCCGCCGGGGGCGAGTACACGCTCTACTTCGACTTCACGCCCAAGGGCTCGCCGCAGCAGGTGGTGCCGGTGAAGGTGACGGCGAGCGGCACGCCCAAGGCCGCCGTGCCGCTGGCGGTTGATGCCGACAAGCCCAAGACCATCGACGGCTTCACGGTCGCGCTCGACACCGGGGGCGCCGTCAAGGCCGGTGGCGCGGCGCACCTGGTGTTCACGGTCACCAAGGACGGCAAGCCCGTGACCACGCTCCGCCCGTACCTGAGCGCGATGGGGCACCTGGTCATCATCAGCCAGGACGGGACGCAGTTTGTCCACGCGCATCCGCACGAAGGCAGCGAGCACGGCGAGGGACACGGCGCGGGCGGGCATGATGCCCACGGGGGGGGCGGTGGGCACGGTGAGGGCGCGAAGAAGGACGAGCACACGGGGGGAGCGGGTCACGGTGGCGCAGCGCCCAAGGCAGCGGACGCGGGCAAGGGCATGGGCGGTCCCAAGGTGGACTTCGAGGCCCACTTCAAGCAGCCGGGAATCTACAGGGCTTGGGGCCAGTTCAACGTGGGCACCGCTGAGAAGGAGCAGGTCTTGACCGTGCCCTTCACCTTCACCGTCGAGAAGGGTGCGGCGGACGGCCACGGGGAGAAACACGGCGCGGCCCCGGCCAACACCGTCTGCCCAATCACCGCCGACGCGGCGGATGCCAAGATCACCCGCGATTTCAAGGGCCAGGCCGTCGCCTTCCACGATGCGGCCTCCGCCGCCAAGTGGGACGCGATGAGCGACACCGACCGCATGAGCAAGTTCGTCGCCGCGATCGCGGCCTCTTCGGCCAAGGGTGGACATGATGGCGACGACGCCATGCCCGCGGGCGTGGACGCCGACGAGGAGCGTGCGCTCTACCTGACACCCGGCGGCATCTATACGGAGGCCGACATCCGGGCCAATGGCTCCATGACCGCGAGCGACAAGTACAGGGGAAAGATGGCCAAGCACGACATGAAGCCCAAGACCGGGGACAAGATCTGCCCGATCACGATGACCAAGGCCAACCCCAAGTTCACGTGGATCATCGGAGGCAAGACCTACGAGTTCTGCTGCCCGCCGTGCATCGACGAGTACGTGCTGCTCGCCAAGACCTCGCCCAAGGAGGTCCTTGATCCCAGCGAGTACGTGAAGAAGTGATCGTCTCCGCCGCGGTGCGCGAGAGCCAGCGCGGCGGCATCCCGTGTACCCACACCGATGGGCCTCCCATCGTTCATTCAACAGTCCCAATCCACGTTTCCCGGAGTCAGATCCATGAAGAAAGCCCCCGTCGTGTTCATCCGTCCACTCGCCGCGCTCGTTCTCGGCGCTGGCATCGTCAGCGCCGCCGCCTGGGCGGCGCAGCCCCAGCCGCCAGCCGCTACGCCCACGCAACCCGCCGCATCAGCACCGGCCCAAGGTGCGCCTAAGCCCGTCAACAAACTCTGCCCCATCATGGAGAACGAGGTGGATGCCGAATCGCCCACGCGCCAGTTCAAGGGCGTCACCATCGGCTTCTGCTGCCCCGGCTGCGATCGCAAGTGGGACCGCAAGTCCGACGAAGCGAAGATGGCCATGTTGACCAAGATGGCCCCGGAAGCGGTCGCGGCGATCAACGCGGCAAGCAACCCGGCTCTGAAGGTTGCCCGCGACTACCTCGCCGCCTGCGGCAAGGCGGACGCGACAGCCCTCAACGCGCTCTTCCTGGACAAGGGCCGCGCGACGGTGAGCGAGAACGCAGGCGATGAGGGGACGTGGGAGACGTACCGCGACCACCACCTCCTGCCCGAACTCAAGGAGATGCCCGGCTTCGTCATGACCGTGGCGAAGGAGGACGTGCAGACCTTCGGCACGACCTCGATCGTCCGGCAGATCGGCTCGTTCACCGTGCCCGACCCCAACCACCCCGACGCGCCTCGGAAGTTCTTCGCCGCCGTGACCTATGTCGTGGTGGACGACAGCGGCACGCCCAGGATCGCGCACCTGCACTGGTCGAGCCGGGCGGAGAAGAAACCCGCCGCCGACGCCTCCGCGAAGCCCGAGACCGGGCATGGCGCGAGCGGCGGCCACGAGCACAAGTAATCGCAACCACCGTCCCGCTCCGCCGACGCGGCGTGGGACGCTTCCGCGAGCCAAGGTCGGCCGAACGGTTCGGCGAGCCGAGGTTGGCTTTCCTCAGGAGATTCTCACATGATGTTCCCACGTCCCACCGTCCTCACCTCCATGCTCTCCATGACCGCCATCTTGTTCGCCGGTGGATGCACCACGGACAAGCACACCATGACACCGGCCCAGCCGGGGCAGGTCTCGGTCTGCACCAAGTGCTATGACGAGATCGCCAAGGTGCGCGGTTCGTACAACCCTCGAACAGGTCAGCGATTCGACCACACGATCAAGACGCACCGCTGCGACGAGTGCAAGAGTGACATGAGCATCTATGAGCAAGGCGGCGTGCTCAAAGTCCGCTGCGCGTCGTGCGCACCCGAGGGTGTGGACTGCGACCGGTGCATGCCTCGCGCCGCCAAGTAAGTGCTCCCGTCCCGCTGCTCTTCCGCCGCTCCCCCGGAGACTCCGTTCATGACCTGCCATGCTCTGTCTGTCACCCATCACTTCTCTCGCATAGTTGCCACCACGGCGCTCGCACTGGTCGCGTTCGCTGGCGGCTGCGCCTCGCTCGACCCGTCTACGGATCTGCGGCGAGCGGGGGCGGTCGTCGCGGATCGGTCCGGCCTGCCCGTGGACTGGACGGTGCCGTGGGCAGACCGGAACCCGCCCTGGGACGGCAGGTCGCCGCTATCAATGGAGCAGGCGGCGACCACCGCGCTGATGAACAACCGGGCTCTTCGAACCCAGGTCGAGCAGATCGCTGCCGGGAGAGCGGATCTCGTCCAGGCCGGGCTGCTGCCCAACCCGGTCCTCGCGCTGGCGCTGCGGTTCCCGGTGGATCCCGTCGCGGGATACTCGCAGGTCGGCGCGACCGTCGTCCAGGATCTGGTCTCCCTGTGGCTGCGCCCAAGCCGCATCCGCGCAGCGGACGCCCGGCTCAACGAAACCGTGTTGACGGTGTCGGATTCGGCGCTCCGTCTGGTGGCCGACGTGAAAACATCCCACGCGCAGGTGGTCTTCGGTCAGCGGGCGGTGGCGCTCACACATGAGAACATCGCAATGGTCGAGCGCTCGATCCAGGCGCTCCAAGACCGTGTGCGGGGCGGAGAGGGCACGCCCCTCGACCCGAACCGAGCGAGGCAGCAACTCCTGTCGTTGCGAGCGGACTTGGCGTTGCAGGAGCGGGAACTGGCCAAGGAGAAGCGGAGACTGCTGCTGCTGATCGGACACGCGGGCGAGGATGCGGCATGGACGGCCGCGGAAGAACACTACGACGACCATCCTGTTCATCGGCCGCAGTTGCCAACGGGGCTCGACGAATCGGCCGTTGTGGTACTGGCGACGAGTCAGCGGCTTGACGTAGCCGCCGCTCGCGCGGTCGTGCAGGCCCGTGCGGCGGAGCTGACCGAGCAGGAACGGAGCCGCATCAAGAGCCTCGGCCTCGGCGTTGCCTTTGAGCAGACCGAGGACAAGGCGCGGTTCGTCGGCCCGGACGTCGAGGTCGCGATCCCCATCTTCGATCTGAACCAGGCCCAGATCGCAAAGGCGGGCTCGCTCGCGCGGGCCTCGCTGGCCGCGTACGAGGACACCATCCAGCGCGCCGTGGCAGCCGCCCGTGTCGCCTTTGTCGAGGCGCGAAGCACCGGGGCGATCGCGGCGGAGTTCCGCCGCGACCTGATCGCGCTGGCCGAGACGAACCTTGAGCTGGCGTCCAGGTCGGTGGCCGCGGGCCAGGACGATGTTACGGTGCTCCTCGAATCGCAGCGCGCCGTCATCGAGGCAAGGATCCGCCTCAACGAACTGGAGCGGGATGCGGCACTTGCGCGGATCGAACTCGAGTTCGCGGTCGGGGGCCGGCTCTCGGGAACAGAAGATCGCGAGGTGTCTCCGCCTCCAGTCGAAGGCGGTGGCCCGTGATCACGCTACCCCTGTATCACGCAATGCCAGCCAGCATTGGCGACTCACTTCTTCGCTCGACGTGCTCGTGCGGAGCGACCCTTCGGGGTGATCGCTTTCGTCTTTCCGTCGTGACAAAGGTGCGAGAGCATCAGCGACGAGACGTCCGCCATCGTCGTGCCCTTGAGGAACTCGATCTGCTTGTGGTGCATCGCCATGCACGGGCACCCGGGCGGGCACGCGCCGTCCGCGGCGCAGTGGCCGAACCCGAACATGCAGCGGCACTCAACTACCGGATCGTCCAGGAGCACGCACAGGTCGTACATCGTGATGCTCGACGCCGGCCTGGCGAGTTCGACTCCACCGCCGACCCCTCGCCGGGTCTTGACGAGCTTCTTGCGGGCCAGTGCATAGATCACCTTGGCCAACGTCGGCTTGGAAATCCCTGTTCGCTCGGCGATCTGCGGGATCTGAAGCCCACCTTCTCCGGCCCGGGCGATGAGCCCCAGACAGGTCGCGGCAACTCCAACCTGTCGAGTGAGCATCGGGGATTCCTGACGGGCCTTGCGGCTGCTGGGGGTTCGCGGCTGGTTCGAGTACGACAAGGCCATCGTATCGGCGTTCTGTTGGCGGGTTCTGTCCGTCACGGCGCTTCCGCGTCCCGCACCTGTGGCGAGGCCCGTCGCCTTTCCCAGTTCCAGGGCGCGAACTTCCGGGGCGTCTTGACGGTATACATCCAAAGAGGATATGCTATGGATGTTTGACACAGCCACCACGCCTTCGTCTGCTCAGCCAGTCGCCTCTCGAAAAGGAGATCACACATGAACCGTGCACGCATCATCGTCCTCGCCTTGATCGCCGGCACCGCGCTGGCGGCAGTTGCCCTCGCCCAGTTGCAGCCCGCGGCTTCTGGCCAGCCGCCCGCCGGCGTCGACCCGGCCACTCACGCCGCTCACGTCGCCCAAGGCGCGGGGGCACACACACCCCCCGCGACTCAGCCCGCCGACAACGCCGAGCTCGCCAAGCAGTTGGCCGAGCTCCGCGCACAGATCGCACAGCTCCAAGCCGCTCTGGCGAAGGGGCAGGCGGCTGGAGGTTCGCCGCAGGCAGCAGGCGGCATGCAGCCGGCCATGCCTCCGGGCCGCATGCCGATGGGCCCCGGCATGGGGATGAAGCGGATGGGGAGCGGGTCGATGCCTCCCGCCGGCGGCGGGATGTCGGGCATGCCCGGGATGGCTGGCGGTGGCGGAGGCATGCCGAGCGGAGGGGGCGGGGGCGGCATGGGCATGATGGACATGGACCAGATGATGATGGGAGGGATGTCGGGAGGTGGGTCCGGCGGCATGTCTGGCATGTCGGGTAGCGGCGGCATGATGGACCAGATGATGAGCATGGGGATGTCGCGCATGGGCGGCGGCATGAACACCGGCGGGATGGCGTCCGCACTCCCTGGATTCCCGGGCGCCTCGCACATTTACCACCTCGGTGCGACCGGCTTCTTCCTCGACCACGCCTCGCACATCACGCTGACGGTCGAACAACAGAAGCAGCTTGGTGAAATCAAGGAGCAGTCGCTGCTCAACCAGGCGACGCTCCAGCGGAAGATCGACCAGGCCGAGCAGGAGCTGTGGGATCTGACCGGGAGCGACGCGCCGGACTCGTCCAAGATCGAGGCGAAGGCGCGAGAGATCGAGCAGACCAAGAGCGAGCAGCGGATCGAGTTCATCCGCGACGTGGGCAAGGCCGCTGGCGTGCTCACCGACGAGCAGCGCAAACAGCTCACGGGCATGGCGCCGCCCGCTCCAGCGCCGGCGAACCAGCCTGCTGCCATGCCCGGCATGGGTAGCGGCGGCGGCATGAGCGACATGTGAACCGGCGTTCCATATCAGCCACAAGGAGAACACAGCATGAGCATGCGAGACCCCCACTGCAGGCCGGGAGGTACGGTCGTGTCGATCAAGGCCCCCGACGCGAAGCAGGTCTTCGTCGCCGGCACGTTCAACAACTGGAGCACCACATCGCATCCCATGAAACGCACGACCCGTGACGGCCGCTGGGTGCTCGACCTCGATCTGGCTCCCGGAACCTACGAGTACAAGTTCGTTGTGGACGGCCAGTGGTGCTGCGAGCCGGGGTGCGACAAGGCCTTCGACGGCTGCCCGGGCTGCGTCCCCAACGAGCACGGCACCATGAACCGTCTGCTCGTCGTCGCGGAACTGCCCACGGGTGCGATGCCCGCTGTCGGCCAGAGGCTATGAGTGCGCCGCATGGACCCCGAGAAGGCCAGCCAGCTTCGTAGCGCCGTCGTGTGGACAGTCGTCCTCACGGCGGTGCACTTTGTGCTCGGCACGCGCACGCACGCCGTCCACGGCCTGCACATCGCGCTGGCAGGCCTGTTCATGGTGCCCGTCATCATCGCGGCGGTGGCGATGGAGCGGCGCGGCGCACTCATCGCCGCCGCGGCGATCAGCGGGATCTACCTGCTGCATCTCCTGCTCAACTGGCGGAACTCACCCATGTCCAATCCCGACCAGTTCGCGTGGCCCGTGGTGTACGTCGTGGTCGGACTCACCGCAGGACAGCTTGTGCACACCGCCAACTACCGGAAGTGGCAGCGGGACGAGGTGATTAGGAAGTCTCAGCGCACCGAGATGGTGCAAGGCCTCACCGGCCTCCTGACGGTTCTTGGCGTAAGGGACGCCGCGACGCTCGCGCACTCTCGCCGGGTCGCGGCGATCGCCGTGCGGATTGGTGAGCAGATGGGCCTGGACAGCGTGGTGGTCAACGACCTTCGCCTCGCGGGGCTCGTGCACGACATCGGCAAGGCCGGTGTGCCCGACGACATTCTCTTCAAGGACGGGAGCCTCACGGAGGAGCAGACCGTCGTGATGCGGAGTCACGTCGACCTCGCCGTCTCCATGCTCCGGGCCATCCCGGGGACCGACACCATCGCGAGGATCGTGTCGCAGCATCACGAGTGCCCGGACGGCAGCGGCTATCCGCGCGGGCTGCGGGCCAAGGCGATCGACCCCGCGGCCAGCATCCTACGCGTCGCTGACGTGTACGCGGCACTCACCGAACCGAGGCCCTACCACACGCCCACGGACACCAGCGCGGCGCTCGCGGTGATGTCCGAGCTGAGCGGTAGCAGAATCGACGCCGCGGCATTCGCGGCGCTGCGCGCGGTCGTCGGACATGCCGCCGCCAGCGACATCATCGAGTCAGGAAGCACGCCCGCGTTCAAGGAGGTTAACACATGAGGCGCGGGCGAGCGGCATTGTCTCTCGGCCTCGGCGTCGCGCTCTGCGTGCCGCTCTCTGTGGCCGCGCAGGTCAGTCCCGAGGAGCACGCCAAACACCATCCCGCGCCGGCAGGTGTGCCACAGTCGCCGCCAGCAACCTCCACCGGCGCGGGAGCGATGTCGGGCATGGCGGACATGATGCAGGGCATGGGGACAACACCGCCGAAGGAGCTGTACCCACGGCTCATCGGGCTCCCCGCACTCTCTCCGGAACAACTCGCCGAGCTGCAGCGCGACGCACATGCGCGCATGGAGTCCGGGACGCGGGCCGTGTCGGACGCGCTCCAGGTGCTCCAGGAGGCCGCGGCCAGGAACGACTACGCCGCGATGCAGGACGCGGTGGGACGAATGCGGGAGGGCCTCGCCCGGTTCGACAGTGGCCTCGCGGCCCACCGTGCCGCCGCCGCGGGCGCTTCGCCCCAGCAGATCGCGCTCGAGTGGTTCAAGAGAGAGCTGAGCCTGCCGATGCACGCCCCCCCCATGACGCACGGGTGGCTGGGCTGGTCCCTGTGGCACTGGGCGGTCATGGTCTTGCTGAGTGCCTTCGCGGTCGTGATGGTGCTGATGTACGTCGTCAAGATGAGGCGGGCTACAGCTCTCCTGGCACGCTTGACGGAGCCGCCGCCGGGCGCCGTGGTCGCCATACCGACCCCCACCCCGCCCGCCACAGGGTCGTCTGGCGTCGATCCACAGGCCCCTCCACCCACGGCATCCGTGTCCGATCGCGCACAGCAGTCGACCGGCACCTGGAGCGGCTCGCTCCGCGTCGCCAGCGTCTTCGACGAGACGCCGGGGATCAAGACCTTCAGGCTCGTCAATCCGACGGGCGGGCCGGTGCCCTTCGAGTTCCTCCCCGGCCAGTTCCTGACGCTCGCAGTAGCCCAGGCGGGCAGCACCACCAAGCGTTCGTACACGATCGCATCTTCCGCCGAACAGCGGGGATACGTGGAGATCACTGTCAAGCGTGAGGAGAAGGGGGTGGTGTCGCGGTACCTGCACGACCGCGTCGCGCCGGGCGATCTGCTCCAGGTCGCCGCGCCCCAGGGCCGCTTCACGTTCACGGGCGCCGAGGCGGACGGGATCGTGTTGATCGGCGGCGGGGTGGGCATCACTCCTCTCATGAGCGTGGTGCGATCGCTCACGGACAGGGGTTGGGACAAGGACATCTTTCTGCTCTTTGCCTGCCGCACCTCGGCGGACTTCGTGTTCCGGGAAGAACTCGAGCGCCTGCAGAAGCGGCACCCGAATCTGCACGTCGTCGCGACCATGTCCCGCGCCGACGGCACCGCATGGATGGGCCCGAAGGGTCGCATGACCAAGGAGCTCATCACCCAGTCCGTGCCGGACATCGCGCGTCGAAGGGTCCACCTGTGCGGCCCGGCAACCATGATGGACGCCACGCGAGCGATGCTGCTTGAGCTCGGCGTCCCCGGCGAGCAGATCCGGACCGAGGCATTCGGCCCGGCCGGCAGCAAGAGTGACCGGCAGGCGACGGTCCAGGCCGCGATGGTCGAGCCTTCGCCAGCGACGCCTGTGGTGGCATTCACCATCTCCAATCGATCGGCCCCCTTGCCGCCGGGGACGAGCGTGCTCGAGGCCGCCGAGCATGTGGGCGTGGTCATCGATAACTCTTGCCGAGCGGGAACCTGCGGGCAATGCAAGGTCCGGCTCAGGAAGGGGTCGGTGACGATGGCCGTCGAGGACGCGCTGTCGCCTGAGGAGAAAGCGAACGGCATCGTCCTCGCATGCCAGGCCCAGGCGACGACCAACCTCGAAGTGGAGGCCTGAGCGATGCAGGAACGTGAACGGGCCATCGTGACTGGATTGCTGCTGCTCCTCCTGGTGCTGGCGCTCGGGTTCTCCGTCCACCGCGACCCGCGTTTCCCGGGCAGCCTCGCGGGCGGCGTGCTGGGGATCTCCGCGGCCGCGCTGATGCTCGTGCCGCTGGCATACCTCGTGGTCAAGCGCCTCCCGTTCCTTAAGGGGCCGGTGACGCGTGTTGTGTCGATGCGCACGCTGCTGGCCGTCCACATCTACGCGGGCGTGCTCGGACCGATCCTCGGCGTGCTGCACAGCGGGCACCGCTTCGAGAGCCCGCTGGGGATCGCGCTGACCGCGATGATGCTCATCGTCGCCGTGAGCGGCTTCGTCGGACGCTACCTCATGGGCCGCCTGAGCGCCGACTCGCGCGAGCAGCAGCAGATGCTCGCCGGGATGCGCGTCGCGTACGAGCGGACGGCCGGCGAGCTGGCCAAGGAGCCCGAGGCCGCTGCGGCCCTGCGGCCGTTCGCGGGATTCTTCTCGCGTCTGGCCGCCCCCTTCTTCGTAGCCGACCCAGCCGCGGGCGCTGGCCGCCCACCCGGCGTGCGCGAGCGAGCGATTCGGCTGTCCGAGTCGATGGCCGACCTCGAGTACGCCATCAAGTCTCACGAGGTCGTCAAGGACGCGTTCGGCCGTTGGCTCGCGTGCCACATCGTTATCGCCATCGTGCTCTACGCGCTCCTGGCCGTCCACGTCTGGTCGGCGTGGTACTTCGGGATCAGGTGGCTGCCATGAAGAGGATCGAGATCATCTACGCGGTCGTGACACTCGGGGCTCTGGGTGCGGCCGCGGCGCTGCCGCTGATGTCGCACCGCGGAGGCACGTCCGCGGCTCCCGGATGGGGCGAGTTCGTGAACCCGGGCAGGCTCTCGTTGAAGCATGAGTTCCTCGCCGACCGCTGCGAGGCATGCCACACGCCGCACAAGGGCCCGACGGCCGACAAGTGCGTGGCGTGCCACGCGTCGGGGGCGGTGACCGAGGGTGTTCTCGCCAAGCAGAGCACGCGGTTCCACGCCGACGTCGGGACGTGCTCGGAGTGCCATGTCGAGCATCTCGGACGCGAGCGCCGCCCGATCGACATGGTGCACGCCGCGCTCGTCGACCACGCCGAAGAGTCGGCGTCCAGCGGCGCGCTCACCGAGGCGGACGCCCGCTCCATCATGGCGGCCCTCGGCGTGGCCTCGTCGCGGCCGGCGCCGCACCCCCGGATCACCCCGCGCGAACTGGCGCTCGACTGCAACGCGTGCCACGCCAATCAGGATCCGCACCGGGGGCTCATGGGCAGCGGCTGCGCCTCCTGCCACGCCACCAGCGCGGCCGTCGGCGGATGGTCGATCCGCGAATTCCGCCACCCCTCCGCGTTGTCGACCGACTGCGCGCAGTGCCATCAGGCCCCGCCCAGCCACTACATGGAGCACTTCTCGATGGTGTCGATGAAGGTCGCCCGGATCGAGAGCGCGGACGTGAGCCAGTGCTACCTCTGCCACAAGACGAACTCGTGGAACGACATCAAGGGGGTCGGTTGGTACAAGCACCATTGACGGCGCGCGTCGCTGTCTGCGGTCGTCAAGCAGGAGTCAAAGGAGTTCACGCATGCGCCCGAACGCTGGTATTTGGGTTTCTGGCTCACTCGTTCTTCTCGCGGCACTCGCCGTGGGCTGCTCCACAACGCCGCATCGTCAGTCGGACTCGGTGGCCGACGGAGTCCGGGTTTGCCGTTCGTGCTACGACGCGGCGAAGAGGGAGGTGCATCTCTGGGGCGAGTACCGAGGAGGTGGCTGGCGGCACGTCGAGTACCGGCGCGTACATCAGTGTCCCGAATGCAGAACGGATGTGTCCATCTACGAACAAGAAGGGGAGCTCAGGCTTTGGTGTGCCAAGTGTGCGCCGGAAGGTGTGGACTGTGACAAGTGTTTGCCACCCGTCTCGAACCGACGATAAGCCGCATGCATACATGACGTTCGGATTTCCCCATGCTCGAAGTGTCTATCAACGCCGCATCACGAGTCATCGAGGCCATCGCCGCGGTGATGATCGTCGCCTCGACTGTGATGGGGGTGTTCGAGGTCGCTCGTGCTGCAATGGCTCGTGATCTCGACGGTCAGGTCACGACTGCCCGTCTCCGCCTCGCCGGACGGTTGGTATTGTCCCTGGAATTCCTCATTGCCGCCGACATCCTCAAGACCGTGACCACCCCGACCCTCGAGGGCATGGGCCTGCTCGCGGGTGTGATCGTGATCCGCACCGTCCTCAGCCTGTCCATCGCCTTCGAACTCCGCAAGGCAACAACTGCCAGCCAACCTGCCTCTGTCATTCCAGCCACGGAGCCCTCTCCATGACCCTCAGTCGTTCATCCCGCGCGGCATTGTCGGCGGTGTGCATCTTCACGTTGGCCGGTTGCGTGTCCGTCCGGCCCGACGAGCGCTTCGGCGACGTGCGCTCCGCCGCCGCCGAGCGCCTCGGGCCGGCGACGTCTCGGGTGCACTGGCGACTGGGTGGGCCCGAAGACGCGGACGCCGATGGGTTCGTGTCCGGGCTGCTCGCACAGCCCCTCACGGCCGACGCCGCGGTGCAGGTCGCCCTGCTCAGATCGCGCGAGCTCCAAGCCGTCTATGAAGACCTCGGCGTGGCTCAGGCCGACCTCGTCCACGCGGGGCTTCTCCGCAACCCCGACTTCGCCGGCTTCTTCCGCATACCCGACCGCGGGCCCAGCGGCGTCAACTGGAACGTGGGCCTGGACCTCTGGCTGGACGTGTTCCTCGTACCCCTTCGCAAGCGCATCGCGGGCAACGACCTCGACGCGGCGCTGCTGCGCGTCACGGACGCGGTGCTCGACAAGGCGACACGCGTCCGCGTTTCCTGGCACCGGCTCGCCGCGGATCAGCGCGTACTCGAGCACCAGCGCGCCCTAGCAGACTTCGGCGCGGCCGCGCGGGACATCGCGGAGCAGCAGTTCCCGCTCGGCCACGTCCCGGAGATCGAACTCGCCCGGGAACGTCTTGCCGCCGCGGAGGCGGCCATCGCACTGGACCAGGCCGAGTCGGCCGCCCGGATCAGCCGCGAGGAGCTCGGGCGGCTCCTGGATCTAACCGACGGCCTCACGCCTTGGTCGATCGCCGCGAACGACGATCCGGTGCCGTCCGGCGATCCTGACGTCGAAGGAATGGTGACCACCGCGTTGGATCGCCGCCTCGACCTTGCGCTCCTCGCCCGCGAGGTGGAGCAGCAGCGGCTCGGGCTGGAGTTCGACCGCAAGTGGTTCCTCGCCAAGGGGAGCGTCGGCGTCGAGACCGAACGCAGCAGTGAGGGAGTTCAATCCACCGGCCCGCACTTCAGCGTGGAACTCCCCATCTTTCACCAGCACCAGGCGGTTTACGCCCGGCGGGAGGCACTCATCCGCCAGGCGGAGGAGCGTTTGGCGTCCCGCCGGGGCGCGGCCCGCGCCGAGGTGCGCACTGCGGCCGAGCGGATGGCGCTCGCCCGTCGTTCACTCGCTCGCTACGAGCGCGTGATCCTCCCTGAGCGGCGGAAGGTCGGCCAGCTCGCGCTCGCTGAGCACAACGCCATGATCACGGGCTACCCCGAACTGCTCGCAGCTAAGAGCGCCGAGGCCCGCTCGGCCATCGACGCGGCGCGAGCCCAGCAGGACTACTGGACCGCCCGCGCCGAGCTTGAGCGTGCGATGGGCGTTCGCGTCCCTAAGCGCGCGGAGGCCATCGTCGCTCCCCCCGCTGGTGTCCCTTCCCAGCCACCTCCAATGGCGATGCCCGACATGCCGGGCATGAAGCACCCCTGACTCAATCGCACACGCCCAGCAAACCGATCGACCGGAGTCCTCGACTATGAGCCAGCCCATCACACGCAGACAAGTGCTCACCGCGACCGCGGGCGCCTTCGCCGCCGCCCCTCTGCTCGCGGCGATGCAGCCGCAGCACGAGGGCCATGTCCCATCCAAACCCGTGCCTCCGTCAAGGCCGCCCGCATCCCATGCCGCCGCACCCGCCAACGGCACCCGCGGGTACCGCCCCGTGATCGCTCTCGACACGCCGACCCTGCCTTACGAGCTCGACAACGGCGTGAAGGTCTTCAGGCTCGTGGCCGAGCCGGTCCAGCGCGAGTTCGCGCCGGGGGTGGTGGTCAACTGCTGGGGATACAACGGGCAATCGCCCGGCCCGATGATCGAGGCCGTCGAAGGCGACCGCGTCCGCATCCTCGTGACCAACAGACTGCCCAAGGGCATCCATACCACCGTGCACTGGCACGGCATCCTGCTGCCCAACGGCATGGACGGGGTGGGCGGGCTGACGCAGAAGCACATCCGCGAGGGCCAGACGTTCCGGTACGAGTTCACGCTCCGTCAGCACGGCACGTACATGTACCACCCGCACTTCGACGAGATGTTCCAGATGGGCCTCGGGCTCATGGGCCTGTTCGTGGTGCACCCGCGCGAACCTTCGGTGCGCGCCGTCGACCGCGACTACGCGATCCTCCTCAACGAGTGGCTCGTGCGGCCCGGCTCGGCCACGCCCGACCCAACGGAAATGACCAACTTCAACCTGTTCACGTTCAACGGGCGGATGTTCCCCGGCACCTCGCCGATGCTCGCGCGTCTGGGCGAGCGCGTCCGGATCCGCATCGGCAACCTGAGCACGACCAACTCGCACCCGATCCACCTGCACGGGTTCTCGTTCAAGGTCACCGGCACCGACGGGGGCCCGATCCCCGAGGCGGGCCAGTGGCCGGAGGTCACGGTGAACGTCCCGACCGGCTCGGCGCGCGACATCGAGTTCGTCGCCGACGCGGAGGGCGACTGGGCCTTCCACTGCCACAAGGTCCACCACCTGATGAACGGCATGGGGCACAACCTGCCGCAACTGCTCGGAGTCGATCAGGCCGGGCCCGCGGCCCGTCTTGCTCGCCGTATCCCGGGCTACATGCCCATGCCAGCGAGCATGACCGGCATGATGGAGATGGGCCGCCCGCCGAACACGATCGGCAGCGCCACCGAAGGCCCCTTCGACGAGATCGACGCCGGCGGCATGTTCACGCTCGTCAAGGTGCGGGCCGCGTTGGAAGACGGGAAGGACCCCGGCTGGTACGCGCACCCGCCGGGCACCGTCGCCGAGCCTGTCGATGGCTGAGTTGCGCCCGGGCCACTATCGCCCCGCCGAGAAAGGACCACGCCATGTGCTGCGGACCCGGACACAAACACTTGTGGCTGATGCTGCTGGGCTGCCTCGGGCCCCTGCTCCTGATCTTCGTGCTCCCGCTCGTCGGAGTGCGCGAGGGCTGGGTCATCCCGATCGCTCTGGCCGCGATGCTGGCCTGCCATCTCCTCACCGCCACGTTCTCGTGGCGCCGCGGCGGATCCGACCGCGACGCAACGCCGCCCACCGAGTCGGCCCGACGCGAAGGAGGGAGCGACCATGCACATCATTGATCCGCGTCGCTTGGGCTTCGCGCTGGGCGCGACGCTCGCCGTGCTCCACCTTGGCTGCGCCGTCGTCATGGCTCTCGTGCCCAAGGACGCCGCGCTGCACTTCGCCAACGCGCTCGTCCACGGCCTCGACTTCGGCCCCGTTCTGACGTGGGACAAGACGTGGACGCAGACCGCCACGGGAGCCTTCTGCGTCTTCGTCCTCGGATGGTTGCTCGGGGCGACGATCGCCGCGATCTACAACCTGACCGGGCCGCCCCGGCCCACGGCCACGCCCCGCGGCACCGCGCACCCGTCCGGCGGCGAATCTGAGAAGCCCTGAACCCCGCCGGCGCCGAGGATCGCTCAGCGACCGCATTCGATCGTTCCCCGAGGCCTGGCGGGGTGTTGTCCGGGCCGCTGCAAGAACCGTCCGCCGTCGACGACCGTCGCGGGGACAGACAAGGAGTCGATCATGTCCGCTCATTCCGTCTGCGCCGAGACCTGCCATCAGTGCATGGACGCGTGCCTGGCCCTCATCCCGCACTGCCTGGCCCACTGCGTCAAGACCGGCCAGCCCGCCGACCCGGCGCACATCGGCACGCTGATGGACTGCGCCGAGATCTGCGCGTCGGCGCACAGCTTCCTGCACCGCGGCTCCCCGCAGCACGCCGCGGTCTGCGCCGCGTGCGCCACGGTGTGCGACGCCTGCGCCGCGTGCTGCGCCGAACTTGGGCTCGAGGACGCACCGACCAAGGCCTGCGCCGCCGCGTGCAAGGCGTGCGCCGACTCGTGCCGGAAGATGGCCAGGCACTGAACCAACGCGGCTCGTCCGGCGGAAGCCGGTCGGGCCGATTGCCCCGTCCCAGGAGCCGGGCCGAGGCGTTCCGGCGGCCGGGATTCGGTCCCCGCGGGGAGATGGCGCGATCGCGCGATCGCGCCTTGCGGGGGGACGATCGTCCCCCCGGCCCGGACGACCGAACGCGTCGCTCGCACGCCCGTCCATGCCGCACGCACACCCGTGCGATCCGCATGGAAGCCCGCACGAGCCGGCCGGACGCTCGTCCCGTCGCCTCGCGCCCCCGTCCCGCCCATCGGGACGGTCGTCCGACCGACCTGGACGGGAATCCTGAGAGTCCGCGCGGACGCGGCGGACACACACGCCTTACCTCCGCCTGCCCGGGGCAAAGCCACGTCGAACTTCGCGGCCATGGTGGACGCAGATACCCCTGGGGAGTATACTTCGACAAAGGAGTTTCTCATGGACACGACGGCACGGACGAACACGGCCACGACGCTCTCTATCGACGGGATGAGTTGCGGGCAATGCGTGCAGACCGTTACCAAGGCCCTGGCCGCCGTGCCGGGCGTGGGCGTCCGGTCGGTCGCGGTGGGCCGTGCCGAAATCACCGCGCCCGACGGTCCCACCGTGTCCCGGGCCGTGAACGCCCTTGGCGAGGCCGGTTACACGGCCCGAGCGAGCGCGGAGTCGGCGGAAGCCGGTGCTGGACGGGCTCCCGCCGCGGCGTGCTGCGTCGGTGGAAACAAGAACGCCGCGCACGGCCCTTCTCGCGGCTGAAGTCGGGAAGCGGGGCGGCATTCGGTGCCGACAACAAAGGGACACTCACGCATGAAAAAGCAGAGCGAGACGAGCAGCGCACGGGCGGGCGACGCAAAGAGCGCCCCAGTCGTGAGCGGCGCGGGGCGAGCATCTCCTGAAGGCGCACGAGCCGCGGCGTGCTGCGGGTGCGGCGCGGCGGCTGGGCTGGAGGCCGCGCGCGATGGCGTCGGGCCTGGCGCGCACGCAGCGGGCGTGGACCACGACCTCAAGGCGGCGAACCTGAAACACCTCAAGCGGATTGAGGGGCAGGTGCGTGGAATCGCCGCGATGATCGACGAAAACCGCTACTGCGCGGACATCATCCAGCAGTGCGCGGCGGTGCAAGAGTCGCTGCGCTCGGTCGCCAAGAACCTGCTCCGCAACCACCTGTCGCACTGCGCGAACCACGCCATGCACGGCGACGAGGCCCAGCAGGCGGCGATGGTGGACGAACTGATCGCGCTGGTCGGCAAGATCGCCCGGTGACCCCGCTCGGATGCGCCAAGGAGCATTGACGGCATGTACGACGCGCTCGCCCAACTGATTGCCCGTTGGAAGGACGACCCCGGCGGGGCGTACCGCTCGTGGTTCCTGTGGGACCAGCGGATCAAGAACTTTCGTTCGATCCGGGTGGGGATCGCCGAGGTCGTGCGAGAGATCGACGCGGGGACGTTCGGCAACGTCTACAAGGGTTCGTCGCTGGAAACCGTCGTGCATTCGATCGCGGAGCAGCGACAGATCTTCAAGGGGGCAGACCACGCGTTCCTGTGGAAGCCCAAGCTTCGCATCCCGGACATCTACGAGAGCGCGGAGAATCAGAGGGCCTTCGGACGGTTCCTGCACACGTGCTCGTGCTGCGACACCGAGGACGCGGTCGTGCGGGCCGTCCGAACGCTCGCCGATCGGAACATCAAAGGCCTGGGTCCCGCCGCGGCCAACATGCTCTACTTCCTGCACCCCACGCTGGTACCACCCTTCAACACGGCCATCGTCAAGGGGTACAACGCGGTGACCGGCTCGAAGGTCAAGCTCGGATCGTGGGAGCAGTACCTCGCCATGCGCGCCGGCGTGATGCGGATCAACGCCGAGCACCGTGCGCTGCTGAGCAACGATCTCGGAGCAGTCGCGGGCTTGTTGTTCGATGTGGGTCTCGGACGCTACCAAGCCCCGCCGCGCAGCGGCGACACCGATGCGATCGCCGCGTGGGAGGCGGACCTCAGGAACGTCCGCGACGAGTCCGCGGCCGCCGTGAAAGCACAGAAGATCGCCGAGCAGGAGGACCGGTCGCACGCCCAGGTGCAGGGCTGGCTCCGCGACCTGGGCCGCTCGCTCGGCTTTGACGTGTGGGTCGCGGCGAACGACCGCAACCGGCCGCTGGAGGGCGGGCGGCTGTGCGACGGGTGCATCGATGCCCTCCCGCCGGCGCTGGAGCAGTCCACCGGCGTGGAGGCCGTTCGACTGATCGACGTGCTCTGGCTCGAACGAGGCGAGTTCGGCGGCGCATCCCCCGGCCGTGTCGCCGCGGCCTTCGAGGTCGAGCACACCACGAGCATCTACTCAGGCATCGTGCGGATGCTCGACCTCGCGTTGGGTGTGCCCGATCACGCGGGAGTGCGACTGTTTCTTGTCGCGCCCGACGCGAGGGAAGACGATGTGCGGCAGCAACTGGCCCGGCCCGCGTTCCGACGCGTCGCCGATTTCGCCGTGCGCTTCCTGCCCTACGGCGAACTGGATAAACACCGCGAGACAATGGCCCGGTTCGGGACAGGGCTGAAGGCTGTGGAAGCCGTGAGCCGAGTGCTGGTGTAATGAAATGGGAACGCGAGGTGAATCATGAGTTGCAACTGCGGATGCCATGACGACAATGCTCCGGCGACGGGATGGCGAAAGTTCATGCCCTTGATCCTGGGTGCGGTGGTGGTCGGAGCGATCATCGCCGGGGCGGTGCTCAAGAAGGACGACGCAACCAAGCCCTCTTCGCGCTCACCGACAGAGCGAACAACGGCGGCGACCAAGCCCTGAGATCGGCTCGATGTACAAAGGACGATGATGACGAACGCCAACGAAGATCCGCATGGCGGCGAGGCCGCACCGACGGAGACGACTGCCAAAGCGACTATCGAGCGGGCCGATCTGCCGATCGAAGGGATGACGTGCGCTTCGTGCGCGAGCCGGATCGAGAAGCGTCTGGGCAAGCAGCCGGGCGTTGAGTCGGCGAGCGTGAACTTCGCTACCAAGGTGGCGACGGTGAGGTACGACCCGGCGGCGACCGGTCCGGAGCAACTCGCCAAGGCGGTGGACGGCATCGGCTACAAGGCCGTCGTGTCGCCGGTGAAGCAGGGGGCGACGAATCCTCCGCAGGGACACGCGGGCCACGATCACGCCGCGATGCTCGCAGCGCAGACGGCGGGGGAACACGCCGGGCACGCGATGAACGGCGGCCCTAGGGGCGAGGACCACTCGGCCCACTTGAACGTCGGAGAGGCAGAGGCCCGACGGCTGCTGATCAAGACGACCGTCGGGGCCGTGCTATCGCTGCCGGTGCTCGTCATCGCGATGTCGCACGGCAAGATCGACGCCTTCAACGTCCCCTGGACCAACTGGCTCCAACTCGCGCTCACGACGCCGGTCATGTTCTGGTGCGGGTGGCAGTTCTTCCGCTCCGCGTGGAAGGGCTTGCGGCACTTCAGCGCCAACATGGACACGCTGGTGGCGATGGGCACCGGCGCGGCGTACCTCTACTCGCTCGCGGCGACGATCTGGCCGGGGTTCTTCGCTGGAGTGAGCGGAGCCGCGGCTCATGCCGCACACGCCGAAGGCAACATGGGCGGCATGGTCATGGTGCCCGTGTACTACGAGGCCGCCGCGGTCATCATCGTCCTGATCCTGTTGGGCAAGTACTTCGAGGCCCGGGCCACGGGGCGGACGAGTGCGGCCATCAAGCGTCTCATTGGCATGCAGGCTCGGACAGCTCGTGTCGTGCGCAACGGCACCGAGCAGGACGTGCCAATCGAATCTGTCGTCGTTGGTGATCGCGTGTTGGTGCGTCCCGGCGAGAAGATCCCCGTGGATGGACGTGTTGAGAGCGGCCAGTCCGCCGTGGACGAGTCGATGCTCACCGGCGAGAGCGTGCCGGTCGAGAAGACGGCCGGCGACAGCGTTTTCGGCGCGACGATGAACACGACCGGCGCGCTGCGGCTGGTGGCGACCAGGGTCGGAGCTGACTCGGCTCTTCAGCAGATCGTGCGGCTTGTCCAGGAGGCCCAGGGCAGTAAGGCCCCGATTGCCCGCCTGGCCGACAAGATCAGCGGCGTGTTCGTTCCCATCGTGATCGCGATCGCCCTCGTAACGTTCGTGGTCTGGTGGTTCGCTTCGCCGGCGGAATCGCGCCTCAGCATGGCGCTGGTCACGGCCGTCTCCGTGCTCATCATCGCGTGCCCGTGCGCCCTGGGGCTGGCAACGCCGACGGCGATCATGGTCGGCACGGGGCGCGGCGCGGAAAAGGGTATTCTCATCAAGGGCGGCGAGGCGCTGGAGACCGCCCACAAGCTCACCGCCATCGTGCTCGACAAGACGGGCACCATCACGCACGGCAAGCCCGCCGTGACGGACATCATCACGGCACCCGTGGGTGTGCAGGAGACGCTCGATGAACGCGAGTTGCTGCGGTTGGCCGCTTCAGCGGAGCAGCACAGCGAGCACCCGCTCGCCGCCGCGATCGTCCGTGAGGCCTTGGCACGCGGACTGTCGCTCACTGAACCGATCGACTTTCAGGCCGTGGTCGGGAACGGCGTCGAGGCCCAGGTAGACGGGCACGCGGTGCTAGTCGGCAAAGCGGCGTTGCTGGCTCAGCGCAGTATCCAGTCCGCGATGGGGGAGAACGCCGCGGGTCTGGCGGCGCTGGGGCGCACGCCCATGTACGTTGCCGTCGACGGCCGCGAAGCGGGAATTATTGCGGTCGCCGACACGGTGCGACCCGAATCGAAGGCGGCCATCGCCACGATGCATGAGCTGGGTCTCCGCGTGGTCATGATGACCGGCGACAACAAGCGAACGGCCGACGCCGTCGCCTCGCAAGTTGGCGTCGATGTCGTTTTCGCTGATGTACTGCCAAAGGACAAGGCGGACAAGGTCAGGGCCCTTCAGGTCGAGGGGCACGTCGTGGGCATGGTCGGCGACGGCATCAACGATGCACCCGCGCTCGCTCAGGCCGATGTCGGCCTGGCCGTCGGGACCGGCACCGATGTGGCGATGGAGTCTGCTGACATCACGCTCATGCGCGGCGATCTGCGGGCCGTGCCCCAGGCGATCGCCCTTTCGCACGACACCATGCGGACGATCAAGCAGAACCTGTTCTGGGCGTTCATCTACAACATCGTGGGAATCCCCATCGCGGCGGGCGTGCTTTTCCCGTTCACGGGCTGGTTGCTCTCGCCGATTCTCGCGAGCGCCGCGATGGCGTTCAGCAGCGTAAGCGTGGTGCTCAACAGCCTGAGGTTGAGGGCTCGATCAGCGACGTGATTCGTTCGCGTGCCACATTCTTGAGTAGCGTTGCCGATTCTCTTCCACCCACGTCCCCGCGAAGAGATGCGCCGCCTTCAAGAACACGGGCGCGTCCGGGTTGGACTTCGACTCTCCGACCGTCGGGTGGAAGTAGGCCGGCGGATACAGCGCCACGTCGTCGTACTGCGTGACCACCCGGGCGATCAGGCCCGGCCCCGCCTGATCACCGACATACCGGCGCTCGAAGAACGACTCTTCGACCATCGCCACCGCGTGCCACATCGCCGGGTGGTTGGGCGGGAATCCCATCGCGGCGTTTGTCACGATGTCGAGTTGCTCGCACGCGGCCCACGCGACGACCTCGGGCGGGCACATCTCATCCAGCGGCCGTACCGGCTTCACGTCGGTGTCGAGGTAGACCCCTCCGAACCGGGCCAAGATCTCCAGCCGCAGGATATCCGAGCGCATCACGCAGCCGGGCGTGCCGCCGACGTTGCCGCAGGCGTCCCAGGCGTTGCGGTTGAGGATCGGCGGCAGGTTGTCGTCGGTCCACAGCCGCATCTCCCAGTGCGGGTTCATCTCGGCGACGCGGCGACGCCAGCGACGCTGGTTGAGCGGCATCTCGCCCTTGCCCAGCCAGATCTGGTGCAGGACACGCGGGATTGAGGTGGTGCGTGCGGCCGTGCTCACGCCACCACCTCCGCGGGCTTGGCCTGCACGAACGCGAACGCACCGCCATGGGCCCTGGCGGCCTCCTCGCCCTGCTCGAAGAGCGCCCAGTGGAAGGGCACCACGTCGCGGAAGTGCCCGTGGTCGCGGACCACGCGGGTCAGGAACCCCGGCCCGCTCTGGTCCCACACGCCGCGATAGACCAGCACCGAGTGCGGCAGATCGCGGATGGCGTGCCAGAGCAACGGATGGTTCCGCGTCGCGCCGAGCACCGACGGCGAGAGCATGTGCGGCCTGCTCGCGCCGTGGCTGGCGATGGTCGAGCAGAACGCGCCGACCCCGGCGACGAGTTCATCGAGCGGGCGCAGCGGCAGGCGGTCCGGATCGACAAAGACGCCGCCCTCGCGGGCCAGCACCTCGTAGCGAAGCAGGTTCAGCCGTGCCGCCGAGGCTGCGGGCTCGCTGAGCCCGAAGGTTTGCTGCCACTGGTCGTAGTTGAGGATCGGCGGCTTGGTGTCCAGCGTGAGCGTCACCACGTCCCACTCGGGATGCATGGTCTGCCACGCGTGCCGCCAGGCCGTGAGCCGCTGCTTGTCGGGAGTCTCGCTGAGGTCCGCCGTGTAGATGACCTTCGGAATCACGCCTTTGCCTCCTCTTCGATGCCGCTGCTGAGACTTACTACGCCGCTCTGCTGCCACTTCGCCGGAGGCACGCCCTCCATGCCACCCTCGATGAAGGACGATGCGCCTTCGCCCAGCGCCACTGACTGCTGGGCGCTGCCGGAGCCCGATCCGGAGCCGGGCGGGCCGGAGCCGCTGTCGCTGCCGCTCGATGAGCCTGACGAACTGCCGGAACTCGAACCGGAACTGGACCCCGAGCTCGACATGGACGAGCCGCTGGACTTTCCGCTGCCGGAGCCGCTCCCGCTCGACGACCCGGACCCGGAGCCTGAACTCGACCCCGAACCCGACGATGATCCGGAGCCGCTCTGCTGCGTGGCGGGCATGTCGTTGTGAATCCACACGCCGCCAGCCAGGAACACGTTCAGCCCTGGCACATGGACCGCCACGGTCATCACCCGCTCGGCTGAGCGTTGCACCGTCTCGACGATTTCCTCGCTCAGGTCCTGGCGCACGAGCGCATCGCCGACCTGCACGAACTCCGCCGACGCGAAGCCGATCTCCTCGTTGCGCTTCAGCAGCACAGGGTGCTCGGGCGTCAGGCATAGGCGGCCGTTGATGGTGACGAACCCCTCGTGCGATCCGATCTTCACGCTGCTGACCGTGCCAGTGACGGGCGTGAGCGCTGCCTCCGCCCACGGACGGAGCCACTGGTACTGGGCTCGCCACGGCACGTCGCGGTCCAGGCCCGCCACGTCGAGCGCCGCGACGCGGTCGCCCGGCTTGAGTGCCTCGACGGGCTTGATCGATCCGTCGGCCAGAACCACGGGCGTGCCCACGAGCACGCAGTTGGAACCGGGGCCGGAGCCGCCGGGACCACTCCCGCCCGGCCCAGAACCACCCGGCCCCGAGCCGCCAGGCCCGGACCCGCCTGGACCCGACCCACCGGGGCCGCTGCCGCCGCCGCTGGATCCGCCACCGCCCGACGACCCGCCTCCGGACGATCCGCCGCCCGATGAACCACCGGACGACCCGCCCGACGACATGCCCGAGGACATACCGGAACTGCCGCCCGACGACATGCCCGACGATGCCCCCGAACTCGCACCCGAGGACATGCCACTCGACGCGCCCGAGGAACTCCCGCCGCCGGAACTGCTCATGCCCGACGAGCCCGTGCTCGACGGCGTCTGCGAACTCGTCGGCGTCTGCGACGAGTCTGTGGTCATCCCGCTGGATGACATCGGCCCGCTGCTCGACGGCGTGTGTGTCGTCCCGGGCGTGTTGCTCGTGAACGCGCCGGTGGTGTAGAACGTGAGCGTGGGCGTGCCGCCCGGCCCGGTCGTGTAGATCACGTCGCCGGTCGTCGAGTAGCTCGACGGCATGCTCGGCGTGCTGGTCGGGGTCGAGTACGTGCTCTCCGGGGTCGAGCCTGACGGCGTCGAGTAGTTGCTCGACCCGCCGCCCTGGGGAGCGCGTCCCGTCGCCCAGACGGGGATGTAGAGGTAGTACCGCGTGGGGCCGTCGCTCATCGTGCGGCCTCCTGTTGCGGGGCGCTCGCCTTGGGATCGGGCTCGTACCACCCGTCGGTGCGGACGGGCTTGCCGCACTCGGAAGCGGCTGCCTTCACCGCGTCCTCAAAGGCCATCTTCTCGAAGACCTCCAGGGCGCTTCCGGGCGAGCAATTGACCACGCGGAAGCGGTGCTTCTCGAAATGCGGCTTGAGGGCCTCGAACCGGCGCGACAGCGAGTCATACAGCACGTTGTTGTGCCGGATCGCATTCGCCGCCCGGTGCTCGTCGAAGGCGTACTTGCGCTCCGCGTCCATCTTGAAGTCGCAGCCGAGCAGGTACACCGTCGAGAAGCCGAGGTAGTGGAGCAGCCGCAGGGCGACGAGCATGACCGAGCGCTTGCCGGTGATGCCCAGCGAGTCGGGGTTCTTCGCGTCGTTGCCCCATGAGACCGTGTCCCCGGTGAGGAATCGCTCGTGGTCGAAGTGGTCGCTGCGGCGGAAGAACAGCACGCCGGGCATGTGGTGGACCTTGAAGGCGCTGTTGCGGAGCGTGCCGTCTGGGTTCATC
>JALHNL010000021.1 GCA_022843545.1 Phycisphaerales bacterium | reverse complement strand
CGGGCTTGTTCGTTCGGCTGTTCGTGCCCGTTTGGGCAGGGGCGCGTCAAGGGCTCCCTTGACACGAGGCCTCCATCGGCTTGAACTCCTGTTCAAACGATGGAGAGCAGTCTCCGCTTTATCCCCTGTTCCCGCTCTCGCTCCGCTTCGGCTGAGCCTGAGCTTTCCATTGCGATCCCCCGCCCCCCACACCTGGCCCTGTTCCACATCTCTCCGCTCCCCGCCCTTGGCCGTGGCTCCTGTCCGGCACGAGTTGCCAATCCAGGCTTCCCTTGATTCCCCGCGGACCCACGCATGCCTTCGCGACCGCTGGGTCATGTCGGGTGATTCGCGCTTGCGCCGCGTCGCGCCGCGCGTGACGCTGCCCGCGTCATGAACGCACGCCCTCTCAACTCTCCATCGTCCGCACCCACGCGGACGCTCCCTCTCCCGTCCACCCTCGCGCCCCGGCGTCGCCGCGATTTCGCGGCCGGCGGCGCAGCCCATTCGCCGGGAAGCGAGGGTGGACGCACGCCGCCAGAGAGCGCACAATTCCCCTGCACGGAGGCACCGAGCATGAAATCCACGCCGCGGTACTTCATCTACGCCCGCAAGTCCACCGACGACTTCTCGCGTCAGGTCCGCTCCATCGGCGATCAACTCGCCGAGGTCCGCGAGCTGGCCGCCCGCGAGAATCTCACCGTCGTCGATGAGATCATCGAGAAGCAGAGCGCCAAGGCCCCCGGCCGACCGCTCTTCAACGACATGCTCGACCGCATCGAGCGCGGCGAGGCCGAGGGGATTCTCGCCTGGCACCCCGACCGCCTCTCCCGCAACGCGCTCGACGGCGGTCGTCTCATCCACCTCATCGACCGCAAGCACCTGCTCGATCTCAAGTTCCCCACGTTCCGCTTCGAGGCCACCGCTCAAGGTAAGTTCATGCTCGGCATGATGCTCACCCAGAGCAAGTACTACATCGACAACCTCTCCGAGAACATCATCCGCGGCAAGCGTCAGAAGATCCGTGCGGGCATCTGGCCGCAGGTCGCCCCGATGGGCTACCTCAACGACCGCGCTACTCGCTCCATCGTCCCCGACCCAGTACACGGCCCGCTGGTCGCCAAGATGTTCGAGCTCTACGCGACCGGCGAGTACAACTTCCGCATTCTGCGCGGCAAACTCGCCGACCTGGGCCTGCGCACGCTCGGCGGCAACATCCCCACCATCGCCAACGTCCAGCATGCCCTCATCAACCCCATCTACTACGGCGTGCTGCGCTACAAGGACGAGCTGTACGACGGTCAGCACACGCCGCTGGTGAGCCAGGCCCTCTTCGATGAGTGCCGCCGCGTGATGCTCCAGCGCGGCCGCGCCAAATCCAAGGACAACCTCCCGTTCCTCTACCGCGGCCAGCTCCGCTGCGGCGGGTGCGGCTGCCTCATCACGCTGGAGCAGCAGCGCCAGTACCGCTACGTCCGCTGCACCCGCAAGAAGGAGCGCTGCCGCGAGCCGTACGTCCGCGAGGAACTCCTCGCGGAACAGATTCAGGAAGCGATCAAGAGCGTTGCGCTGTCCGAAGATGTGGCCCAAGAAATCCTGACCGAACTCGACCAGCGCGCCGAAGCCAGCGCGGCGCACGCGAGAGCCGAAGACGCGAGCGTGCAAGATCAGATCGCCCAGACCGACCAACGCCTCCAGCGCCTCATGAACCTTTACCTCGACAACGCCGTCAGCGTCGAGGAGTACCGCCAGAGCAAGAACACGCTGGTCGTCGAGCGTCACAAACTGGTGGAACACCGGATTTCATTGGGCCGGCAAGCCTCCGGAAGGTTTGAACACCTCCGCACACTCGTAAAGGCTTGCCGCTCCGCCACTTCCATCGCCACCGGCGGTTCACCCGCCGAAAGGTGGCGATTCTTCAAATCCATGGGTTTGAACATGACCCTGCGGTCGCGAAGGCTCCAGTGGGCTCCGCGGGAGGATTGGCAACTCGTGCTCGGCCAAGGGCTTGTGGAACAGGGCCAGGGCGCAATGGAAAGCTCAGGCTCAGCCGAAGCGGAGCGAGAGCGGGAACAGGGGATAAAGCGGAGAGGGGGAGATTCGAACTCCCGATGAGGCGAAGCCCCATACTGGTTTTCGAGACCAGCCCGTTCAACCGCTCTGGCACCTCTCCGGCTGGGATGGGATGGTATGGAGGGGCGGGCGGGAATCAAATCGGCGGTCTGGCGGGGCCTGGGTCTGTTTGAAGCGGGGGTCGCGAAGGCGTCCACGCGGGCCCAAGGCCGCCCAGGCGGGAAGCCTGGGCCACCCTTTCTGGGAGAGGGCGTTATGCTCGGGCATGAGACGAGCGATGGGCGGATGGGGTTTGGGGGCGGTGCTGGCGTTGTCGGCTTTGTCGGCGATGCCTGCGTGCCGGGCGCCGGGGGGCGGGGCGAGAGGGGAGGCGGACATGGCGACGAGCGCGGATGCGGCGGAGGCTGCACGCGAGGTGGGCGCGCTGCTGGACACGTTCCACGCGGCGGCCTCGCGGGCTGATGGCGGGGCGTACTTCGGGTGCTTTGCGCCCGAGGGCGTGTTCCTCGGCACCGATGCGACGGAGCGCTGGACGGTGGACGAGTTCAGGGCGTACGCCAAGCCGTACTTTGATCGCGGGCAGGGCTGGACGTATGTGCCGCGGGCGGGGTCGCGGCATGTGGCGCTGGCGGGCGCGGGCGTGGCGTACTTCGACGAACTGCTGGACAACGCGAAGTACGGCGTGTGCCGGGGGACGGGCGTGGCGGTGAGGCGCGGGGAGCCCGGGCGCTGGCTGATCGCGCACTACAGCCTGTCGTTCATGGTGCCCAACGAGGTGGCGGGGCGGGTGGTGGAGATCACGAAGCCGGCGACCCGCTGAGCGTGAGGTGCTGCCCGGGAAACCCGCGTGTCGGCGGTAGCCAACGCGCAGGACCAGAGGAGAGAGTTTCGTTGCCGCGCTCGGGCGCCCTCTGGGGCGGGCCGGGGCGGGAGTGGTTGGGGTTCAGTCGGCGCCGTTGCCGTCGTCGTGGCCCTCGGCGGACTTCTCGAGGAGTTTGCGGAGGTAGGCGTTCTCGCGGCGGGTGGCCTCGAGGTCGAACATGATGTACTTGACGGAGAGGCGGAGGTAATCGAGGGAGTCCTGCAGGTCGGTGATGGTCTTCTTCATGCGGTTGTGGCGGTCGCGGGCTTCGCCGGCCATCTGTTCGAGGCGTTCGCGCTGGTCGGTGGGGAGTTCGCCGATCTGCTGCATGAGTTCGCCGAGTTTGTTCTGGAAGTCCTGCTCGTTCATGGTCGTGCTCCTCTTCTGGTCTAGGCCCGTGGGGGACGGGGGTTTGGCGTCGGGCTCGTGTGTCCCGACGAGAGACCAGAGGAACAAGGGCCGCGCCAGGCTGGCGTGCCAGAGCGTGGGCGTCCGAGAAAAACGCGTGCGCAGCCGCGGGAAAGCGGATTTGGGGGCGCGGCGGGGGCGCGGGCCGGGGTGAGGGCGGGGTCCGGTTGTAACGGGTGTTGCCGAAAGTCAACGCAGCGCGTCGAAACGCTTCAGCGCGTTCTGGGCGGAGCGGGGCGCGGACTTCATGACGTCGGCGAGCAGGGCGGGGTCGTTCTTGCGGAGTTCGCCGGCGAGCTTGCGGAAGTGGTCATCGCGGACCATGGTCCAGCGCTTGAAGAGGTCTTCGAGCTCGTGGCGATTGAAGCGGGTCATGGGGTCCTTCAGCCCGCTTTGCGCCGACGCCCAATCCAGCAGACTCCCCCCATGTTCCGAGTAGCGGTAGAGGGCGAGCGTGCCCTCCAGGCGGGCGCGGGGGGTGGTGAAGGGGTCGTTTGCCCGCTGGGGCAGCTTGAGCATGACCTCTTTGGCGCTGGGCCCGGCGATGGCGGCCTTGAGCGGGTCGTCGTGGTCCGAGGCGTGGCCCAGGGGCTCGTTGGAGGCCATCGGGTGTATGGCGGGGGCGTCGGAGGCGGGCACCAGGTGGGCGATGGCGGAGAGCAACTGCTTGACGCCTGCTCGCTCGAAGCGGATGGTGAGGCGCTGGCAGGGTCGCCCGTCGAGGCTGTCGCCCGCGACGGCGGTGACGATGCCGCTGCCCCACTCGGGACGCTCCAGATGCACGACTTTGTCGCCGAAGGACCACGTCTTGGTCAGCATGAACCGGTTCCCAAGCCCCCGCGAGAAGGCGGCCAGACAGGGCCGAAATGCGGGGGCGAACCCAGAATCGAACTTCGCGATGGCGGGCCGAGGGTCTGGCCCTCGACTTCGCGCAACACGGCCGGGGAAGCCCCGACCGATGACACCTGAACCGGGCTCAGAAAGACCACGACATCACGCGCTGCGCGGCACGGGTCGTAGGTTTCGCGGCCGGGAGATCCGGGAACGGGCTGGCTAGGGCCTGAAGTCGCCCAATCTCCGACCTAGCCGGGGCATCCTATCAAAGCCCGAGCCGATCGGCGGCGAAGACCGAAGCGAAAGACCGTCCACACAGAGCCAGTCGACCCACCCCTGTCAGCGCCCTAGTATACCAGCGTTCTCGGGGATGGCATCCCGATTTTTCAAAGACTTTGCTTCATCGGCACGAGCGGTCTCGCCACTTCAGCCGCGCTCGGGCCGGACTATCCCGCCTTTGCGAATTTCGGCCTCGCGTGTACTGACCGCCCAGCTCGGCCTGCCATCCCCGCCCCACCGCTCTCACTGGAGTCTCTGCCCCCATGATCGAAGCCCTCAAGAGCGACGAGATCATCAACAAGGTCGGCGGCCGGTTCCGCCTGTGCGCACTGATCCAGCGTCGGCTGGTGCAGCTCATGGACGGCGCACGGCCGATGGTGGAGCGGCACGGCCGCAGCGATCTGGAAGTGGTGATCCAGGAGATCATGGAGGACAAGCTGGTCCCCGAGATCGATCACAACGACGAGTCGGTGAAGGCGGCGCTGCCGCCGGCGCGGTGAGCGCGCGAGCCCTGGGCTGATTGATCCATGCCCGACCCGCTGCACAGCGCGAACGTGATCGTCGGGGTGACCGGCGGGATCGCGGCGTTCAAGGCCGCGGGGCTGGTGTCCAAACTGGCGCAGGCGGGCGCGCAGGTGACGGTGGCGATGACGCCGGGCGCGACGAAGTTCGTGACTCCGCTGACGTTCCAGGCTTTGTCCGGGCGGGCGGTGTATACATCGGCGTGGGAGCACGTGGAGAGCCACGACCCGCAGCACATCAGCCTGGCGCGGTCGGCGAAGGTGGCGATCGTGGCGCCGGCGAGCATGGACTGCCTGGCAAAGCTGGCGGCGGGCATCACCGACGACATCGTGTGCCTGATTCTGTCGGCGATTGACCGGCGGAAGACGCCGGTGCTCTTGGCTCCGTCGATGAACGAGGTGATGCTGGACCAGCCGTCGACGCAGCGGAACCTGGCGACGCTTCGCGCCGACGGGTTCACGATTCTGGACCCGGCGAGCGGATGGCAGGCGTGCCGGACGGTGGGGCGCGGGCGGCTTCCAGAGCCTGAGGAGTTGGTGGAGGCGGTGCGGGGGGCGATGGGTTAGAGTTCCGGCATGTCCAACGCCGCGATCGCGCGTGCCTTGTCTGAGATCGCCAGCATGATGGAGCTGCTGGGGGAGGACTCGTTCCGAGTTCTGGCGCACAGCCGGGCGGCGCGGGCGGTGGAGGATTTTCCGGGCGACATCGCGTCGATCGCTCGCGGGGCGACCGGCGCGGCGGATTTGCGGAAGATCGAGGGGCTGGGGCCCAAGACGGCGGAGAAGATCGTCGAGCTGGTGACGACGGGCGCGATCGCTGAGCACGCGGAACTGGCGGCGAAGGTGCCGGCGGGGCTGCTGCAACTGCTGCAACTGCAGGGGATCGGGCCCAAGACGGTGCGGGTGTTCTGGACGCAGGCGGGGGTGACGAGCCTGGCGGACCTGCACCGGATCATCGCGGACGGGTCGATCCTGAAGCTGCCGCGGATGGGCGAGAAGTCGGTCGAGAAGCTGAAGGCGGCGATCTCGATGCTGTCGGAGAGCACCAAGCGGCATCGGCTGGGGCCGGCGACGGTTCTGGCGGAGGCGGTGATCGCGCACCTGAAGGCGCGCGCGAAGATCGAACGGATCGAGGCGGCGGGGTCGCTTCGGCGCGGGCGCGAGACGGTGGGCGACCTGGACATTCTGGTGGCGACGGCGGACCCGGCGGGCGTGGTGCAGGCGTTTGTCACGATGCCGGGGGTGACGGCGGTGCTGCAGAGCGGGGAGACGCGGGCGTCATGCCGGGTGAGGCTGAGCGCGGGCGAAGCGGTGACCGACGACGGAGAAGCTCCGATCAAGGACGCGGGTGAGGACTCGGGCCCGTCGATGCAGGTGGATGTGAAGGTGGTGCCGCTGGAGTCGTGGGGCGCGGCGCTGATGTACTTCACGGGGAGCAAGGACTTCAACGTGGCGCTGCGCGGGCGGGCGCAGGATCGGGGGCTGACGCTCAACGAGTACGGGCTGTTCCCGGAGGATCACGAGAAGACGCCGCCGCAGGCGCGGCACGTGCGCCCGCTGGCGGGGAAGACGGAGGAGAGCATCTGCGAAGCGCTGGGGGTGGCGTGGGTTCCGCCGGAGATCCGCGAGGGGCGGGGCGAACTGGACGTGAAGGGGACGCCGCGGCTGATTGAGCTGGGCGACATCCAGGCGGAGCTGCACTCGCACACGACGGCGAGCGACGGGGTGCTGTCGATCGTGGAACTGGCGAAGGAGGCGAAGCGGCGGGGCTTTCACACGCTAGCGATCACGGACCACAGCCAGTCGAGCGTGATCGCCAACGGGCTGAAGCCCGACCGGCTGCGGCGGCACATCCGGGCGATTCACGCGGCGCGGGAGGAAGTGAAGGGGATCACGCTTCTGGCGGGCAGCGAGGTGGACATTTTGCCCGACGGGCGGCTGGACTACGACGATGAACTGCTGGCGGAACTGGACGTGGTGGTGGCCTCACCCCACGCGGCGCTGAAGCAGGAGCCCAAGGCGGCGACGGAGCGGCTGATCCGCGCGGTGAGCCACCCGCTGGTTCACATCCTGGGGCACCCGACGGGGCGGCTGATCATGCGCCGGGCGGGGCTGGAGCCGGACATGGCGGAGGTGATCGCGGCGGCGAAGGCGCACGGCACGGCGCTGGAGATCAACGCGCACTGGATGAGGCTGGACCTGCGCGACGTTCACGTGAGGATGGCGGTGGAGGCGGGGTGCGCGATCGCGATCAACTGCGACGTGCACCACCCGGCGGACTTCGGCAACCTGCGGTTCGGAGTGACGACGGGGCGGCGCGGGTGGCTGAGGGCGGAGGCGTGCGTGAATACGTGGAGCGCGAAGGACCTGCACGAGTGGCTGAAGAAGAAGCGGCGGTGAGAGGCGATCACTGCCCCTGCGCGAGCGAGTAGCCCTTGACGCCGTCGAAGACGCGGAGGAGTTCGTACGAGCAGACGGTGAACTTCTCGGCGATCTTGTCCATGAGGGCGACGCAGCGGGCCTGGCCGAAGTCGCCCGGGCGGAATTCGTCCTTGAGTTCGAAGCGGACTCGGTAGTAGTCGACGCACTCGGTGAAGATGGAGCCGGTGGGCCAGACCTGGGTGCCGCGGTTGCTGACGAGGACGAGCTTGAAGGGGGTGTCGGCGCAGACGCGCTGCATTTCTTCGGCGACGGCGACGGGGGAGAGGGGCGTGTCGAGGTAGATGTCGCAGCCGGTGACGTGGCGGACCACGTTCATGAACGTGCGGATCACTTCCTGGTGCTGCGGACGCTCGGGCTTGACGAACGTGGGCGCGGCCTGCTCGCTGGGCGGGACGGCGGGGACGGTCTTGGGGGTCTGGCCGAGGCGGTCGATGATGGCCTGCGCGAAGGGCTTGGTGCCCAGGGCGGGCTTGGCGGCTTCGCCGGAGCCGAAGTCGCCGGTGCGGACACCCTGCTCGAGCGCGGCGAGGAGGGCGTTCTCGATGATCGAGGCCTGCTTCACGAGCCCGAGGTGGCGGAGCATCATGAGGCCCGAGAGGATGAGGGCGGTGGGGTTGGCCTTGCCCTGGCCGGCGATGTCGGGCGCGGTGCCGTGGACGGCCTCGAAGATGCTGATGTGCTTGCCGATGTTGGCGGAGGGGGCGAAGCCCAGCCCGCCGACGAGGCCGGCGGCGAGGTCGGAGACGATGTCGCCCTGAAGGTTGGGGAGGACGATCATCTGGTACTGCTGGGGCTTGACGACGAGGTTCATGCAGAGGGCGTCGACGATGACGTCGGCCTGCTCGATCTCGGGAAAGTCCTTTCCGGCGGCCTTGAAGCGCTCGAGGAAGAGGCCGTCGGTCATCTTCATGATGTTGGCTTTGTGCCCGCAGTGGACCTTCTTGATGCCGAGGCGGCGGGCGGTCTGGAAGGCATAGCGGTGGACCTGATCCGAGCCTGGCGCGCTGATGAGGCGCTTGCACTGGATCATGTCGTTGGAGAGGCGGTGCTCAACGCCGCCGTAGGTGTCCTCGATGTTCTCGCGGACGATGGCGAAGTCGAGGTTGATTCCGGCGCGGGAGTAGACGGTGTGAACGCCGGGGAGGGTTTTGAAGTGGCGGAAGTTGGCGAAGGCGTTCCACATCTTGCGGGCGGTGACATTGATGGACTTGCCGCCGCCGCCCTTGGGCGTTTCCATGGGGCCCTTGAAGAGGATTCCGCAGTCCTCGACGGTCTTGATGGCGTCGGGGCTCATGCCACGGGAGTTGCCCTTGGCGAACTGCGCGGCGCCCATTTCGACGGGGATGAAGTTGAGGTGATCGGCGACGCCGGCGGCCTTGAAGACGGCCAGGGTGGCGTCCATGATCTCGGGACCGATGCCGTCGCCGGCGGCCAGGGCGATGTTGAGGCTGGACATGATGGCTCCTCTCGGGGGGCTTCCTTGGCCCAAAAGGTGGGGGAACGAAGAGAGTTTCGGACCGGAGGGTAGCGCACTTTGGCGCGTCGTCGACGGTGTGGCGTGGCGATGATCGTGAAGACCGGTAACCTCCGAGCGGGAGCGACATTCCAACGCGAGCGGCGCGGTCCTTGCGCGCCGACCGCTTCACCACACCCACCCGAATCAGGAGCCGACCCGTGTCCAGCCAGTACGCCGCGAACAAAGCCGCCGACGCCGTGGAGTTTGCTTACAACGTGATCATGACGTTCGCGAAGGACTGGCCGGCGAACAAGGTGACGGCGATGCCGGCGGCGCACGACAAGCACCTGCTGTGGAACATCGGGCACCTCGCGACGAGCAACGACTGGTTCTTCGGGCTGATGACGGGCGAGCCGGGGATCTGCCCTGAGGCGTGGCAGAAAGTGTTCGGCATGGGGAGCCAGCCGGCGGACAATCCGTCGCAGTACCCGGCGCTGGACGAGGTGATGGTGAAGTTCAAGGCGAGCGTGGACCGGATCGCTGGCGAACTGCGGAAGCGGACGGACGCGGAAATGGCCCGCCCGGTGGTGGGCGAGGCTCACGGGATGGCGAAGGACCGCCTGGACGCGGCTCTGCGGGCGGAGTGGCACATGGGGTGGCACCTGGGGCAGATCGCCAACACGCGGAAGGGCCTGGGGCTGGCGGCGGCGCTGTGAGCGGGCGGTCGCCTACTCGTCCTTGCCCAGCCTGCCCTCGCTTCCCGCGACGACGACGCAGGCGGTGGTGTCGCCGGCGACGTTGACGATGGTGCGGCACATATCGAGCACGCGGTCGACGGCGAGGATGATGGCGACGCCCTGTGTGGGCACGCCCACCGAGTCGAGGACGATGGCCATCATGATGATGCTGGCGCTGGGGAGGCCCGGGACGCCCACGCTCACCACCGCGGCCATGAGGCCGACGGTGATGTGCTGCGCGAGGGTGAGCTCGACGCCGTAGAGCTGCGCGAGGAAGAGCACGCTGATGACCTGGAACAGGGCGGTGCCGTCCATGTTGAGCGTGGTGCCCATGGGGCAGACGAAGTTGACGATGTCGGGGGGGACCTTGAGCCCGTCGCGGGCGCACTGGATGGTGACGGGGAGGGTGGCGGAGGAGCTGCTGCTGCTGAAGGCGACGGTCATGGCGGGGGCCATGCCGCGGAAGAAGCGCGCGGGGGTCATGCGGTTGCCGGCGCGGGTGGTGAAGTACATGAGCAGGGGGTACTCGAGGAAGAGGATGAGCCCCAGCCCCCCCACCACGCAGGCGGCGAAGGCGAGCACGCTCCAGAGCGCGCCCAGCCCCACGTTGCTGACGAACTGAGAGATGAGGCAGAAGACCGCGAGGGGCGCGGCGAGCATAAAGAGCTCGACGACCTTCATGATCGCTTCGGTGATCGCCTCGCACACGCCCACGACGGGCGCGGCCTTCTCGCGCGGGAGCAGCGTGAGGCCCACGCCCAGCAGGAAGGCGGTGGCGACGACCTGGAGCATCTGGGCGTTGGCGATGGCGCTGAAGGGGTTGGTTGGGACGATGTTGAGCAGGTAGCCGAAGACGCCCTGCTCGCGGACCTGGGCGGCGTTTGAGACCACTTCGGTGGCGCGGTTGCCGTACTCGGCGATGATCTTGTCGCGGGCCTCGGGGGTGACGAGTGAGCCGGGGGCGACGAGCGCGCCGAGCGCGACGGCGATGGCGACGGCGCAGGCGAGCGTGAAGGCGAAGCAGAGAAGCGTCTTGCCCCCCACCCGCCCGATGGTCCGCAGGTCGCCCACCTGGGCCACGGCGAGCACGAGGCTGAAGAGCACGACGGGGACGGCGATGAACCGCAGGCAGCGGAGGAAGAGCTGCCCGATGAACTCGGTGGCGGCGCGGACGAATCGCACGCCCTCGGCGAGCACGCCCGCGGCGGCGTTCTGGTCGGAGGCCTTGTGGGCGAGGAAGGCGGCGGGGTCTTTGACGCCCAGCGACTCCCAGACCTGGGGCGTCCAGAGTTCATGCACCAGGGCGCCCGCGGTGACGCCCAGGGCCAGAGCGATGAGAACCTTCCAGTGCAGGGCGAGGCGGGGTCGGGGCATGATGGGCTAGAGCGTACCGAAACGAAGAAGCCCCGGCTGTGAGGAGCCGGGGCTTGGGTGAGGGGTTCGGATTGGGGAGAACGGGCGCGATCAGCTCATGGCGGCGAGGATTTCGTCCGCGTTCATGGCGTTGCCGATCTCGCGCTTCTGGCTCCACTTGACCTTGCCGTCCTTGCCGACGATGACGGTGCCGCGCCAGGCGACGTTCATGTCGGGCCAGAAGAGCCCGTAGGCCTTGCAGACCTCGCGGTGCATGTCGGAGAGGAGGGTCTGCTTGAGTTCGAGCTGGTCGGCCCAGGCCTTGAGGGCGGGGCCCGAGTCACAGGAGAGGCCGATGACCAGGGCGCCGGAACCGGCCTTCTGCTGCAGCTCCTTGGTGATGCACTGCATCTCGGTGGCGCAGACGCCGGTGAAGGCCATGGGGAAGAACCCGATGACCACGTCCTGCTTCTTCAGGGCGTCGGAGAGTTTGAAGGACTCGCCGCGATTCTGGGTGGGCAGGGTGAAGTCCGGGGCGGTTTCGCCGGGCTTGAGGACATCGGCACGGGGCTTGAGGTGGGCGTTGCTCATGCGGGAGGGTACCCCGGCTTGGGCGTGATGTCAGCGTGTGCATCCCCTGTCAGTCTCCGCGGGCGCGGGTGTGGGCGTATCCTGATGCGAACAACTTGGATCGCGAGTCACCCGCATGGAGGCACCTGTGACCGCTCACCTTGACCACAACGCTCTGTCTTTCGCCGCGCCGGAGGCGACCGCGATGACCTCGCCCGATCCGACCAACCCGCCCGCTTCAACCCCGACGCTGTACACGGGCGAGGCCCTGCGCGCCCGCGTGGCGGAGGTGCGCCAGCGCATCGAGCAGGCGGCGAAGCGCTCCGGGCAGAACGCGGCGTCGATCCTGCTGGTCGCGGTGACGAAGTACGCGGGCGTGGACCAGATCCGCGAACTGCTGCAACTGGGCGTGCGCGACTTCGGCGAGAATCACGTGCAGCAACTGCTGCAGCGGGCCTCGGCGATCGAGGAGCACCTGGCCCGGCAGCGCGGCCTGCTGGCGACCCCGGCGAAGGGCGCGGGGCCCGTGCCCATTTCGACGCAGCAGGGCGTGCGCTGGCACATGATCGGGCACCTGCAGCGCAACAAGGCGAAGAAGGCGATGGAGGTGTGCCGGCTGGTGCACTCCATGGACTCGCTGCGGCTGGCCGAGGAGATCCAGGCGGCGGGGTTGAAGCTCGACCGCGTGTGCGACGTGCTCATCCAGGTGAACTCGTCGGGCGAGGAAAGCAAATTCGGGTGCGCCCCCGCGGCGGCGGGGCGGCTGGCCGAGGAGATCATGACCATGGCCAACGTCCGCATCCGCGGGCTGATGACCATGGCCCCCTACCACCCTGACCCGGAGAAGGCCCGACCCGTGTTCGCCCGTACGCGCGAACTGTTCGAGGACATGCGCCGCTCGGGGATCGCGGGGCCGCCGGGGGTGTTCAACATCCTTTCGATGGGGATGTCGGGGGACTACGAGGTGGCGATCAGCGAGGGGGCGAACCTGGTGCGGGTGGGGTCGGCCCTGGTGGGCGAGGGACGCCGCGGGCCGGGGGATGATGCGGACGAGTCTGAAGAGGTGTGAGGCGTGGTCGGGCTTGTTTGCATTCTGATCGGTATCTGTTGGGATGTGGAGGCGGTGGCTCTGGGCTGGGTCGGCGCGGTGAGCCGACCGGCTGGGGGGTGCCGCGCCTAGTATCGACCGCGTGCGGATGGTTCGAACCGCGCGCCGGCGAGGGGCCCTGGTGGGCCGACCGCCGTGAACACACCGCCCGGCTTGCCGGGCACCCTGAAGCGCCCTTGTGCGTCAGTGTTTGACGGGCCACGGACGGACCCGAGGGGTCGTCCCGCCGTCAGACTCGAACCACCGACGCCGGTGTCGCTGAACGAGAGGTACAGATGGCTTCGCAACTGGTTCAGGATCTGATCGAGTCGGGCATTCACTTTGGTCAGCGTGCGGCGGGCTGGAACCCGAAGATGGCCCCGTACATCTGGGGCAAGCGGAACGGGATCCACATCATCGACATCAAGGAGACGATCAAGGGTCTCCTGCTGGCGAAGAAGTTCATCACTCGCGTGGTGGCGGAAGGCAAGGACGTGTGCTTCGTAGGCACGAAGCGTCAGGCCCGGGACGTTCTGCAGCAGCGCGTGGGCGATGTGAAGATGCACTGGGTGACGGAGCGCTGGCTGGGCGGGACGCTCACCAACTTCCGCACCATCCGTTCGCGGCTGAAGCGGCTCATGGAGCTGGAAGCGATCCGCGACCGGGACAACTTCGCGAGCTACTCCAAGAAGATGGAAAGCCAGCTGCGCCGCGAACTGGACAAGATCAAGACGAACCTGGACGGCATCCGCGGGATGGAGAAGCTGCCGGGCGCGATGGTGATCATCGACGTTCGCCGCGAGCTGAACGCCCTGAAGGAAGCCAAGAAGCTGGGCATCCCGACGATCTGCCTGATCGACACCGACGGCGACCCGGACCTGGCGGACATCGCCATCCCGGGCAACGACGACTCGATGCGTGCGATCGACGTGATCATCCGCGAACTGTGCCTGGCCGTCTCGGACGGCAAGACCGCCCGCTCGGCGAAGGATGAGGCGAAGACCTCCGGCGGCGCGCAGGCGCAGGACGTGGGTCGCGAGATGCTGGCGGGCGCCGATGGCGGGCCGCGTCGCTCGCGTCGCGCGCAGTTCCGCGCTGATGAGCCGACGGCGGCCCCGGCCGACGAAGCGAGCCCCGCGAAGGGCTGAGCCCCGGCCCGACGGGCCGTACACCGACCACAGATCACGCGCCCGGGAAGGCCCGGGCACGGGGCGGTGGTCCCGACGCACACCTCAGCGATCTCTGAACTGACGTACGCACGAGTTCCAACCGCACACGGACCAGACGAAGACGGAGACCGAAGATGGAAATCACCGCCGCCGACGTGATGAAGCTCCGCAACAAGACGGGGCTCTCGATGATGGAGTGCAAGGGCGCCCTGGTGGAAGCCAAGGGCGACCAGAGCGCGGCCGAGGACCTGCTGCGCAAGAAGATGAAGGGCAAGATGGACTCGAAGGAGGCCAAGCCCGCGGGCGAGGGGCGGATCGCGGTGGCGATCGCTCCGGGCAACGCGAGCGCGGCGATCATCGAGCTGCGTGCGAACACCGACTTCACGGCGAAGAACGACCTCTTCATCGCGCTTGCGCAGAAGATCGCCGACGGCGGTCTGAAGCAGCCGGCGGGCAAGCTGTCGGGCGTGGGCGACGCCCAGGGCGCGCTGGACGACCTGCGGATCAAGACCGGCGAGCAGTTGCAACTGGCCCGCGGCGAGCACATCGCCGGCGGGGCGGGCACGGTCTTCGGGTTCTACGTTCACCACGACGGCAAGACCGGCGTGCTGCTCAAGGGCGCGGGCGTGACGCCCGAGCTGCTCAAGGACCTGGGCATGCACGTGGTCGCCAACCCCATCACGCCCAAGGGCGTGTCGGCGGCTGACGTGCCGGCGGAGGTGATCGAGAAGGAGCGCAAGTTCCGCATCGAGCAGGCGATGGAGAGCGGCAAGCCCAAGGACATCGCCGAGAAGATCGTCGAGGGCGGGATGCGCAAGTTCTTCGAGGATGTGGCGCTGATCGAGCAGCCGTTCATCAAGGACCCGACCAAGAAGGTCAAGGACCTGGTGGGCAAGGGCACGATCCACGGGTTCTGGCGCTGGGCGGTGGGCGAGCAGGGCTAAGCCCCGCTTCCCCTTCGATCACGACGTGTAGTAATCGGGCTCGTTGCCCGGCTTCCACTTGATGTTGCAGCCGATGCTGGGCTTTTGCTGCGCGGTCGGTGCGTGCCCGGAGAGGACGGCGTCGAGGGCGGCGCGGAGGTCGGCGCCGGTGACGGGCGCGCCCGAGCCGGGCTGGGAGCGGGTGGCGGGGCGGCTGTCGTCGAACTGCCCGCGGTAAACCAGTTTGCGCGAGCGGTCAAAGAGGAAGAAGTCGGGCGTGCAGGCTGCGCGGTAGGCCTTGGCCACACCCTGTGACTCGTCGAACAGGTAGGGGAAGGTGTAGCCCGCGGCGCGGGCCTCCTCGGCCATTTTGGGCGGGCTGTCGTCGGGGTACTTGGCGACGTCGTTGCTGTTGATGGCGACGACGGCGACGCCCTTGGCCTGGCACTCGCGGCCGAAGGCGGCCAGCGCATCGCGCAGGTGCTTGACGAAGGGGCAGTGGTTGCAGATGAACATGACGACCAAGGCGGGGGCGGAGCGGAAGTCGTCACGGGCGTAGAGGCGTCCGGCCGGGTCGGGCAGCGCGAAGTCCGGAGCGTGCGTACCGAGCGGGAGCATGGTGGATGGGGTAGCGGCCATGGGGAGAGTCTAATGAACGGCGGGTGGGCGCGAGCGGCGGGCGGGGCGGAAATGTGCTATTTTGGCTGACCTTCACCCCCCTCAGAGGAGTGTCCGTGACTTCACCCTCTCCCGCGCCGAGCCCCGATTCCAAGCCCACCCCCACTCCGACACGCAGGGGCATCCTGGACCGGATTGAGTGGCTGGGGAACAAGCTGCCCGAGCCCGCGCTGATCTTCGTGATCCTGGCGTTCCTGGTGATCGTGGCGGCGGAGGTGGGCACGCGGGTGGGCTGGAAGGTGCAGCCGGTGCAACTGCGCGTGGCGATGGTGGAGAAGACCGACGCGGACGGCAAGCCCGTGCTGGGTGCGGACGGCAAGGCGGTGATGGTCAAGAAGCTGGACGCTGACGGGAAGCCGACGACGGAGATCGTGGACGTGGGATCGCCGCTGGAGCCCCGGAGCCTGCTGACGGATGACGGCGTGTACTGGATGTTGTCTTCGATGATCCGGAACTTCACGAGCTTGCCCGCGCTGGGGCTGGTTTTCGTGGGGATGCTGGGGATCGGTCTGGCGGAAAAGCTGGGGCTGTTTGCGGCGTTCATGCGGTGGCTGGCGATGCTGACGCCCAAGCGGGTGCTGACGCCGGTGATCGTGTTCATCGGGGCCAACTCGAGCGTGGCGAGCGACGCGGGGTACATCATCCTGCCGCCGCTGGCGGCGGCGCTGTATCTGGCGATGGGGCGGCATCCGATCGCGGGTCTGGCGGCGGTGTTCGCCGGGGTGGCGGGCGGCTTCGGGGGCGGGCTGTTCCCGACGGCGGCGGACGGGTTCCTGGCGGGTGTGGCGACGCAATCGGCGCACATCCTGGACAAGACCTACCCGGACGTGCTGGTGACGCACAACCTGTACTTCAAGGCGGCTTCGGCGGTGATTGTGACGCTGGTGGGCTGGATCGTGACGGACTACTTGATCGAGCCTCGACTGAAGCGGACCAGCCCGATCGAGAGCCAGGACACTTCGGCGCTGACCACCATGGCGCTGACGGGCAAGGAGAAGAGCGGGCTGGTGGCCGCGGGTGTGACGCTGGCGGCGGTGCTGGGCGTGTTCGCGACGCTGATCCTGACCCCGGGCGGGCCGCTGAGCGGGCAGGGCGTGCCGACTCTGGCGACCGGGCAGGTGCCCAGCACCACGCCGGTGAAGATCGTGAAGGGGCCCGAGCACAACGCGGTGCCGGCGGATCAGAACCTGTTCCGTCAGGCGGACGTGCTCAAGATGGGCGAGGACCACAAGCCGGTGATCGGGCCGGACGGCAAGCCTGTGGTGGAGCAGGTGGGCTACACGGTGGCGGCGGCGGGCAAGAGCTCGATGACCGAGCGACCGGGGGATCGGTGGAGCCAGGTGATCGTGCCGATGATCTTCTTCGCGTTCCTGCTGCCCGGGATGGCGTATGGGCTGGTGACGGGCTCGCTGCGCTCGCAAAAGGACTTCATCGAGGGGATTTATCACGGCATCCGGTCGATCGTTCCGGTGCTGACGATCGCGTTCTTCATGGGTCAGTTCGTGGCGTATTTCACGTACACGGGGCTGGACCGCATGTTCGCCTTCGCGGGCGGAGAACTGCTGCTGAAGGCCGACGTGCCCGTGCCGGTGCTGCTGGTGCTGTTCGTGCTGCTGGTGGTGGCGGGTGACTTTGCGCTGAGCGGGATGCTGAGCAAGTTCGCGGTGATGGCGCCGATCTTCATCCCGATGTTCATGTTCGTGGGCAAGAGCCCGGAACTGACGACGGCGGCGTACCGCATCGGGGACAGCGTGGTGAACATCATCACCCCGCTGAACAGTTACCTGCTGATCATCCTGGTGGTGCTGCAGAAGTACAAGAAAGACGCGGGGCTGGGGAGCCTGATCTCGCTGATGCTCCCCTACTCGGTCGCGCTCTGGATCGTGTGGACCGGGTTCCTGTTGATCTGGTACTTCGCGGGCTGGCCGCTGGGGCCCGATGCGCCGCTGTCGTACACGGCCGGGGGGTCGTGAGTTTTCGGATCTGAGCGGACCGTTCGCCCATGCTGAGGAGCCTCTTTCGGACCGAGGTGATCCCCTACGCCGCCGGCGCGGTCGCGCTGGTGGCCTTCGGGCTCATCTCGCCGCTGGCGGGGCTGGTAGCGGGCGTGTCGGTGTGGCTGATCGCGTACATCATCATGACGTTTGTGGACAAGTTCGTGAGCGATGACTGAAGGCGGGGCGGGCGGTGCGGGCGGGTCGGCGTGGGCGGGGAATCGCCCGCTACCATCCGCCCCATGCTTGAACCGATGCTGATGTTGGCCCAGGACGCCGGCGGCGGGCTGCGGCTGCGCGAACTGTTTCTGCAGTCCTTCGACCTGTTCACGATCCTGCTGGTGCTGGGGTCGGTGGTGGCGGTGGCGGTGATCGCGCGGTGCGTGATCGAGGTCCGCGCGGGGGCGATCTTGCCGGAGGCGAGCGAACGCCAGATCCGCGGGCTGATCCGCGACGGGCGGATCGACGAACTGCGCGGCTGGGCGGCGAAGGACGGGGCGTTTGTGAGCAAGGTCGTGCACGCGGCGCTGTCGGTTCCCGGGCAGAAGCCCGCCATGCGCGAGGCGGCGGAACTGTGCGCCAGCGAGCAGTGCGCCCGGCTGTTCCGCAAGATCGATCTGCTCAGCGTGATCGGGAACCTCGGGCCGCTGCTGGGCCTGGCGGGGACGGTGTGGGGGATGATCATCGCGTTTGCCGCGCTGGGCGAGGCGGGCGGGCAGGCGTCGCCCGCGGCGCTTTCGAGCGGCATCGCCAAGGCGCTCTTCCACACGCTGCTTGGGCTGATGCTGGCGGTGCCGGCGCTGACCTTCTACGGCGTGTATCGCAACGTGGTGGACCGCCTGTGCAACCGGGCGATGGCGCTGAGCGCGGAACTGGTGGAGTTGCTGCCCGCGGGCGACTCGGCAAGCCGCAAACCGGATTGACCAACCGCGGACCTCTCTTCTTTACCTCAGCACTCAGCACTCATCGCTCAGCACTCTCCACCCGCGCCCCATGCGATTTCGCCGTCTCAACCCGCCCGAGCATGAAGCGATCAACGTGACGCCGTTGATCGACGTGGTCATGTGCCTGATCGTGTTCTTCCTGATCGTGGGCAAACTGGCGCACGATCGGGGGGCGGGCGTGCGGCTGCCGGCGTCGGCGGTGGGGACGGCGGACGCGGTGTCGCGGCTGATCGTGGTGGAGATCGCGCCTCTGCGTCCGGGTGAGCGGGCGGCGGACGCGTTCGGCCCGGCGATGGCGGCGCGGGTGCTGGTGGACGGCAAGACGGTGGCGGATGAGGCGGCGCTGAAGGCGGCTCTGCTGGCGCGTCTGCCGGCGGACAACCCGGGGGACCCGGGCGCGCCGCCGGTGCAGGTTCGGGCCGACCGGGCCGCGCCGTTCGGGCTCATCGAGCCGGTGGTTCGCGCGTGCCAGGAACTGAAGGTGCCCAGCGTTCAACTGGTGACGGAGCGGGCGGGATGAGCGACTTTGGCGCGGGCATGTCGAAGGGCGGGCGCGGCTTCAGGCGGCGCGGCGCGCTGCACACGCGCTCGCTGCACTTTGGGCCCAACATGACGCCCATGGTGGACGTGGTGATGGTGATCCTGGTGTTCTTCATGGCGAGCGCGGCGTTTGTGGGGCCAGAGTGGTTTTTGCGGGCGCTGGTGCCCATCGCGCAGCCGGCGCCCAAGCCCGAGGGGGCGGGCGAGGATCAGCCGCGACCGGCGGCGGTGGTGATCAGGCACGAACTTTCGCTTCGCGTGGAGGGCGGCGCGACGCTGGTGAGCGGACCGGGGCTGGCCGACGCGACGCTTGCGGCGGCGGAGGCGTCGCTGGCGGAACTCGTGAAGGACATCCCGCGCGAGCAACTGGCTGATCGGCTGGAGCTGCTCCTGCGGCCCGCGCCGGAGGTGCCTTACCAGGACGTGGTGCGGCTGCACGAAGCGGCGCAGCGGCTGGGGATCGTCCGCGTGGGGCTGGCGCCGAAGGGGTGAGGCGGCGGGGCTGGGCGCCGGGGCGGATCAGATCTTGTACAGCGGCTTGAGTTTGCCCTCAAGGTGGCGCATGAGCGGATCGGCGCTGAGGGGCTGGCCCGTGACGCGCTGGCAGAGTTCTTCGGCGCGGTAGCGGCGGCCGTGGGCGTGGATGTTGGAGCGGAGCCAGTTGAGCAGGCCGGAGAGGTCGCCGCGCTCCATCTTGGAGAGCATGTCGGGCATGGCTCGCTGGGCGGCCTCCCAGAACTGGGCCGCGTAGAGGTTGCCCAGGGTGTACGTGGGGAAGTAGCCGATGAGGCCGAAGGACCAGTGAACGTCCTGGAGGCAGCCGCGGCGGTCGTCGGGCACGTCGACGCCCAGGAGAGACTTGAACTGCTTGTTCCACTCGCCGGGCAGGTCCTTGAGGGCCAGGTCGCCGTTCATGATGGCGCGCTCAAGCCCGAAGCGGAGCATGATGTGGAGGTTGTACGTGGCTTCGTCGGCCTCGACGCGGATGAACGAGCGCTGCACTACGTTGGCGGCGGCGTAGACCTGATCGAGTGTGACGGCGTCGAAGTGCGGCGGGCAGCAGCGCTTGGCGGTGGGCAGGGCCCATGTCCAGAAGGCGCGGCTGCGCCCAACGAAGTTCTCCCACAGGCGCGACTGGCTCTCGTGCATGCCCAGGCTGACGGCCTCGGCGCTGGGGCGGCCGTAGCGGTCGCTCTTGGGGAGGCCCTGCTCGTAGAGCCCGTGCCCGCCTTCGTGCATGGTGCCGTAGAGCGGCTCGAGGATGGACTCGCTGGTGTAGCGGGTGGTGAGGCGGGTGTCGCCCGGGGCCATGCCGGAGCAGAAGGGGTGGGTGGTGACGTCGAGGCGTCCGGCGTGGAGGTCGAAGCCCATGGCCTTGAGGACTTCGAGCCCAAAGGCCTGCTGCTGATCAACGGGGACCTTTTTCTTGAGGACCGAAGCGTCGAGCTGGTGCTTGCTGGAGCAGACCTGGGCGACCAGGGCGCTGAGGCGGGCGCGGAGCGGGGTGAAGATGGCCTCGACGCGGGCGGCGGTCATGCCGGGCTCGTACTCGTCGAGCAGGGCGTCGTAGGGCTCGCCGGTGGGCGAGCCGATGCAGAGGGCCTTCTCGCGGGTGAGGTCGATGACCTTCTGGAGCGTGGGGCGGAAGTGCTCGAAATCGCTCTTGGCGCGGGCCTCTTTCCACACTTCCTGGGCCTCGCTGGTGATCTTGGCGAGGCGGGCGACAAGGTCGGTGGGGAGTTTGGTGGCCAGGTCGTAGTCGCGGCGCATCTCGCGCACGTCGGCGGCGACGGCGGCGTCGGCGAGCAGGGCCTTGTCACTCTCGCAGGCCGCGAGCAGTTCGCCGATGCGGGCGCTGGTGCGGCGCTCGTGGGCCATCGCGGCGATGAGCGAGGTCTGCGAGGCGCGGAACCCCGCGGCGGCGGCGGGCATGTAGGTCTCCTGGTCCCAGCTCAAGAGCGAGCCGATGGAGCCCAGGGTCTGCGCTTCGGTGATCTTGCTGACCAGTTCGGAGAAGGCGGTTGACATGGGCGGAGGGTAGGTTGGACGGGAAAGGCCCGGTGTTGAGGCGGGTTCACGCTTTGGGCCGGCCGGCGTAGTCCTGCGAGGAGTGGATCTGGGCCTGAACCATGTCGAAGTAGCGCCCTTCGCGGGCGAGCAGCTCCTCGTGCGAGCCGCTCTCGACGATCCGGCCGCGTTCCAACACCACGATCCGGTCGGCGTGGCGGATGGTGGAGAGGCGGTGGGCGATGACGAAGCAGGTGCGGCCCTTCATGAGCGCGGCGAGGCTGGCCTGGATAAGGCGCTCGCTCTCGGTGTCGAGGTTGCTGGTGGCCTCGTCGAGGATGAGGATGCGGGGATCGGCCAGCAGGGCGCGGGCGATGGCGATGCGCTGCTTCTGCCCGCCCGAGAGGCGGACGCCGCGCTCGCCGATGACGGTGTCGTAGCCGCGTTCGAGCTTGTCGATGAACTCGGAGGCGTTGGCGGCTCTGGCGGCGCGGGCGATCATGTCGGGAGTGGCGTCGCGGCTGGCGTAGGCGATGTTCTCGCCCACTGTGCCGTCGAAGAGGAAGACATCCTGCTCGACGATGCCCAGCAGCCGGCGATAAGAGGCGACGTCGATGTCGCGGAGGTTTGTGCCGTCAAGCTCGATGACTCCGCGGGTGGGGTCGAAGAAGCGGGCGACGAGGTTGCAGAGCGTGGTCTTGCCCGATCCGCTGGGGCCGACCAGCGCGATGGTCTTGCCGGCGGGGGCGTCGAGCTCGATCTCTTGCAGCACGGGCTCGGCGTGGCCCGGATAGGTGAACGAGACGCCGCGCAGGGTGACTCGCCCGGCGATGGTGGACTTGTGCACGGACTGGGGCGAGGCCGGCTGAGGGTCGTGGGCGCTTGGGGCGGGGACGGAGGGCGCGGGATCGGGATCGGTGAGTTCTGGTCGCTCGGCGAAGATGTCGAGGCAGCGGTCCCACGCGGCGAGCCCGTTCTGCAGCGAGGCGGCGGTGTTCACGAGCACCTCGAGCGGGCCCAGGAGCATGAGCAGGTAGGTGCTGAAGGCGGCGACGTCGCCGATGGTGAGTTTGCCCTGCAGCACCATGTGCCCGCCGTAGACCAGGACCGCGGCGGAGGCGACGGGGATGAGCACGACCCAGAGGGTCTCGATGGCGCGCGACCAGAACCAGACGAGCATCTCCTGGCGGGTCATGAGGTGGGTGGTGCCCACGAAGCGCTGCGACTCGCCCTTGGAGCGGTCGAAGGAGCGGACGACGCGGATGCCGGCGAAGGCCTCGGTGGCGTGGGCGTCGCCGTGCTGACGATTCTGCTTGATGGAGCGGTGGAGCGGGCGGATGCGTCCGATCCAGGTGCGGTGGGTGAAGTAGACGGCGGGGATGAGCAGCAGCCCGCCCAGGAGCATGCGCCAATCGATGATCGCCAGTGCGGCGAGGCCGCCGACGAAGGTGATGACCGCCCGCAGAGGGTTGTAGACGACGGAGAAGAGCATCTCGCCGACGAGCCCGGCGTCTTCGCGCAGGATGCTGCTGACGCCGCCGGACTTGAGGCGGGCGAGGGAGTGCAGAGGGAGCGTGCCGAGATGATCAAAGAGCCGGCGGCGGACGGTGACGCGGACCAGATGAGAGACGCGGGTCATCTGGTATCGGCCGGCGGTGCCGATGAGGGCGTTGAAGACGGCGATGGCGACGAGCGCGGCGCCGACGATCCAGAGGAGTGCGTGAGGATCGCGGGGCAGGCCCGTCCAGTCGGGGATGCCGGCGGGGCCGGGCGTGGGGAGCAGGATGTAGTCAAAGACGATCTTGGTGCTCAGGGGCATCGCCAGCGCGAGCAGCGTGGTGATGGTGAGCGTGGTGAGGGCGAGGGCGATCTTGCCGCGGTGAGGGCGGAGCAGGCCCAGGAAGGGGCCCAGGAGCTGCCACAGCCCGCGGTGCGCGCGGCGTTTGCCGGGGCCGGGCTCGGCGGCCCAGTCGCGTTTGGCGGGCGCGGGGTCGCGCTGGGCCGAGCCCCGCGCGGGCTTTGGCGCGGGGGTGCGCTCTTCGGCCTTGCGCTCGGTGAGGAAGCGAAGATACCGCTGCTTGCTGGTCCCGCGCACGGGCGGGCCCGAGGAGTCCATGGATCGATGGTAGTGTGATCGGGGCTGGCGCGTCGGGAATGACAAGAGCCCGGCGCGGGCCGGGCTCTTGAGCAAGGGCGAAGGACGGACGGGCCGGGTCAGGCGCTGAAGGCGTTGACGAAGGCGATGATGTCGTCCACGGTGAGCTGATTGTCGGGGCCGGCGCCGGTGTCGCCGATGTCGGTGACGTCGGCGGGGACCAGTTCGCCGTCGGAGTAGGCGTTGACGAAGGTGATGATGTCATCCACGGTGCGCTGGTTGTCGGGCCCGGGCGCGCCGCCGATCTGGGCGACGTCGGCGAGGCTGAGGCCCAGGGACAGAGCCGAGGGGACGATCTTGCGGACGCGCCCGTTGAGCTGGACGATGTACATCTCGCCGGCGTTGTCCTCGTTGAAGGAGGCGATGCTCGAGGGGTTGGGGGCGACCGACCCGCCGGTGGTGGTGTTGAACATCGCGGTCATGTCCTGGAAGTCGGTCCAGACCGCCGGGATCACGGAGCGATCAACGCGCGCCGACCAGATGCGGTTGGTGACGTAGTCGGCGAAGAAGTAGCGTCCGCGCCAGCCGGGGATGCGGGTTCCGCGGTAGACGAAGCCGCCGGTGACGGAGAAGCCTTGGAGCGCGCCGGACCCGTGGGAGTAGACGTAGATCGGGTCGGTGAGGTTCACGGTGGTGTTCTGGGTGCCGCCGGAGAGGCCGGTGGTGGCGAAGCCCTCCTTGGTGCGCCAGCCGTAGTTCAAGCCGGGCGCGCCGACGCCCTGCACAAAGTTGATCTCCTCCCAGACATCCTGACCGACGTCGGCGATGTAAAGGTCCGAGCGGTTGGGATCGCCGATGATGGCGCCGAGACGGTCAAAGGAGAACCTCCAGGGATTGCGGAGGCCCTTGGCGTAGGACTCGAGGCGGGCGCCGGCGACGGGGTTGCCCGAGGAGTCGGGCCAGGAGGTGGGATTGCCGGCGGGGATGCGGTAGGTGTGGGTGAGGGCGTTGTCGCCGGTTTGCAGGCGAGGGTCGATGCGGAGCAGTTTACCGAGCAACAGCGCGGGGTTGAGGGCGTTGTTGGTGGCGCCGGCGTTGTCGTTGGCTCCGCCGCCGTCGCCGGTGCCGATGTACAGCATGCCGTCGGGCCCGAAGTACATGCACCCGCCGTTGTGATTGCTGGCGGGCTGGTCGAACTGCATGATGACGGCGAAGGTGGAGAGGTCGGCGACGTCGGGGTTCACGCTGCTGCGACGGATGCGGGCGACGATGGTGCGGCCGCGGTCGAAGGTGACGCCGCTGCTGAGGAAGGTCGAGCCGCGCGGGGCGATGTAGTAGACGTAGAAGTACCCGTTGTTGAGCGCGCCGGGGGTGTTGTAGTCGGGGTCGAAGGCAACGCTGAGCAGGCCCTGCTCGCTGCCGCGGGAGACGCCGGTGCCCGTCTGGCCCACCACGCGGAGGGTGGTGGTGGCGAGGCTGGCGAGGTTGAGGAACGGTGTGGCCTGCACGGTGCCGTTGATCGCGAGGCTGATGGTGCCGGGCTGATTGACGACGAACAGGCGCGTCACGGGGTCGCCCGGCGCGTTGGCCATGAAGACGGGGCTTGACAGCCCGGCGGAGATGGTGTTCTCGAGATTGCCCAGGTCGAGCGACTGGGCGGACGCACCCGCGGAAAGCACGAGGGTGGCGATAGCGGAACGAACGACGGCACGGGTCATGGTGGGCTCCGGTTGGCGAAAAGGGACGCAGTCAGATTCGTCCCGGGCACCCCCCCGGGTTCCCCCGATAAGACCAAATCCGCGGGGACACGCGGTTGGCTTCTGAGACACTGGAGGTTAATCCAGATCGCGGATCGGGGCCAGCAAATACGGGGTGAAGATGGGCAATTCGGGTGAAGTTAGCGGCGCGGCGCGGGGGCTGGCGCGGCTTGGACGGGCTGAGCTTGCCGCAACTCGTCGGCCTTCTTCTGGGCGGCGCGGGACTCGGGTTCTCGCCCCAGCCTGAAGAGCACATCGGAGAGCTTGGTGTAGCGGTCGGCGCTGGGCTCGAGGTCGATGGCCCGCTGGATGGACTTGGCGGCGGGCTCGTCCTGACCGGCGAAGAACTGAGCGGTCCCGTACATCTCCCAGAGCGCCGCGGTGGCCTCCGGGGCCTTGACCGCGGGCTCCATCGCCGCGAGCGCCTCGGCGGGCTGCTGCATCGCGAGGAAGAGCTCGCCGGCGTTCAACGCCACGGCAGGGTGCGTGGGGTGGTCCTTGAGCGCGGTGCGATAGAGAGCGACGGCGTCGGGGACGCGCCCGGAGTTGACGTACTCCATCGCGAGCGCGCGGCGCACGTCCTCGAGCAGGGGATAGACCTTGAGCACCTCGGCGAAGAAGGCGCGGATGTCGTCGAGGGTGCGACCGCGGGCGTCCATGTCGCGCGCGACGCGGAACACGTGGCCCGCGTCGGCGGGGCGGGAGGGCAGGTCGGGCCAGAGCGAACGCAGCGCGTCAAAGGCCCGCGATGCGCCGGCGATGCCCTCGGGCCCCAGCACGGCGAGCCGCGCCACGTCGAGCACGGTCTGGGCATTCGGCGCGCGCTTGGCGGAAGCGACGAAGGGCCACCGCTCAAGCCAGGGGCGGGCGGTGGGCACGATCTGGTCGGTGCCCGCGCCCTGAAGCAGGCGCAGATTCACCAGGTCGAGCACCAGCGCCGCGCCGGGCTCCTGCTGCTCGAGGGCGGCGCGGAGGTGGCGCTCGGCCGCGGCGTAATCGCCGCTGACCGCGGACAGCCAGGAGAGACGCTGGTTGATGAGCACGCTGGTGAAGAAGCCCGCGCCGCCGTCGGCGAATCCGGCGGAGCGGCGGTACCAGTCGATCGCGATGCGTGCGCGGCGGAGGTCGTCGGGCTCGGGGGTGTAGCCGGGGGAGAAGACCCTGTCGGAGGAGGGGGTGATGAACTGGTCGTAGCCCGCGCCGATCCACTCGGTGACTTTCAGGTAGAGCCCCTGCGCGCCCAGCGCCAGCAGCGCGGCGGTGAAGAGTGCGAAGCCCCAGCCCAGCGGCGTGACGCGTCCGGCCTTCTTCAACTGGCGGAAGGGCCCGCGGACGTTGGCGTCGCGGAGCAGCCGCCAGGTCTTGTGGACCATGAACGTGCCGATGCCGGCGATGCCCACGGCCATGAGCAGCGGGATGTTGCCGTACATGCCCCGGTAGCCGTTGAGGATGAGCAGGAAGACCAGCGCGAAGACGAACTCCTCGCGCCAAGTGAGGTCGTATCGGGCGGCGCGCCTGGCGGCGGCGTCCTTCCACACGGGCTCGGGCGTGCGCGGCTTAGCCAGCAGCGCGGGCTTGCCCAGGCCCACGTACAGCGCGTCATTGGGGCACGCGCTCACGCAGTCCATGCACTTCATGCACCCCGGGTCCACCACCATTCCGAAGTCGCGCACTTCCTCGTGCACGCGCACGTTGCTGGTGCACACGGCGGTGCAGTGCCCGCAGTGCTCGCACGCGTCGGTGACGCGGATGCGGACGGGCGCGACCGCGTCGGCGGGGGCGAAGAAGCCGCCGTACGGGCAGCCGTAGGTGCAGAAGCCCTTGGCGCCCAGAAAGTACACGACGGCGAAGCCGCAGACGCCCAGGAAAGGGATGGCGACGTACCACGGCGGGAAGGTGGCCCAGAAATCTTCGACGATGAAGTGGCTCTGGAAGCCATCTTTGGGCAGGGGGTAGACGGTTCCGAGCCACGCGGCTTGGGCATTGGTGAGGATGTGGACCTGACGGCCGTCGGGGAGCTGGACCTGCTGGCCGATGAGCGGGGCGACGACCTCGCGGCGGAACGTGGGCCAGACGAACATGTAGAGCGCGAGCAGGAGCGGCACCCAGACCAGCAGACGCGATCGCCAGGGCTTGGGGTGGATGCCGATCTTCTTCATCATCCACGCGCACAGGTCCTGCAGCGCCACCACGTGGCACGCCCACCCGCAGAAGAACCGCCCGAGCAGCAACGTGGAGGCGATAGCAAGCACGAACATCACGAAGCCGGCGTTGACCAGACCCTGCTCGAGCGTGAACATGCTCTCGCTGGGCTCAACGGGCGAGAGCGTGCTGCGCTCGCCGCGCTCGCCCGAGAGGAGCCACTGGATCACGTGAGCGATGATGGCGACGTGGATGAGGATGAGCACCAGAGCCCGCCACTTGCCGCGCGTGGAATGCGGCTTGGCGGGCTTGGCCTTGTCCGCGGGGAGCACCGCCAGGGACACGTCGCCCTTGCCCGATCGCCGGGGGGAGGACTTGTCGCAGTGCGCAGCGGCGTGAGGTTCGCGGCCGGTAGGCATCTGGGAAGCGTACACCGCCGATTCCGGACTCGCGTGTCCGGTAGCGGTCGATCTGGGATCGTTCAGACTTCGATCGTCTGATCTCGATCAGGCCCGACCGACACATAGCGCACGGGCGTGCCCACGGTGCGCTCGATGAGGTCGAGGTAGGTCCTCGCCTCGGCGGGCAGATCAGCCAGGCGGCGGGCGGCGCTGACGTCACCCGAGAAGCCGGGCAGGGTGACGTACTGGGGCACCATGTCGTTGAGGATCAAGCCGTCGGGGATGAAGCCGGGGACCTCGCGGTTGTACAGCCGATGGCGGTAGCCGGTGCACACCTTGAGCTCGGGGATGCCCGCGAGCACGTCGAGCAGCATGACCGAGAGGCCCGTCGTGCCGTTGAGACGGGCGGAGTATCGCACGGCGACGAGATCGAGCCAGCCGACGCGGCGCGGGCGGCCGGTGGTGGTGCCGTACTCGCGCCCGCGTTCGCGGATCTGGTGGGCGAGGGCTTCTTTGGCGGGGTCGCCGACGAGTTCGGTGGGCATGGCCCCGCCGCCGACGCGCGTGCTGTAGGCCTTCATGATGCCCAGGATGTCGCTGACGGCGCTCATGGGCACGCCCGCGCCGGCGGGCGCGCCGAGGGCGGAGGTGCCCGAGGAAGTGACGAACGGGTAGGTGCCGTGGTCAACGTCGAGCAGGGTGGCGTTGGCGCCCTCGAAGAGGACGCGCTTGCCCTGATCGAGCAGGTTCAGCAGCAGGGCGGAGGTATCGGTGATGTGGTGGCCCAGCCGCTCGCCCCAGGAGCGGACCAGCGCGAGCATCTCGCCCGCGTCGTAACGGGGGGCGGGCGAGCCCGGGGCGGTCATCGCGCCCAGGATCGCGGTCTTGAGCGGGGCGATCTGGTCCAGGCGTGGCGCGAGCACTTCGGGGCGAAGCAGGTCGCCCATGCGGATGGCGGTGCCGCGCTGGGCCTTGTCGGCGTAGCAGGGGCCGATGCCGCGCTTGGTGGTGCCGATGGGGTCGCTGGAGCCGGCGCTGAGCCACTTTTCGCGGCGTTCGTCCTCGTCCTTGTGCCAGGGCATGACGACGTGGGCGCGGTCGCTGATCTTGAGCCCCGAGAGGTCCACGCCGCGGGCGCTGAGCGTGTCCATCTCCTTGATGAGCCAGGCCGGGTCGACGACGACGCCGTTGCCGATGACCGAGGGCTTGCCGGCGTGCAGGATGCCCGAGGGGATCAGGTGGAGGGCGAAGCGCTCGCCCTTGACCACCACGCTGTGCCCGGCGTTGGCTCCGCCGTTGTAGCGGGCGACGGCGTCAAAGCGCGGGGTGAGGAGGTGGACGATCTTGCCCTTGCCCTCGTCGCCCCACTGCAGGCCGACGACCACAGTGCTCTTGGAGCCGGAGGGGGCGGGATGGGCGTGGGGTGCGCTCATGGTGAGTCCGAGAATAGTCCGGGTTATCGGGCGGCGGACCGCGGCGTCGCACGCCGGTTGACGGGCGGGGTCAATCGGGATGCCCGTCGCGTCGATACCTGCAAGCAGTCGAGGCGAGTCATCGATGTCGAACGACAACGTCCGGATCATGTGCCCCAAACTGACGTGCCGCAGGGTGCTGGCTGTGCCCTCGTCGGCGCGCGGGAAGGTCGTGCGCTGCCGCAACTGCGGGACGAACATCAAGGTGCCGCAGGCGGGCGGGCCGGCGTCGGGCCCCTCGAGCCCTCCCGAGAGCAAGGGCGAGAAGAAGGTCGCGTGACCGCGGGCCGCGCGGGCTAGGCCTTGACGATGTGAACATCCAGCACGCTGGTGACCGGGCGCAGGCAGCGGGTGTCGTCGCACGGCTGGTAGGTGATCGTGAGCCTTGGCTCACCCGTGACCTCCCCCACCGCTTCCAGCGCCACCGCGAACTCGATCGTGCCCTCGTGCACCGTGTGCGCGGCGCCCGGCAGGGGCATGCCCTCGGGGTAGTCGGCGTAGACCTTCACGCCCGCCCCGCCCGTGATGCCCAGCGCCAGCGGCACCAGCGTGCCGCCGGACTGCTCGCCGGCGTGGGCGCTGTTGATGTGGAAGCCGCGGGCGATGTTGAGGCGGATGAAGAACTCCGCGGGCTGCTCGGGCCCGACGGGGATCTCATCGTCGCTGACGAGCACCTCGACGGGGTCCTGATCGGTCTTGGCGGCGGGCCGCTTGGCGCCGGAACTGAGCATGGCGGTGTGGAGCGACGCGGGGTCGCGCGCCAGCAGCCGCAGCAGACCACGTGTGGCGTTGACGGTGGAGATGGGCGAATCGTGGATGGCGGCGCTGAGCGTGAGCAGCAGGCGGCGGGCGTCGTCCTCGTAGCCGTCGCTGCGGGTGATCTCCGCCAGATCGACAAGGTTGTGCAGCATGATCCCGGCGGGAGAGGGCATGGCCCCGTCGTAGGTGGACCTGGCGCGGACGAAGACGGTCGCGGCGCGCGAGGGGTCGTGCTCTCGCACGTCCCCGTAGCCGCCGGTTTGGCGATCACCGAAGAGCACACCCGCCTCGGCGGTCAGCCGCTCCGCGTCGGATAACCACTCCGCCTCTCGCGGACGAGCCCGAGCGAGCGCGAGGAGGCCGGCGGTGAGCGCGGCGTAGTCGTCGAGCACGGCGGGGATCGCCCCCTGGCCGTCGCGCGTGGAGCGCAGCAAGCCCAAGTCAGCACGAGCCCCGGCGAGCACGGCGCGGGCCGCGCGGGCCGCCATGTCCACCATCTCCTCGTCGCCCAGGCTCATGCCGGCGCGGGCCAGACCCGCGATCATCAGGCCGTTCCACGCGGTGATCACCTTGTCGTCTAGGCGGGGCTGCTTGCGGCGGTCGCGCACAGCGAGCAGCGCGGCGTTGATGCGCTCCAGTCGCTGAATGATGTCGCGCGGCTCCACGCCCTTGCGCCGGGCGATCTCTTCAGGGCGCTCGGCCAGATGCAGCACATTGCGTGGCGGCTCGCCGGGGTGGTGCGGGTCGCGGAAGTTGGGGCCCTGGGCCAGGCCGTACACATCGAGGGCGAACTCCGCGTCTTCAGCGGCGAGCGCGGCGCGGACTTCGTCGGGCGTCCACAGGTAGTTCAGCCCTTCGCGGCCGTCGACCTCGGCGTCTTGAGCGCTGAAGAACGCGCCGGAGGCGTCGGTCATCTCGCGGGCGAGATAGGCCGCGGTGCGCTTCGCGATGTGGGCGTAGAACGGATCGCCCAGTTGCGCCGCGGCGTCGGCGTAGACCTCCAGAAGCTGAGCCTGGTCGTAGAGCATCTTCTCGAAGTGAGGCACGAGCCAGATCGCATCGGTGGCGTAGCGGTGGAAGCCGCCGCCCACCTGGTCAAAGAGCCCGCCCAGCGCCATGCGGTCGAGGGTGAATCGCAGGGCGTGGTCGATGGCGGCGCGGGTGTCGTCGCTGTCGGCGAAGCCGCGCACGTCGAGGAGGAGTCGGGCGTAGACGGGCTGGGGGAACTTGGGTGCGCCGCCGAACCCGCCGTGGGTGCGGTCGAAGATCGTCAGCAGCGTCTGGAGCGCGCGGATCACCTGCTCCTGACCGACGAGCACGGGCTCGCGCCTGGCGGCGATGGACGCGGCGACCTCTTTGGCCACCGCGGCGGCCTGCCCGGTGATCTCGTCGCGCCGCGTCTGATAGGCCTCGCTGAGCCGCTCCAGCACCTGCGTGAAGCTGGGGCGTCCGTGGGCGGGCACGGGCGGGAAGTACGTCCCGCCCCAGAACGGCGCGAGCGAGCGCGGGTCAAGGAACACGTTGAGCGGCCAGCCGCCGTGACCGGTGAGCATCTGCACCGCGGCCATGCAGGCGTCGTCCAGGTCGGGTCGCTCTTCGCGGTCGACCTTGATGCACACGAAGCGCTCGTTCATGACGCGGGCGGTCTGCGCGTTCTCGAAGGACTCGCGCTCCATGACGTGGCACCAGTAGCAGGTGCTGTAGCCGATGGACACCAGGATCGGCACGTCGCGCCGGCGGGCCTCGTTGATCGCTTCATCGCACCACGCCCACCAGTCGACGGGGTTGTGGGCGTGCTGCAGGAGATAGGGGCTGGACTCGTGCGCCAGGCGGTTGGCCATGCACCACCGTATCCCGCCGCTGGCTTTGTCACTTCGTTCGCAGGTAGATGGACGTGGGGAAGTGCTTGGTGTTCGGGAAGAAGGGCGGCACGCTGTCGGGCTCGAGGCCGGTGACCGAGTCCACCTGCTGCGGGTCAAAGTCGGGGAAGATCTGCTTGAGCGCCGCGGCCCGGTCGTGGAAGAGGTGGCTGAGGCAGAAGAGCGTTTCCACCTTGGGGTTGTGCGCCATGTAGGCCTGGAGCACCGCCGTCTCGTTGGGCGCGAAGAACTGCTTAAGGACGAACGGCCCGTGCTGGAAGGGCAGGAAGATGTCGTGAACATGCACGACCACGCCGGGGCGCAGCGTGGGCAAGACGTCCAGGAACAGGTGGTTCACGTCGCTGCCGGGCTTGGTGACGTGGGTGCTGTCGATGAAGAGCAGGTCGCCCGCGTCGAGCGCGGCGAAGGCCTCGACGGGCACGTCCTGCACGGGCTTCTCGATGAGCGTGATGCTGGCCTGCTTGCGGAGCGGAGCGTGCGGGAAGGGCTCGATGCAGGTGATGGCGGGCGCGGGCGCGCCCTCAGCCGCGTTCATCTCGCCGGCGCGCAGGGCGCAGGCGGTGGAGACGCCCGAGCCGACCTCGATGATCCGGCGGGGCTTGAGCGACCGGACCACGGCGTGGAGGGCCTGGGCCTCGATGTAGCCGTAGCCGGGCCCGTAGCCCAGTTGCCGCGCCCGCTCATAGACCGCGCCTCCCGCCACTTCGCTCACGAAAGGGGCGACCATGGCGCGCAGGCAGGCGACCTGAGCGTCGAGGTCCACGGCGATGCCGGCCATATTGGAGCGGCGCGCCCAGCGCTCGCGCGTGCGCCTGAGTTCTCCGAGCTGGGTCAGCGGCGAGTAGTAGTTCACGGGCACCAGGTGCCAGCCGAGCCGCTCGCTCAGCATGAACGTGCGGAACCACTGCCGCTTGAGGAAGTTCTTGAGCGCGCGTGAGGCCATGAGGGGCTAGTTTACCGCCGCGCGGGGGCGGAGCCCGGCGCGCTCACGCCACGGCCATGGGCGTAACGACCAGCGCCCGAAGAGACAGGTCGGGCGCGGGCGCCGGACCGGCGGAAGAGCGGTCGCCCATCCGCCCGGTGGCGCGGGCGGTGTTGAGCGCGGCGAGGGTGGACCTGAGGGCCGCGTCGATGGGCCAGCGGCGGGCCTCGATCCGCACCAGCCCCGCGGTGACGCGCTGGCCCGCTTCGTCGTCGCGGCCCACCAGTTCGCGCCGGGCCGCTTCAAACGCCTCCTGGTACCGTCCCGCCGCGGCCCGCACACGGGCCTGGATGGTCTTGGCGTCGGCCTCACGGAGGGTGAGACTCATCGCCTCGCGCAGGGGGTGCAGGTCGGGCTCAAGCATCTCTCGCGCCCGCGCGAGCACCTCGCCACCGGCCGCCGTCAGCACGGGCACGGCGGCGCTGAAGACCGGCGTGCCCATCAGCGCCTCGGCCCGCTGCGCCAGGCTTGGCGGGCGGCCCGACCTGACCTGCTCGCCCCCGGAGCGGACGGCCATCAGCCCGTGCGCGGCGGCGAAGCGATCGAGCCCCGCGACCAGCGGCACGCAGATGCCCGGGTCAGGGCCGCCCTTGAGCAGGTCGGCGCACACGAGATCAAGCGCGGCTTGGCCCGCGCCGAAGAGCCCGTCGTGCTGGAAGCGGCGCAGGGGCTGCCACTGCGGCTCGCGGGCGATCCCCGCGTCGGCGGCGCGGGCCTCGCCCATCGCGTCCTTGCCCTCGAGCGTGCTGCGCACCACCCCGCCGCGCCACAGCGGGCCGCTCCATCGCCAGGACTCCAGCAGGCGTGCGTATCGCGGGCAGTCGTGCATGGCCCGGCGGACCGAGGGCTTGCTGACCCCGTCGGCGGGCACGGGAAGGATGGTGAAGACCCGCGCGCCCAGGAGCATCGCGGCCATCGCGGCCGGCTCACGTGTCGTCAGGTGGTAGGGGCTGATCGCCAGGTCCATCGGGAGTCTCTACGCCGGGGGAGGGCTCGCGGGTGCGGTGGGCTCGGCGGGGGCGGAGGCCGGCGGAGCGGGGAACTGTTCGCTGAGCCAGTCGGTGAGCCGCCCGAACTGGCCGGGGAGCATGAGGAACAGAATCTCGTGGCCGGAGCCGAAAACCCAGCGCTCCGGTCGGCCCAGAATCCGCCACAGCTCTTCGCCGCGCACCGCGGGCACGGCCGAATCGCCCGAGGCGTGGATGATGAGCACGGGCTTGCCCAGCAGCGCGCGGGCGGTGAAGGTGCTGTCGATTCCGGCGCGTTCGAGATACAGCGCGTCCAGCCGGCGGATGTCCTCTTCGCTCGGCTCGACCGCGGCCGCGCCCTGATCGCCCTCGCGGAAGAAGGAGAACCGAAGGGCGTCGACCCAGTTCGCGTAACTGGACTCGAGCGCCACGCGCATGAAGTTGGTGCCGCCGGCCACGAGCACCGCGCCGGCCCAGGCGTCGGGGTCGCGGGCCACGATGGTGGGCCCCACCATCGCGCCGCCCGAGAGGCCCACCAGCACGCGCGGCCCGCGGAGCAGCTCGGGCCTCCGCTCGCGCAGCCACAGGCACGCGGCCTCCACCGCGTAGGCGCACTCCGCGGCGCGGTCGGTGAGTTCGGCGGCGATCTGCTCCGCCGCGGGGGCGGGGTCATCCAGGTTGACGGCGAAGTCCACCCGCTCGGTGAATCGCGCCGAGTGCGACGCGAGGCGCAGCACCGACCACCCCGAGTTCTGCAACCGGGCGACGAGGTCTTCGACGACATTCACCGGGGTGCCGAAGATGCCCGGCGCCAGGACGATCAGCCCGCGCGACTCGGCGGCCCGCGAGGGGTACACCACCATCCAGGTGCGCTGCACGCGGATGTGGAGGCGATCAGGATCGTCGGGGGCGGGCTCTTCCTCGCCGGAGATGAACTTCAGATACACCAGCCGCCTGGCCGACTCGACTTCCTCCGGCGTGGGGCTGGGATGCGTGGCGAAGACATAGGCGCCGGGCCCCTCCGCGAGCACGCGCAGATCGCGCGGCGAGGCCCGCCGCAGTGCGCCGGTCACCCAGCGCATGTCCTCCTGCGCTTCGATCTTGATGCGCTCGAGCACCTCGGGGCGGTCGGACATCGAGATGATCGGGCCCTGCACCTCGCGCACCAGCCCCATCGGGCGGCGACCGTCGGGCAAGGCCCGGGTGGTCGTTCGGCGGAGGCCCGACCACGTCGTGACCCGCTTGGGCCAGGCCTCGGCGCTCGCCCAGCGCTCCGCGGCGCGGTCGGCGGGGGCCAGCGCGGCGGCGGTTGGGCCGTCCGCAAGTTCAACGCGCATGCAGCCGCCCGCGCCGAGCAAGACGCCCGAAGCGACCAGAGCCAAGATGACGCGCCAACCGGCCACCGGCAACACCTCCCAGATGATCACTATCGCCCACCGGGGAGCGAAGCGTTCACCCCAACGTTAGAGCGTCCAAACCACGCCCGGTAACCGCCCGCCGCGGGCACACCCGCCTCGGCCGCAAACGGGGACAGAGCCCGGGAGCCCGGGGGTTCACCCTCCCGCCATACGCCGAACGAGGTCCGGGCGTTCGGGCTCGCCGGTTCGCGACGAGAGCAGCGCGGCCTGGCTCATGGCGAGTGTTCGGGGCACGTCGACCCCGCCCAGGGCCGCGCCCGAGGTGTCGAGTAGCCGCTGGATCTGCTCGGCGATGATCTGGCCGGAGCCGCGCGGGTCGCGCGGGGCGCCCGACGCCACCCGCTCCTCGCCCGAGGTGGTGCGCCACGACAGGTCGCGGTCGGTGACCCGGATGACCCCCGTGGGCCCGGTGAGGGTTGCGCGAAGCGCCAGCGTGTCGGCCTGATCGGTCACAAAGATGGCCGCGCCGCGTCCGTCGGCGAAGCGCAGCGACGCGGTGAGGTCGCCGTGCAGGTCGCGGAGGCTCTCGCCGGGAAGAACGTGCAGAGCCCGGCCCGAGGCCGCGCCGCTGTAGCTGGCGTGGACGGTTTCGGGCTCGCCCATGATCCGCCCGGCCAGGTCCATCGCGTCCCACAGCCGCATGCCCAGCGAGCCCGAGTCGGGGCTTCCCGAGCACTCCAGGCTCAGGGATCTGACGGCCCCGAATTGCTCGATCATCTCCGGCAGGTCGCGCACCGGATCGCAGAGGCGCGACAAGGGCGCGAGCCACACCAGGTCGGGCACTGTCCGCGCGCCGGGCTCGGGGTCGGCCTCGTCGGGCTCGCTGCCCATCACCAGCGGGGCCCGCAGAGCCTGGGAGACACCCGTGCTCAGTTCCAGCAGCGACGCCGGCACGGGCTCAAGGCTGATGACCTTGGCCCCGCGCTGCCGCGCTGCGCGCAGCATCTGCTCATCACCCGCCCAGGGCACGCCCGCGCCGCCCAGCCCGGTGCTGTCCATGAGCAGCACCACCTCGCCCGAAGCGGTCGCCAGCGCGGCCCGGAGATCGTCGATGGGCGCAGCCCCCCACTCCGCGGCGATCTGCGGGGCGCGGCCCGGATCGGGCCCGCCCGCGCGCCGCACGGCGAGGCCGGCATGCCGCACCACTTCCCGTGCCAGCGCGAGCTGGGAGGAACGGAGCCAGAGCGTCGCGGATAGGCCCACGCCGGGCGTCATGCCCGCCCATGTTACCAGAACCCAGCGGCGTCGTGCCCCCTAGGATTTGGGGCTCATTCTCAACCGAACAACGGCGTGGTTACGCGGCCGCTGGCGGGGCTTGCCCCGACCAGAGGAAAGTCCGAGCACGGCAGGACACGGTGGTGGGTAACGCCCACCCGCTGGTCAAGTCGCCGGCGCGGGACAGTGCCACAGAGAACATACCGCCGATGGGGCCGCAAGGCCCACAGGCAAGGGTGAAAAGGTGCGGTAAGAGCGCACCGCTCGTCCAGTGATGGACGGGGCACGGCAAACCCCACCGCGTGCAAGGTCACGCAGCCGCCGCGGGTCCGAAAGGACCTGACAGCCTGTCCGGCTGGAAGGCGGCGGGTAGACCGCTTGAGCCGCGCGGCAACGCGCGGCGCAGAGAAATGGCCGCGGCACCCGGCATGTCCGTTCCCCAGCCCCCGTCAATGGACCGGGGACGGAAACGGCCGGGCCGCACAGAACTCGGCTTACACGACCACGCCGGACTTGACGCGGGCCCCTGGGAAACCAGGGGCCCGCGGCCGTTTCGGGCTACTTCGTCTTCGCGTCCGCGACTTGCCGCCGGGCGGAGTCGAGAATCTCGACGGCGATGAGGTTGAGTTCAAGGCTGGAAAGCGGATCGACGGCGCACTCGCCGCGCACGACGCGCTTGAAGTACACCCATTCGTTCTCGAGCTGGGGCGGCTTCGCGCCGGGCTTCACGGCGCGCGGCGGCTGATCGGGATCGCGGACCAGGAGATCGTCCCACTTGCCCGCGTGTACCGAGCCCTTCTCGGTGTGCAGGTCCATCTCCTTGTTGTCGTGTGTCCACGCCCAGGACGCCTGGATGGTGGCGGTGGCGCCGGGATAGGTGAGCACGATCGTGGCGTCATCATCGACGCGTGGATAAACGTCCGGCTTCAGCGTGGCGGCGCTGGCGACGACGGAGGTCGGCCGCTGACCGCCCATCATCCACGTGGACAGGATCGCGCCGTAGCAGCCAAAGTCCACGATCGCGCCGCCGCCGTTCTGCTCAGGATCGGTGAGCCACGCCAGGAATTCCTTGGAGCAGCCGATTTCCTTGGGGCCTTTATGCCCGTGGCGGAAGACCATGCGACGGATCGGGCCGCGCTCGCCGGAGTCCGCGAGCCGCTTCGCCTCACGGACCGAGGCGTACCAACTGGTCTCGTAATTGGTGAGCAGGTGGACGCCGTGCTCGCGGGCCAGCGCGGCCATCGCCCGCGCGTCGTCGCTTGAGAACGCCAGGGGCTTCTCGACCAGCAGGTGCACGCCCCGCGGCGCGGCGGCCTGCACCGCGGGCAGGTGGTCCTTGATGGACGTCATCACGCTGGCGCACTCGGGCTTGGTGGACTCGAGCATCGCCGGCAGATCGGCGTAGTACAGGAAGGGTCGAGCGTGTACTTGGC
>JALHNL010000020.1 GCA_022843545.1 Phycisphaerales bacterium | reverse complement strand
GTGGGCGTCCCGGCCCGGCGCTGGCCCCGGCGTTGAGCAGCGCCAACCGGCGGCACGTCGGGCCAACGTGGCGCGACGTGGGCGTCTACGCGTCTACGCATACAGAATCCGCGACGATGGGGCCGTGGGCGGGGATTCTGTAGGCGTAGACGCCCCACGGCCGCTTAGGTACTCCGTAGGGGGGGGACCGGTCTCGAAAGGCCTACGGGAACAGCCGCGCGGGTAGACAGAGTTTGTTTCGCGCGGGGATGGGCCGATTTTCGGCCGAATCCGCCCGTTTGCCCACATGGGGCCGAACTTGCCCACATGTCGCGGAATGACGGCGAAACCGCTGCGGTTTGCCTTGCCTCGTGGCGAATGTCATGGCTTCATGTGTCACACGCGGGCGGAATCGGCGCCCGCGACGGAGACCACGAGCATGAACGCCACGACGAGGACGACGATCGAGATGGCCAGGACGCTGGCCCGCCGCGGGTTCGCGGTGCGCGGCATCGAGATCCAGACGCCCGACGGCCGCACCTGGTGCATCGACACGGTCGCCCCCGGGCGGGCCCGCCACGCGGACGGCCACTGGGGGCCGAAGGCCGGAGCGCCGGGCGGGTTCCGCCTGTTCGAGATCGACCCGGATCGCGACGATGCGCCGACCGAGCACGACCCGGTGGATTACGACACCTGGGACATGGGCGACCTGATCGACTACCTGAACGCGGTCGGGCAACCCAAGCCCCGGCCGAGCACGGCTCGCACAACCGACCCGACGACCTGAAGCCCGCGTGACGCGGGCTTCGCTGTTTACCAGAGACCCCCAACCCCCCGCACCCCAAGGAGCACGACCATGACGAAGCGCACGACCAAGCCCGAACCCACCGCCGCCGAGACCTACGCCGCGAGACAGAACGACATCGTCCGCCTGATGGACGTGCTGCAGATGGAGCTCGACAAGCACGCCGAGCAGGCCAAGGCCGACCCTCGCAACTGGGGCTTCGCCGGGAGCCTCGGCAAGGTCCGCAGCGACCTCATCGACCTGGTCGGGTTCCTCAGCAACATGGACCGCGAGCACGTCGAGGCCTTCCTGGCCGACGCCGAGTGATCGCCACGCGGCGTCGCGGGGAACTGCGGCCGCCACGTTTCCCCCGCCGCGCGGTGCGGCGGGGTTCCGCACCCGACACGAAGGAGTCCGAAATGGCACGCAAAGGCACGATCAAGAACATGGGCAAGGTCCACCGCGAGATGAGCGACGCGCGGAAGGCCCGCAAGGCAGCGAAGTCCGCGCCGCCCGCCAAGGAGACGACGGCCGCGCCGACGAAGCGCATGAGCGCCCTCGACGCTGCCGCGCAGGTGCTTGCCGCGAGCGAGGTGCCGATGCGGGCCAAGGAGATGATCGCCGCGATGGAGGCCAAGGGCCTGTGGCGCTCGCCGGGCGGCAAGACGCCTGAGGCCACGCTCTACGCCGCGATCATCCGCGAGATCGCTGCCAAGGGCACGGCGGCCCGCTTCAAGAAGCACGAGCGCGGCGTCTTCGTCGCCCCCCCACGCGGGAAGGGAGCCTGAGCCATGACCGCGACGCCCGCCCCCAACCGCGAAGCGCAACTGGAGGCAGTTCTTCAGGCCGCGCTCTACCTGCTCGGTGCACGACAGGACCGGATGCTCACCATCGAGGAGTGGACGGACCTTGCGCGGGCCGTCGCCGCGTGCCAGGAGCGGAAGACCGCCGAGTACCTGATCGACCACGACCTCGAGGACATCGCCGAGCGCTACGCCCTCGAATGGGACGAAGCGACCGACGGCCCGCTCCCGAATCTCCGCGACACCTGAACAGCGGGGTCAGCAGTCTCGCCCGCCACGCCCTGGACGCCCGGGGCGTTTCTCGTTGCAGGGCCTCCCGTATGCGATTGCCCCCCGCAGCGGCCAACTCCACGCCCCATGGGCCAGTCCACCAGCGGACAATAACTGCTACACTCCGCCGATGGCCCGCGCGCACGCTTCCCATCGCCATCCGCCGACCACGCCGGAGGTCATGACGATCTCCGATCTGGCGGTGTATCTACAGATGTCCCAGTCGTCCCTCTACAAACTCGTCCAGCGAGGCAGCGTGCCCGGCCACAAGGTCGGCCGCCACTGGCGCTTCCACAAGGTGTCGATCGACCGTTGGCTCCAGGAGTCCTCCGTCAAGCCCTCTCGCCCGTCGAAGAAGTGAACCCGTGATGACGTCCACCGAACGCGAACTCGAAGACCAGCTGATTGCGAAGCTTCAGGAACTGAAGTTCGCACACCGCTCGGACATCCGCGACAGGGCCGCGCTGGAGCGGAACTTCCGGGAGAAGTTCCAGGCCCTGAATCACGTCACCCTGACGGAGGGCGAGTTCCAGCGTCTGCTTGAAGAGATCGTCACGCCGGACGTGTTTACAGCGTCCCGCATGCTCCGCGACACGAACACGTTCACTCGCGACGACGGCACGCCACTGAACTACACGCTCGTGAACATCAAGGACTGGTGCAAGAACACCTTCGAGGTGGTGAACCAGCTCCGCATCAACACCGACAACAGTCACCACCGCTATGACGTGCTGCTGCTGATCAACGGCGTGCCGGCGGTCCAGATCGAGTTGAAGACGCTCGGCATCAGCCCGCGCCGCGCCATCGAGCAGATCGTCGAGTACAAGAACGACCCCGGAAATGGCTACACCCGCACGCTCCTGTGCTTCATCCAGCTCTTCGTGGTGAGCAATCGCACCGACACCTGGTACTTCGCCAACAACAACAATCGGCACTTCAGCTTCAACGCCGACGAGCGTTTCCTGCCCGTATACCAGTTTGCTGCCGAGGACAACTCGAAGATCACCCACCTGGATAGCTTCGCCGAGAAGTTCCTGGCCAAGTGCACGCTCGGCCAGATGATCAGTCGCTACATGGTGCTGGTCGCCAGCGAGCAGAAGTTGCTCATGATGCGGCCCTACCAGATCTATGCCGTAAAGGCCATCGTGGACTGCATCCATCAGAACTGCGGCAACGGCTACATCTGGCACACCACGGGCAGCGGCAAGACCCTCACGTCGTTCAAGGCGTCCACGCTGCTGAAGGACAATCCGGACATCGAGAAGTGCCTGTTCGTCGTCGACCGCAAGGACCTCGATCGCCAGACGCGCGAGGAGTTCAACCGCTTCCAGGAAGGGTGCGTCGAGGAAAACACCAACACGTACGCGCTCGTGCGCCGTCTGCTATCCGATGACTACGCCGACAAGGTCATCGTCACCACCATTCAGAAACTTGGGCTCGCACTCGATGAGAGCAGCAAGCGCAACACCAAGAGGAAGGCCGAGGGAAAGCAGACCTATGCGGAGATCCTCGATTCTCTCCGCGGCAAACGGATGGTGTTCATCTTCGACGAGTGCCACCGCTCCCAGTTTGGCGACAACCATGACGCCATCAAGGAGTTCTTCCCGAACGCGCAGCTCTTCGGGTTTACCGGGACGCCGATCTTCGAGGAGAACGCGAGCTACAAGAAGATCGAAGGCGAGCAGGCATCGCTACGGACCACGCAGGACCTGTTCCAGCGCGAACTGCACGCGTACACCATCACGCACGCCATCGAGGATCAGAACGTCCTCCGGTTTCACGTCGACTACTACAAGCCCGAGGGCCGCACGATCAAGCCCGGCGAGACCCTCGCCAAGCGCGCCGTGGCCGACGCCATCATGGCCAAGCACGACGCCGCCACTGGTGGCCGCCGGTTCAACGCCATCCTCGCGACTTCCTCCATCAATGACGCCATCGAGTATGTGAAGGTGTTCAAGGATGCGCAGCGCGAGCGGGCCGCAACCGATCCCGAGTATGTGCCGCTGAACGTCGCGTGCGTGTTCTCCCCGCCGGCCGACGGCGATGCGGATGTCAAGCAGATCCAGGAGGACCTGCCCCAGGAGCGGGCGGACAACCAGCAGGATCCCGAGGGAAAGAAGAAGGCCCTCAAGGGCATCATCGACGACTACAACGCGCTTTTCGGCACCAACCACCGCGTCGAGGAGTTCGACCTCTATTACCAGGACGTCCAGAAACGCATCAAGGATCAGCAGTTCCCGAACTCCGATCTGCCGCGCACGCAGAAGATCGACGTGATCATCGTCGTCGACATGCTCCTCACCGGCTTCGACTCGAAGTACCTGAACACGCTGTATGTCGACAAGAACCTCAAGCACCACGGCCTGATCCAGGCCTTCAGCCGCACCAACCGCGTTCTGAACGCCACGAAGCCGTACGGCAACATCCTCGATTTCCGCAATCAGCAGGAGGCCGTCGACGCCGCCATCGCCCTGTTCTCCGGCGCGAAGGCCGATCGCGCCCGTGAGATCTGGCTGGTCGACAAGGCCCCGACGGTCATCGAGAAGCTCCGCGCCGCCGTCGGCGATCTCGGTGCGTTCATGCAGTCCCAGGGACTGGCCTGCAAGCCCGAGGATGTGTCCAACCTCAAGGGCGACGACGCCCGCGCCCAGTTCATCAACCGGTTCAAGGAGGTTCAGCGCCTACAGACGCAGCTCGATCAGTACACCGACCTGACGCCTGACAACAAGCAGTCGATCGAGCAGATCCTCCCCGGCGAGCAGCTGAAGGCCTTCCGCGGTGCGTACCTGGAGACCGCCCAGCGCCTGAAGGCCCAGCGTGCCAAATCTGGCGAGGAGCCGAACCCCGCGATCGATCAGATCGATTTCGAGTTCGTTCTCTTCGCCTCCGCCGTCATCGACTACGACTACATCATGAACCTGATCGCCCGCTTCACGGGCCAGGACCCAAAGCGGCAGAAGATGAGCCGCGATCAGCTCATCGGGCTGATCCAATCCGACGCGAAGTTCATGGACGAGCGGGAAACCATCACCGAATACGTCCGCTCGCTCGAGGCGGGCAAGGCGCTGGATGAGAAGGCCGTCCGCGCCGGCTTCCAGCGCTTCAAAGCCGAGAAGAACGCCCGGGAGCTTGCCGCCGTCGCCGAGAAGCACGGCCTGCCCACCGCGTCGCTGGAGGCGTTTGTCGACGGCATCATCGCCCGCATGATCTTCGACGGCGAGCAACTCGTCGACCTGCTTGCCCCTCTCAATCTGGGCTGGAAGGCCCGCACGCAGAAGGAACTGGCGTTGATGGAGGATCTGGTGCCGCTGCTCAAGAAGCGGGCCGGCGGGCGCGACATCTCGGGGTTGAGCGCGTATGAGCAGTAAGCCCAAGCCAAACTCTGTGAAGGGTGACGGCGAGCCCGGACTGGTGCCGAAGCTCCGGTTTCCGGCGTTCAGTGCGCACGGACCCTGGAAGCGCACTTCACTCGCCAACACCTGCGATCGCATCATTGACAAGGTTGGGGACATGGTGTTGACGCCGGTCAGCATCACGGCAGGCCGTGGGTTTGTCGCGCAGGCGGAGAAGTTCGGACGCGATATCTCGGGGGCACAGTACAAGAACTACATTCACATTCGTCGCGGAGATTTCGCGTACAACAAAGGGAACTCAAACCTCTACCCGCAGGGGTGCGTGTACCGTTTAAAGGAGTTCGATGCGGCGGCGGCGTCGAATGCGTTCATTTGCTTTCGACTTCGAGATGGCTTCTCGCCAGGATACTTTGAGAGCTTGTTTCAGCGCAATGAGCACGGGCGGCAACTCATCCGCTTTCTGACGAGCGGCGCGCGCAGTGATGGGCTATTGAACATTAAGCCCGATGAGTTTTTTAGCGTCGAGTTTCCGATTCCACCGCAGCTTGCCGAGCAAGAGCGGATCGCAGACTGCTTGACCTTGCTGGACGACTTGGTCGCCGCTCACGGCCGCAAGATGGACTCGTTGCGGGCTCACAGACGCGGCTTGCTTCGCGACCTCATTCCATCCGATGGCGAAACAGTGCCAACACGGCGCTTTCCAAGGTTCCGCCGGCGTGGGGCCTGGCGGCCCGAGTGTGTCGATTCCGTGGCTGAGGTAACGACAGGAGACAAGGACACCCAGGACAAGGACGACGACGGCCTCTTTCCATTCTTCGTGAGGTCTCAAGAGATTCAGCGGATTAACAGCTACTCCTACGACGGCGAAGCGGTCCTGACGTCCGGTGATGGTGTCGGCGTTGGACATGACTTTCACTACGTGAACGGACGCTTCGACTTCCACCAGCGTGTCTATTGCCTTTACAACTTCCGATCCGATGTCTCAGCCCGTTTCTTCTACTTGTACTTCGCCGAACGCTTCGGCGCCCGCGTGCGGCGAATGAGCGCCAAGAACTCAGTGGACTCCGTGCGCCGAGCGATGATCACCGAGATGCCGGTAGCAATGCCGGAGCTCGATGAGCAGAACGTCATCGCGGACACCGTGTTCGAGTTGGATCGCATGATCACAGCGCAGTCGGCCCTGATATCCGGCCTTGCCGTCTTCAGGCGAGCTCTGGCACAGCGGCTGTTCCCCTCTGCAGCGGAGGTGCAGACATGAGTGCTACCACCGCTCCATTTGTCGATCTTCCCTCACTCGCCGTCCACCTGCGACAGGAACTGCAGAACAAGCGGTTCATCCTCGTCTACGCCTACAACGGCACCGGGAAGACCCGGCTCTCCACCGAGTTCAAGAAGCTCGGGAAAGAGGTAAACGCTGATGGTGAAGTGGTGCGGCGTGACACGCTGTACTTCAACGCATTCACGGAGGACCTGTTCTCCTGGAACAACGACCTTCAGAACGACCTCCGCAGGTATCTCAAGATCAACACCGAGTCCTCGTTCTTCGCTGGTCTCGAAGACTTCGAGATCGAGACCCGGATTCGAAAGCTGCTTGATCGGCATGCCGACTTTGACTTCCGGATAGACACCACGAAGTGGGAAGTCACGTTCTCCCGCAAAGTCACCGTCGGCACTGGCGACGCCGCGAAGATCGAGACGGTCGAAGACATCAAGGTCTCGCGTGGCGAGGAGAACCTCTTTATCTGGTGCTTCTTTCTCGCGATCGCCGAACTCGCGATGAGCGGCGAACAGGCCTATCAGTGGGTGAAATACCTGTACATCGATGACCCGATCTCGTCCCTCGACGAGCAGAACGCGGTCGCCGTGGCGACGCATCTCGCCTCAATGCTGAAGAGCGACACCAACACGCTGAAGACGGTGATCTCGACGCATCATCCGCTGTTCTTCAACGTTCTCTACAACGAGCTGTCCCGCACGAAGGGCAACCGATGCTTCTTCCTCGGGAGATCGTCGGCACCGAACGCGTTCTCGCTGGTCGACACTGGTGACACCCCGTTCTTTCACCACGTCGCGAGCCTGATGGAACTGCACGCGGCGGCACGGAGTGGTCAGATATTCACGCACCACTTCAACATGCTCCGCGTGATCGCAGAGAAGACCGCGAGCTTCTTGGGCTACGACAAGTTCATCGACTGCATCAAGCGCGATGACGACGATGCCGACGGCACGCTTCACAACCGCCTGTTGAACCTGTTGAGCCACGGCAAGTACTCACTCTACGAGCCGCGTGAAATGCTGGAGGAGAACAAGCGGTACTTCCGCAAGATGCTGTCTGATTTCACTGAGCGCTTTGTGTTCAACCCGGAGCGGTTCCCGCCGCTCCCCCAGGAGCCACCCGCTGAGGCCGCTGGCGCGCCCGCAGACTCACCTGCTACCCCTGTTCCTGTCCCGGCCGACCCGGGCACCAATCCCGGACAACCCACGCCATGACCGACAACGATCAGAAACAACTCGGCAAGGTCCTGTGGAACATCGCAGACGACCTTCGCGGCGCGATGAACGCCGACGATTTCCGCGACTACATGCTCGCGTTCCTGTTCCTCCGCTATCTCTCGGACAACTACGAGGGGGCGGCGCAGAAGGAGCTCGGCCGCGACTATCCCAAGGTCGGCGGTGAGGATCGGCGCGTCCCGCTGGCGATCTGGTACGCGAACAACCCAGACGATGTCGCCTCGTTCGAGAAACAGATGCGCCGCAAGGTGCACTACGTCATCAAGCCCGAGCACCTGTGGGCCAGCATCGCCAACATGGCCCGCACGCAGAGCGGCGACCTGCTGAAGACCTTGCAGGCCGGCTTTAAGTACATCGAAACGGAGTCCTTCGAGAGCACTTTCCAGGGCCTGTTCTCGGAGATCAACCTCTCGTCGGACAAGCTCGGGAAGACCTACGCCGACCGCAACGCCCGCCTGTGTTCCGTCATCACGCGCATCGCGGAGGGGCTGGCCGAGTTCTCGACCGACACCGACACGCTCGGTGACGCATACGAATACCTGATCGGCCAATTCGCGGCAGGCTCGGGCAAGAAGGCGGGCGAGTTCTACACGCCGCAGCAAATCTCGAGCATCCTCTCGGCGATCGTCACCCTCGACAGCCAGGAGCCCGCGACCGGTCAGAAGAAGAAACTGGAGCGCGTGCTCGACTTTGCGTGCGGCTCCGGTTCGTTGCTGCTGAACGTCCGGAAGCGGATGGGGCCGCACGGCATTGGGAAGATCTTCGGGCAAGAGAGCAACATCACCACGTACAACCTGGCGCGGATGAACATGCTCCTGCACGGGGTGAAGGACTCGGAGTTCGAGATTTATCACGGCGACACGCTGAAGAACGAGTGGGACTTCCTGCGCGAGACCAACCCTCGGAAGAAGCCCTCCTTCGACGCCATCGTCGCCAACCCGCCCTTCAGTTACCGCTGGGAGCCCGGCGAGGCCATGGGCGAGGACGTGCGGTTCAAGAACTACGGCCTCGCGCCCAAGTCAGCGGCGGATTTCGCGTTCCTGCTGCACGGGTTCCACTATCTGAAGGATGAGGGGGTGATGGCGATCATCCTGCCGCACGGCGTGCTGTTCCGCGGCGGCGCGGAGGAGAAGATCCGCACGAAGCTCCTCAAGGACGGGCACATCGACACGATCATCGGCCTTCCCGCCAACCTGTTCTACTCCACGGGCATTCCCGTGTGCATCCTGGTGCTGAAGAAGTGCAAGAAGCCAGACGACGTGCTGATCATCAACGCCAGCGAGAGATATGACAAGGGCAAGCGGCAGAACCAGCTCACGCCGGCGCACATCGCCAAGATCGTCGAGACGTACCAGCACCGGAGGGAGGAGGATCGATACTCCCGCCGGGTCGAGATGAAGGAGATCGAGGCCAACGACTTCAACCTGAACATCTCGCGCTACGTCAGCACCGCCGAGGACGAGCCGGAGGTCGACCTGACGGAGACGCACCGGAGGTTGGTCGAACTCGACGGCGAGATCCGAACGGCCACAGCGAAGCACAATGCGTTTCTGAAGGAGCTGGGGCTGCCGCCGTTGCCGTAGTTCTGCCCGCGCCCGCGTCCGCGGGTTGAATGGGATGGCAGATCCCGCGTCACCGAAAGAGGTGATCCAGGCGATCGGCCGTATTCTGGTGCTGGGCGTCGTGGAGGCGGGGCCACCGACGCGAGATGACCGGTGGGGACACTGCACGCCTTTTGGCGCTCGGTAGCCGGATTTTCTGGGCAGATGGTCTCTCGGCCGCATAGGGAACAACAAGAGGGGCGGCAGTTGACTTGCACTGACCCTGCCACCCTGCCTCGCTTCGGCGCGAGCCAGGCGGACAGGGATCCGCTGGACGGCGTATGTAGCCGGGAGGGTTCACCGTGTGCTTCGCGGCACAGCCGAGGCCGGAAAAGCATAGAGGCGTGTAGGAGGACCCTCGCGGACAGCCCATGACAGGAATCTGCACGAAGATGACGCAGGCATTCGGGAAACCGCCCGCAAACGGGTTAGGTGCTCTATGGCGGAATGCAGTTGTCGCACGCGTTGGCCGGTTTCGCGCGACAGATTGGCGTGAACGTCAGAGAGGTACTGGGGAACGCATGCCATGACGCACGACGACAGGAACACGATTCCGCGCGACACTTTTGTGGGGTCGCGCAGATATAGGGAGCACCGAGGCCCTCAACGCCCCGGAGAATCCTCCCGAGTCTTCGCCACGCCGCGTGGCTTTCGCGTAGATGGGTGAGGTGCAGCCTCACTCGCCTGCGCGCACAATCCAACCAGCCACCCAGCCCAACCAGCCAACCTGACCGATCCATCACCAGCCCGCCCCGCCGCACGGTGCGCCGGGGTTCCCGTTGTCCCTGCGCCTGCTGGCGGGTTGATCCCGGTCGCGGCGGCATTCTGGGTGCATTCATGGACGAACTGCAAGTACGGAAGACGGATGTCGCGGTGATCAACGTTCGCGAGGTCGCGGAACTCCTCGGCGTCAACACCCGCACGATTTGGCGTCTGGCTCAGCGCGGCGAGATCCCCGCACCGATTCGGCTGGGGGATCGGGTCGTCCGCTGGCGGCTCAGCGACCTCCGTGAGCATCTGGACCGCAAGGCTGGTGGCAGCGCTGCCGTGTCCCGGGCGACGTCGGAGGGGCGGGGGGCCCGTCGATGAGCGAGGGGCTCGACGCGAACAACATGCCCCCCGGCACGGCCGCGCACGGATGGCTCACCATCGGCGGCGAGCGGGTCGAGGGCGGCTGGCGCTACCCCGAGCGGAACGCCCTCGGCGAGCGGATCGGCACGCTGACGCGCTGGGACTCCCCGGCGGCGGGCCAGCCTCGATACACCGCCGCCAAGGGTGGGAAGCGCGGCCTGATCTTCCCCGCCGACGGACTACCGGCCTATGCGGGCACGAGTCTGCGTGACCCCATCCTCGTGGCCGAGGGCGCGAGCGACACGGCGTGCTTGCACACGTTCGCCTTCACGGCCGTCGGTGTGCCGATGGCTGGCCAGGCCGCGGGCGAGCTCGCTGTCCTGCTTCGGGACCGTCATGTCGTCCTGATCGGCGACAACGACCCCGCTGGCCGGAAGAGCGTCGATTCGCTGTGCGCGGCGCTCATCGGTGCGTGCGCCTCGGTGCGCTTCACGTTTCCGCCGGACGGGCACAAAGACGTGCGGTCGTGGGTCGCCGACGGCGGTGCGGGCGATGCGGACATCGCTCGGCTGATCGAGGAGGCTCAGAACTACGCGCGCCCGGCACCGGCGACGCCGGAACGGCCCCCCGTGCCGGAGTTCGAGCCCTTCCCGACGGAGGCGCTCCCGAAGGCCGCGGCCGACCTCGTGCGGGCCGGCGCGGTGTCGATGCAGGTGGATCAGGCGATGCTCGGCCCGCTCGCCTTGGCGGCGATGGCGTCCGCGGTCGGGAATGCTCGCACCATCGCGCTGCACGCCTCCTGGCATGAACCCGCGATCCTTTGGGTGACGGTGGTCGCGCCTAGCGGCTCCGGAAAGTCACCGGCCCTCGAGCTCGTCACCCGCCCCGCCGAGCGCCGCGATGCCGAGGCGCTTCGCGAGCACAAAGAGGCGATGAAGGAGCACGCCGCTGCCCTTGCCGTTCACGAGAAGGCGATGCGTGGCTGGGAGCGGGCGTCTGGCAAGGGCAATCTGACCGCGACGCCCCCCGCCGCGCCGGAAGCGCCGGTCTGTGAGAGATTCGTCACTTCGGACGTCACCTTCGAGGGACTCGCCGCGATGCTGGCTGCCAGCCCCCGCGGCATGCTGCTCGCCTGCGACGAACTCGCCGCTTGGTTGAACTTCGGCCGGTACTCCGCCAACGGCGGACGTGCCGCGAGTGAGGCCGCTCGCTGGCTGCCGATGCACCGGGCTCAGCCACTGAAGGTCGATCGCAAGACGGCTCCGCCCATCCGCGTCGAGCGAGCCGCCCTGACCGTCAGCGGGCTCGTTCAGCCGGGCGTTCTCGCCGCGGCGCTCACGAGCACGGACTTCGACTCGGGGCTGGTGGCCCGGCTCCTGCTGTCGATGCCGCCGATCCCGACCCGCCGATGGCAACCCGGCGGCATCCCGCCGATGGTCGAGCGGAAGTACAGCGCGATGGTCGAGAAGTTGTACGGGCTCGAGATCGACGAGGATGAGCATGGCGTGGCGGTGCCCCGAGCCCTCGCGCTCGATGAGCAGGCCAGCGAACTGTGGGCCAGCTTCTACGACTCCCTGAACGCAGACATGGTGGGCCAGGACGAGCGGGCCCGCGCGATGATGTCGAAAGTTGAGGCCTGCTGTGCCCGCCTCGCCCTTGTCGTCCACCTCGGCAGGGTTGCCGCTGGCGAAGGCGCTATCGCCAATGTCATCGATTCCGAGTCGATGGATCGAGGCATCCGGTTGGCGAACTGGTTCCGCCGCGAGGCTGAGCGGGTGTATGCACGTCTCGCCGAAGGCGATGACGACCGCGAAGCCCGGCAACTGCTCGACCTGGTCCGTCGCAAGGGCGGCAGCGTCAGCGGGCGGGAGCTCGTCCAGTCGTCGAGGTCGTTCAAGACCGTGAAGGACGCCGAGGCCGCGCTGTCTCGGCTGGTCGATGCGGGGCACGGGAAGTGGGTGTACCTGCCCCAGTGCGGCCCCGGCGCGCCCAAGGCCCGCAGGTTCGTCCTGCCCGGCGCTTCCGGCGATCCCGTCTACAGAAACCCCGCTGGCGGTGTCGCGGAAGGGGATTCCGTTTGTGTAGACCCTGTAGACACGCCCACCACCGGCACCACGGGAGGTGCCGAGTGATGCGATGGAGTGGCTACTGGCTGAAGGCCTTCAACGAGGGGCGGCACATCGACGGCCGCCTCAACGGCGAGTACGTCGCCCGAGTCATCGCCATCGAGCGACTCTCGGGCATGCCCGTCATGCCGCACCGCTGCGGCCGCGAGCGCCGGCTCTACCTCGCGATTGTGTGCCTGCGGGGCAAGTGGACTGTCGTGGGTGTGTACGGCTCGTCAGCGTCAGCAAAGCGAGCGTGCGAGCGCACGCTCGAGGAGGCAACGTCATGAATCGATGGCAACGCAGTCTGTACGAGTCCGGTCGCGTGGTCGCGGCCTATGTGCTCAGCAATCACAAAGCCGTGGCGAAGGTGTACCACGATGGCGGCGCGTGCTGGCCGTCGCGAGAACTCAGCCCACTGAACCGGGAGATCGTCCTGGCCATCGGGCCCCTGGCAGCGGCCATCGCCCGGCGAGAGCGTGAGCCGGATCTTCCGCCGCACCTGAAGAACAAGCCCATCGAGCTGCAGGCCGTCGGCCAAGTCGACATGTTCGACCACCAGTTCTGCGATTTCCGGGCAGCCTCGGACCTCGCGCTGATCGCCGACTTCTGCATCGAGAGCCCAGATGACCAACCACAGCGGTGCTCCCAGAGCGGGGAGTTGGCAGGCTCGACCGCCGCGCATCTCGTCAGCCAGCACCACGCACTCATTGTCAAGGCCGCGCGGGAGCTGTTCCTGCACGGCGTCGTCACCGTCCCCCTTCCGGAAAGGAAAGAGTCATGATGTCACTCGCTCAGATCGCCCAGAACAAGAAGCAGCAGGCCCGCACCGCGTTCATCAACGCGGCGTGGTCGGAGGAGCCACCGGAGCGCCTGGCGGAACTGGCCAATGACGCCGGGATGGAGCTCGCGGCTGCCGACGCGATCCTCGCTCGCATCGCGGACGTCCGCACCGACATGGACGTCGCCGATCGCGTGATGGGTCTTCGGCGTGCCGCGAGCCAGGCGAAGGCCCACTCCGACGCGGTCGGGGCGAAGGTGCAGGCCGCCATCGACAAGCTCGAGGCGGAAGCGGAAACCGCCGCCCGCGAGGCCGATGCCGCGCGGCGCGAACTCGGGGACGCGGAGTCTGCGGCGATGCGGGTGCTTTTCGTCTACGAGGAGGGGCTCATCCCGGTCTCCCGCCTGCCCAAGGAAGTCTCCGCGATGATCGAGCGGCGGTCACTGGAGGCCAAGGCCAGCCAAGCCCATGGCGTCATGACCGCCGCGACCAACAAGCGCAACAGCCTGCGCGAAGACGTTCAGCGGCTGGAGCGCGAGCTGCAGTACCTGCCCATCTCGCGCGATCGTAAGGAGCAGGAGGCGAGGCTGAACGCTGAGATCGAGCGGGCCAAGGCCGCCCTCGCGGCCGCGGAGACCCGGCTCACCGACGCCGAGCGGGCGCACGCCAAGGCCCGCCAGGGCCTGTAGTCCCGCACATCTCCACACGCATCGTCTCCCGGCCCAACCGCCGGGGGGCGACTTGACCCGTGCCACCGGCGAGCCCTGACTGTGACCCCCGAACCCGGCACCCCGCCGAGGTCGGGGCGATGGAGACCCCCGCCCGATGGGCACCGTGTTCCGCAAAGCCTGGACCGCACCGCTCCCGCCCAACGCGGAGATCATCGTTCAGCGCGGCAAGCGGATGGCCCGCTACCAACTTCGCAACGGCAAGGTCCGCACCGCCGAAGTGTTCACCGCCGCCGACGGCCGCGAGCGCATCCGCGGCGAGACCAAGTCGTACATCGCCAAGTTCCGCGACGCCGCCGGGTATTGGGTCGAGCGGCCGACGGGCTGCACCGATGAGACTGCCGCGCGGGCGGTGCTGGCCCAACTGCAGCGCCGAGCGGAGCTCGTGAAGGCGGGCGTGCTCACGCCGGAGGAAGACGCCGCGTCGCGGCACGGGGCCGAGTCGATCGAGACGAATCTGGACGCGTGGCGGGATCACCTGCGGCTCAAGGGCAGCACCGAGCACTGGTACACGCAGGCCCGTCGTCGCGTGGCCCGCGTCGCTACTGACCGGGGCGTGAAACGCCTCCGCGACTTCACCGCCGCGACGGTCGAGCGCTGGCTCACCGACCAAACGGACCAGAACATGTCTGCGGGCACGCGGAACGGGTACCGGCAGGCGTGCGTGACGTTCATCAACTGGTGCGTCCGCGCCGGGCGGCTCACGCACAACCCGCTGCTGGCCGTCGCGGTGGCCGACCAGCGGGCCGACACCCGGCGGCAGCGCCGAGCCCTTACTGAAGATGAACTGGCCCGCCTCCTGGACGCGGCCCAGCGCCGCCCGCTGGCCGACGCGATGACGGTGCGGCGAGGCGAAGCGAAGGGCCAGGCGCAGGCGAAGTTGTCGGCCGCGACGCGGGAGAACCTGCTGCGCATCGGCCGCGAGCGGGCGCTCATCTACAAGACGCTCGTGCTCACAGGCCTGCGGAAGGGTGAACTGGCCAGCATCACCGTCGGCCAGGTGGACTTGGGCGGTAGAGATTCCCGCGTGCCACACATCGTGCTGAACGCCCGCGACGAGAAGAACCGGCGCGGGTCGGAGATTCCGCTGCGGGCCGACCTCGCGGCCGACATCCGCGCCTGGCTGGCCGACCGGCTCGCGTTGGCCCAGCAGGCTGCCCGCGAGGCGGAAGACCCGATACCGGCGGCGCTGCCCACCGACGAGCCGCTCTTCGACGTGCCCGAAGGGCTCATTCGCATCTTCGACCGCGACCTTGTATTCGCCGGGCTGGCCCGAGTCGAGAACCGCGGCGGCAAGGATGTCGTGATCAAGACGGACGATCGCGGCCGCACCATCGACATCCACGCCCTGCGGCACACCTTCGGCACGCACCTCTCCAAGGCGGGCGTCCCGCTGCGGACGGCCCAGGCGGCGATGCGGCACAGCGACCCGAGCCTGACGGCCAACGTCTACACCGACCCGAAACTCCTCGACGTGGCCGGGGCGGTGGCGAGCCTGCCGGACCTGCCGCTGGGCAAGGTCGAACGCCCGGCCGCCGCGATGGCCGCCCGTTGATCGACGGCGCGATCGCGTCACACCTTGCACAACCACTTGCACACGCGCTTGCACAAGCGAGCGTCCACCCAGGTCATTCCCTGTCATCGTCCGGCCGTTGGCCCCGATCCCGCTACCCCCGCCACCGCCGCCAGAACTCGCGGATTCTGCGGAGTTTGTCAACGAAAAGGCCGCCGGTGTCATCGTGTGACATCGGCGGCAGACAAAGCGGGCGAGGAGGATCGAACTCCCGACATTCAGCTTGGGAAGCTGACGTTCTACCGCTGAACTACGCCCGCGGCTCCTTCAGTATACGCCCAGCCCACCACCGCGGTGGCGGCCTCGCACCGGGGGCGGCGCGGGCTTAGCCAAAGGGCGGGTGACGGCCTGGGGCCGGTGCTCGGGCGAACGGGGTCGGGGGGTTCGTCAGGCCTTGGGAAGGGCGTGGCGTCGTGCCGTCGTCTTGGCCCGGCGCGGCTCAGGATGCCTCGACGACTCGGCTCGCCATGCCGAGCTCATCGACAGACTCACTTCATCGAGCGCGCCGAACTCCCCGAACTCCCCGAACTCCCCGAGTTCACCAAGCTCGTCGAGCTCGCCGTCATGCCCAACCTGCCCGACTTCGCCGGCTTCAGACCAAGCACAAGGCCCTTGCCCGTCTGTGCGATCAGCCCGCGCCCGGCCAGCCGCTGGGCCGCCTTGCGGGCAGCCGCCAAGGTCGGCGACGGGTCTTCACGCGCATCGCCCAGACCCGGCCGAGGCGCCATTCGTGCCAGCGAAGATGATCTTGAGGCGCCAGCGTTGCGTGCAAGAACTTGCGTATGTCCCCAGGGGTTGACGCGCGCCGCGCCGCCATCAAGCGCGGCGCGGTCCGGGTCTCAATCGCCGGTCACCACCGCCCGGTCAGTGGCCTCGCGCGCCGCTTTCACCACGTCATCGAGCGAGATCGCCACGCCGCCTGCACGCGAGGCCAGCAGACCCAGGATCGTCCTTTCGAGCGTCAGGTCCAGCGCCGTCGGCCTCCAGCGTTTGCACGCCATGGAGCAGTACTTCACGCGATCCCAGTCGCGCTCCCATTTCTTGCGCCACGAGAAGGGCCGGCCGCACGCGGCGCACACCTTCTCGGCGTGCCTGATCTGGTCAGCGCGATGGGGCATGTCCACGGTTCGGACGTTGGAAGGGGCCGGATGCGGGCTCGCGGCGAGGGGCCGGGTTCACCACACCGGCCGGGCCACTCCCGGACCGGGCCAGGCCCGCCGCCCGTCATCAAAAACCACCGGCGGCGGGGCTTCCCACGATCATCCGGCCGTGGTAGGCTCCCCGCTCTGGCTTGGCGGCGCGACCATCCGCGCTTCGGGCCAGGTTCTGGAGCGCGATTCATGCGAGCGACAACGCCGAGCGGTGCGGTGATCAGTCTGTGGCGGCTGGCGGGTTCGGGTTCGCCGGCGGTGGGGGGCACTTCGCCCGCACGCGGGCGCAGGCCGTCGCCGCGCCGGGCGGAGTGGATGGAGTCGCTCGAGCCGCGCACGCTCCTCAACGCCGCCTTCGACCTCATCAAGCTCACCGCCGCCCGCAACGATCCCATCTTCTCGGGCATCAACGGCTCGGGTGTCTCGGTCGCGGTCATCGACACGGGCGTGGACTTCTCGCACCCGCTGCTCAGCCCGGGCCTGCGCGCCCAGCGCGACACGCGACTCAACACCAACACCCAGATCGACACCGACGGCCACGGCACCCACGTCGCGGGCACCATCGGCGCCCGCAACCTGAACATCGGCGTCGCGCCCGATGTGGGGATCATCGGGCTCAACGCGTTCAACCCCTCCGCCGGGTTCTTCGACAACGGCGCGATCCTGCGCGCGCTCGACTGGATCATCGCCAACCGCACCACCTTCAACATCGTCGCCGTCAATCTCTCCCTGGGCGTGTCGGTCAATCTCCAGTCGTTCAACCAGGTCTCCGGCAACTCCTACGCGCTGAAGCTGAGGCAGGTCGAACAGGCGGGCGTCACCGTCGTCGGCGCCGCCGGCAACGATTACTTCGACTTCCAGAACCAAGGCGTTTCCGACACCGGAATCGCCTCCACGCTCGCCGTCGGCGCCGTCACCCCGAGCAACGCGGTGCTCTTCCCTCGCGGCTCGTACAACGGCGGGGTCAACTTCACCTCGCAGCCCGATGATCTCGCCGGCTTCAGCCAGCGGCTGGACTTCGCGAACATGCTCTTCGCGCCCGGCGAGCAGATCCTCTCCACCTACCCGCTCAGCAAGGGCAACGGCTTCGCGACGCTGCGGGGCACCTCCATGGCCGCGCCCCACGTCGCCGGCGCCGTCGCCCTGGTCCAGGAGGCCGCGCTCCAGTTCGCCGGCCGCATCCTCACGCCTTCAGAAGTCCGCGCCATCCTCCGCGATTCCGCCGACGCCATCGTCGACGGCACCGACACCGACGACAACGTCGCCAACACCAACGCCACCTTCCTCCGCCTCGATGTCCACGGTGCGCTCCAACTCGTCCGCTCGCGCTTCGGCCAGGCCGGCGGCGGCGGCGGTGGTGGGGGAGGTGGCGGCGGCGGCTTCACCGACCTCAACGGCACCGCTTCCACCGCCTTCATCATCCAGGGCGCGATCCCCGTCGGCACGCCCGCCACGTTCACCGGCTTCATCGGCACCGACACCGGCGGCGCGCTCATCGAGAACAACGACGTCGACTTCTTCCGCTTCACCCTCGACACCCCCGCCTCGCTCACCATCGCGCTCAGCCAGCTGCAGGGTCAGCAGACCTTCGACCCCGTCCTCCGCCTCTTCAACTCCTCCTTCGCCCAGATCGCCAGCGCCGACGACACCGGCCAGAATCCCTACCCCACCCTCGCCGTCGATCTCGCCGCCGGCACCTTCTTCATCGGTGTCAGCGCCTTCAGCAACATCAGCTACAGCCCCACCGCCCTCACGGGGCGCACCGGCGCCACCAGCGCCGGCGGTTACTCCATGGCCCTCTCGCTGGGCGGCACCACCGACTACAACGGCCTGCTCGCGGCGCCCGTCGATCTCGACAGCATCAGCGACTCGGAGCCCACCATCATCTCCGGGTTCATCGGGGCCGACAACGGCCGCGCCGTCGGCACCGCCGACGTCGACCTCTTCCGCTTCGTCGCCCCCGACAATGGCGTGCTCCTCATCGACATCGACCAGGTGCTGGGCGACGAGCCCTTCGTCGACTCGTTCCTCAAGGTCTTCGACGCCGCCGGCAACCTGCTCGCCAGCAGCGACGACGACGCCGCCCGCGATTCCTCCGGCGCGTTCACCGAGGTCCTCGGCGCCAATGACACATTCGTGAGCGCCCTCACCGGCGCGTTCGAGGGCCTCGACACGGACTCCTTCATCGCCCTCAATGTCCAGCGCGGCGTCACCTACGTCATCGGCGTCGCCGACTTCGAGAACCGCAACTTCGCCGCCGCCACGCTCGCCGGCCGGTCCGCCGCCGGCCCCGGCGGAACCTACGAACTCGTCCTCACCCTCGTCACCGCCGATCGCAACTCCACCATCGCCAAGGCGGTGGTCATCACCCCGCCCGTCACCCGCATCCCCGGCTTCATCGGCTTCGACGGCGCGCCCGACGGCACGCTCATCGAAACCGGCGACCTCGACGTGGACTTCTTCCGCATCACCGCCACCGCCGACCGCATCCTCGAGTTCGCCATCCGATCCAACTCCGCCGGATTCGCCGACGCCTTCGACGCCGCTCTCACCCTCTTCGACGCCGACGGCAACTTCCTCGCCACCGTCGTCGCCGACCCGGGCGTTGACCCCGTCCTCCGCGTTCCCGTCGCGCTGGGCGAGACGGTCTTCATCGCCGTCTCGGGCTTCGGCAACTTCAACTTCGATCCTGATGTCGTGGCCTCCGGCACCCCGGGCCAGACGGGCCGGTATGAGGCCACCGTCAAGTTCCGCAGCTCACGCGACTTCACCCGCCTCAGCGACAACAGCCTCTCCAGCCGCGGCGTTCGCACCGTCGGAACCGACATCGCCGTCGAGGGCGACCTGGGCCTTGACCCCGGCATCATCGTCGGCGACTCCGACGTCGACCTCTACCGCTACACCGCGCCCGGCAACGGGCTCGTCACCATCCGGACGCTCCAGAGCGGGCAGTACGTCCCCGACACCGTCCTCCGCGTCTTCGACAGCCGCGGCAACCAGATCGCCATCAACGACGACGCCAGCGAAGGCACGCTCCTCAGCGAAGTCACCTTCGCCGCCCGCAAGGGTCAGCGCTTCTTCATCGGCGTCAGCGGCTTCTCCGAGTTCGCCCTCTACAGCCCCAAGGACCCCTTCAGCGCGGGCGAGGGCGACACCGGCGAGTACGCCCTGCAGACCCAGATCAACCTCGCGCCAACGCTCACCGGGTTCAACACCCTCCCCACGCCCATCCCGCCCTTGCTGGCCAGCAACCTCTCCTTCGCCTCCGTCGCCGCCGCCGCCAAGAGCTTCGCCGACCCCGAGGGCGAGCCGCTCGCCTTCCGCGTCGAGCGCGTCCTCCGCGGCACCCTGCTGGTCAACGCCCAGCCCGTGGTCCCCGGCGTCACCATCGTGGGCCCCGGCGACACCTTCACCTACACCCCCGACCGCACCGGCACGCTCAGCGCGTTCGTCCTCCGAGCCTTTGACGGCGAGCAGGTCTCGACCACCCAGGCCACCGTCAAGGTCCGCGTGGTGAACGGCGCCGCGCCGCTCATGCTCGCGCCCGTCGCGCCCACGCGCTCGCCCTCGCCCTTCTTCTCCGCCATCGCTCCCGCCTCCGCCCTTTCGCGAGCCGCGGCCGACGTGGCCCGGGCCGACCTGTTGATGCTCCCCGTGATCGACCCCTTCGCCAGCGCCGCCGACACAGCCCTCGTCGCCGCTGTCGAGGAACTCCTGTCATGACCCGCGCCGCTTTCGTTCTCCTCTCCGCGTTGGGGCTCGTGGTCGCCGGCTGCACGCGCGATGCCGCGCCAACGCCCGCCGCTCAAGCCCTGGACCGCGCCACGCTCGATCTCCCGGCGATCGACGCCGCGGCTCCCGTCGACTACCCCGGCATTCACAACGTCGTCGCCTTCGCGCCCGGCGTCTTCAGCGGGTCCATGCCCGAAAGGCCCGACGGCCTCCGCTCCCTGCAGCGACTGGGCATCAAGACCGTGCTGTCGGTCGACGGCGCCCAGCCCGACGTGGAGGGCGCGCGCGCCCTGGGCATGCGCTACGTCCACTTGCCCATCGGGTACAACGGCATCGAACGCGACCACGCCAAACGCATCGCCCGCGCCGTCCGTGATCTGCCCCACCCCATCTACATCCACTGCCACCACGGCAAGCACCGCAGCGCGTGCGCCGCGGGTGCCGCCGGCGTGATGCTCGGGCTGACCTCGCCCGAGGCCGCCCGGGAGAGGATGAAGGTCTCGGGAACCTCGCCCAAGTACACCGGCCTCTTCAAAACCGTTCAAGAGGCCGAGCCCGCCAGCCGCGCACAACTCGACGCCGCCAGCGCCGAGTTCCCCGAGCGCTGGCGCACCAGTTCCCTCGTGCAGGCCATGGTCGATATCGATTTCGCCCTCGAGCACCTGCGCGAGATTCAGAAGGCCGGCTGGCGCACGCCCGCCGATCACCCGGACCTGGTGCCCGCCGCCGAAGCCGGGCGCATGGCCGACTTGTTCCGCACGCTCGCCGAGAACCCGCGCCACAAGGCCTTCGCGGACGGGCTCAGCGAGTCCGCCGTCCTCGCCGCGTCGATCGAGGAGCGGCTCGTTCGCGCCGCTTTCGACGACCCGACGCTCAACGCCAACCTCGATCTCCTGATCAAGGCCTGCGCCGATTGCCACGTCGCGCACCGCGATTGAACGCGGTCACCCACGCTCGTCTTGCCGTGGCTCACCCCCATCGGCGTTGGCGCCGGGCGGATCCCCGTCAGGGCGACCATCCGCGCCCGCTTGCCAAGCAGGGATTGAACCCAAGCGATCTCGTCACCGCCTCAGTGGGCGCTCGCCACCTCAAAGTGCTTCAGCGCCGACGCGACCACCGGCGTGTACACATACGCCGGCCCGCCGCCCATCATCACCGCCACGCCCGCCGCGTCCATCACCTCCGCCGCCGTCGCCCCGCTCTTCAGCGACTTCTCCACGTGCGAATAGATGCACGGCTCGCACCGCGTCGCGATGGCGATGCCCACCGCGATCAGTTCCTTCTGCTTCACCGACAGCGCGCCCTCCTTCATCAGCGTCTGAAAGAACGGGCCGAACGCCTTGCCCAGGTCCGCGTTCGCGCCTTTCGCCAGGTTCATCGCGCCGGGCCACGACTGGTAGAACTCCGCCGCATCATGGGTCACGTCAAACATGAGCAGCTCCTTCACGATAGAGCCCAGACACTCACATCGAACACGAAGCCCCGCCCCCCGCGCGGTTCCAGGGCATCTTGCCCATCAGCGTCGCCAGGGCGCACGTCCCGGTCGCGCCGGCAAAGGCCAGCCCCGCGCCGAAGAACGCGGGCACCCCGATGAACCCCGGGTGCACGAACCACGCCAGAGCGCACCCCGCCAGGACTCCCACGCCGATCGTGATCTGAACCTGCCGCATCACGCTCAGCGCCGGCGCACGCCGGTTCACCACCGTGGGCAGGCCCGCCGCCTTCCACCCCTCGATGCCCCCCTTCAGCGAGTACACCGCCGCCCCCGCCGGCAGCGTCGACGCCGCCATCCGGCACGCGTCCGCCGATCGCTTGCCGCCCTTGCAGTGCAGGATCACGCTCCGCCCCGGCGATGGCGACACCCGCGCCGCGTCAAACCGCGAGAGCGGGTTCAACGTGGCGCCCTCGATCCGCTCCCTCGCGTGCTCGTCAGGCTCCCGAACGTCGAACAGCGCCGCCGTTCCCGCCTCCAGCCATCCCCGCGCCGTGACGGCGTCGATCTCCCTGATCCCCGCGCCGCCGGAAGCCGTACCCGCCGTGACGCTCGTTGGTGTGGCTGTCGCGTTCATGCTCCGCTCCTTGTTGCGGGGCTCGCTCAGGGCACCCCGCGCACCCTTGGATGACTGCCAATGGACTAGTGAATCCTATTTTCAGGAGTGTCGGCATTTCCACCGATGTCAACCACCCCCACCAGCCAGGTCACGGGCTCCCCGGCAAGAAAACCGCCGTCTGATGGGCCGAAAGTGGGGGTAGGGTGATTGAGCCACCCGCATAGGCGGTCGCTGGCCCTCGTCCGTCCCCGCCCAGCGCATCCCGTCCCGACCAGCCCTCGGGCAAGGCCGTCCCGGGCGTGACTTTCGCCGCCGGAACTTCGCGCGCCGAGAGGTTGACGACCACCAGCACGGTCCGCCCGTCCGCCGCCGCGCGCGCAAACGCGTACACCCCCGGGTCACTCGCCGGCACCGCCGCGTACGACCCGTGCGCCAGCGCCGGCTCAGCCCTGCGCAGCGCGATCAGCCGCCGGTAGTGCGACAGCAGCGAGTCATCCGCGCCCGCCTGCTCCGCCACGGTCGTGCCCGCCGGCGCGGCGTGCCGCTTCCGCCAGGGCGTGCCGAGCGTGAAGCCCCGATCGTCCACGGTCCAGGGCATGGGCGTGCGCAGGTCCGGGTCGGGCTTCGCTCCCGGCTGGCCCAGTTCCTCCGCGTAATACACGAAAGGCACCCCCGGGCCCAGCAGCAGCATCGCCGCCGCCGCCCGCAGTTTGCCCGGCTCGCCCTTCAGTTCCGTCGCCACCCGCGTCTGATCGTGGTTCGTCAGAAACCGCCCATACTGGTTGGGCGGGAAGAACTTCAGCACGCGCTCCTGCGCGGCGATCACCGGCGCGGCCTCGCCCTTGCGCGCCGCCTCGACCATCGCCCCCGCCAGATCAAACTCGAACGTCAGGTCCATCTGCCCGCCCACGTACGACGCCGCGATCGGCGTCGACGCCCACACCTCGCCCACCGCCACCGCCTCGGGCGCCACCGCTTTGTACTCGCGGTAGAACTTCTGCAACCACTCGTGCGTCCCGCGCGTGTTGTCCTGCTGTCGCCCGTCTTCGATCAGGTGCCGGATGGCGTCCAGCCTGAAGCCGTCCAGCCCGATCCGCGGCCCGCCCGCCGAGCGATCCAGCCAGAACCTCACCACCCGCAGCATCTCCGCCGACACTTCGGGGTTGCGGTAGTTCAGGTCCGGCATCTTCCGGCTGAAAAGCCCATAGAAGAACGGCCCCCTCGCCGCCTCCCCCCGACGCCGCGCGGGCGTCGCCGGATGCCACACCATCTGGTTCCACGGGCCCCGGTAGTTCGGGTCCTGAGCCGACCAGATGAACCAGTCGCGCTTGGGCGACCCCGGGTCCTGCGACTCCGCGAACCACGGGTGCTCGTCGGAGGCGTGGTTGAGCACCAGATCGATGATCACCTTGATCCCGCGCCGATGGCACTGCGCCACCAGTTCGCGCAGATCGTCCAGCGTTCCGTACTCCGGGTTCACGCGGTAGTAGTCCGTCACGTCGTAGCCGTGATAAGTGGGGGAGGGGTTGATGGGCATCAGCCAGATCCCCGTCACGCCCAGGTCGTTCGTGGTCGCCGCGTCCCCGTCGTTCAGATAGTCCAGGTTCTCGATCAGCCCGCGCAGATCGCCGATCCCGTCGTTCGCGAGCGGCCCAGTCGTCGAGTCCTTGAACGACCGCACGAACACCTGGTAGAACACGCCGTCATTCCACCACCCCGCCCGCGTCGGGCCCGTCACCCGTCCCGCCGAGTCCCGCTGACGCAACGGCTCAAACGCCGGCGTGTCCCGGCCATCACCCGCCGTGGTGGCCTGCGCCCAAAGACCCGGCGACAGCGCCAGCGAGCCGACAACACACGCGAGGAGTGAACGCATGCCCCACTGTACGGGACCTCCCCTCGCAAGGCCCTCCCCACTCGATGCCTCGATGCCGCATCCCTCGGCGCCTTCTTCCACCTCAGCCACAGGCCCGCCCCAACCCCCTTCCCCCGCGCGTACAACTGCCCATGACTCCCTTCCACTCCCACGCGGCGATCCTCTCCACCGGCGACGAGGTGGTCTTGGGTCAGATCCTCGACCGCAACAGCCAATGGCTCGCCTCCCAACTTGTGGACCTCGGGGTCATGCCCACCCAGTTGGCCGCCGTGCCCGACGATCTCGACGCCCTCACCGCCGCCATCCGCCGCCTGGCCGAGGCCGCGCCGCTGGTGGTCATGACCGGCGGGCTGGGCCCCACCGAGGGCGACCTCACCCGCCCCGCCCTCGCCCGCGTGCTGGGTTGCGAGCAGGTCGTGGACCAGACCGCCCTCGCCGACCTCCGCGCCATGCTCGAGCGCCGCGGCCGCGTCATGAGCGAGCGCCAGGCCCGCCAGGCCCAGCGCCCCGACCTCGCCCGCTGCCTCCCCAACGCCCTGGGCACCGCCCCCGGTCTGCACGCCCGTGTTCCCGTCGCCGCCGATCACGGCTACTGCGACGTCTTCTGCCTCCCCGGCCCCCCCGGCGAACTCCGCCCCATGTGGGCCGGCCAGGTCGTCCCCGCCCTCCGCCTGCGGCCCGGCCACATCGTGCGCACCCGCCTGCTCCAGATCGTCGGCGTCCCCGAGGCCGACGCCGTCACCCGCCTGGGCGACCTTACCAAGCGCGACCGCGCCGCCGCGGGTGACCGCCCGCTCGTCGGCATCACCGCCAGCGGCGGCGTGCTCACCCTCCGCATGCGCTACGAAGGCGGAGCCGACCCCGCCCGCGCCGAGGCCCTGCTCGATAGCGACGAAGCCGCCGTTCGCGCCGCGCTGGGCGACCACGTCGTCGCCCGCTCACCCGCCACGCTCGTCTCCGCCGTCCTCGACGAACTCGCCGCACGCAACCGCACCCTCGCCGTCGCCGAGAGCTGCACCGGCGGCGGCCTCGGCGGGCTGATCACCGAAGTGCCCGGCGCGTCCGCCGCGTTCGCCGGCGGCTGGATCACCTACAGCAACGCCCTCAAGTCTTCGCTCCTGGGCGTGGACCCGGCCCTTATCGAGCGTCACGGCGCAGTCAGCGGTGAGGTGGCCTCGGCCATGGCCTCGGGCGCACTCCAGCGCGCCCCGGCTGATCACGCCCTGGCCATCAGCGGCGTCGCCGGCCCCGCGGGCGGTTCAAGCGACAAGCCCGTGGGCACCATCTGGATCGCGCACGCCGCCAAGGGCGCACCCGCCGACGCTCGCCGATTCGTCATCCCGGGCGACCGCGAAGACATCCGCGCCCGCGCCGCCCGCACCGCCCTGGCGATGCTCTGGTTCCACCTCAAGACCGGCGGCCCCGGCCCCGCGCTGCTGTGGCAGGCCCGCTGAAGCACAGGCGACCCCAAAAAAGCAAGCACGCCCAAGTCTCCCTGGGCGTGCTTGCACTCTCTCCAAGCCTGTGGGCCTGGCCACGGCATTATCGGGTTTCCCCGGGGCCTTGCTTGAGCCACCCCATGCCGTCAGGTTGCTCAGACTCGGCGATGTCCACTCCCCCGCGTCGTTCTTGCGCATCTCTTCACACGGCCCGCAGATCACCCTGCGTCAGCCGCTCCGGCAACGCCTCCAGAGTCACCGCCAGGCTCATGTCCCACACCCCCACGCGCGTCCGCCGAAGCGAGGCCAGCGTGCCGCCCACGCCCAGCGCCGCACCCAGGTCGCGCGCCAGCGAGCGGATGTACACCCCCTTGCCCGACGTGATCCGCAGCCGCACGATCGGCCACCGATACTCCAGCACCTCGATCTCATCGATCCGCACCGGCCGCGCCGGCAGGTCCACCGCCTGACCCCGTCGCGCCAGGTCATACGCCCGCCGCCCGTCCACCTTCAGCGCGCTGAACGCCGGCGGCCGCTGCATGATCTCGCCGACAAACGCCCGCGAGGCCGCCCGGATGTCCTCCAGCGAGGGCGGCGCGTCCCGCGAGGCCACGATCACCGCCGAGCCCTCCGCGCCGCCCGTCCGCATGCACGTCGCGCCCTGCCCCGCGAAGACCACCTCGGTCCGCTGCCCCTCCGCGTCGTCGGTGGTGCTGAAGGCCGACAGGTCCACCTCCGCGTCGTACACCTTCTGCCCCGCCATCACCTCGTCGCACATCCGCGTCGCCTTGCCCACCAGCACCACCAGCACGCCCGTCGCCAACGGGTCCAGTGTGCCCCCGTGTCCCACCTTCACCCGCTTGGGCGCGCCCGCCAGCACCAGCCTGCGCCTCACCACCCGGCACACGTCCATCGACGAGCGCCGCAGCGGCTTGTCGATCACCAGCAGCCCGGTCGGCGAGATGGGCGCAAGCGGCGTGTTCATGGCGTCACCGGGATGAGCGCCACGTCCCACACATCGCCGCCCAGTAGCCCCGCCGGCACGCGCCGCGCATGGGGCAGCGCCGGCCGATCCGGGCCCGCCCGATCCGCCCGCATCACCGCGATCCACGGCTCAGCGCTCGGGCTGGCCAGCAGGTCGTTCATCCGCCTCTCGCCCACGCGCTGAACCGTCCCGCGCGACCAGAACATCATGCTGTCCTCCCGGTGCTCGGACACGATCCGATACGAAAGGTACGGATCAAGCGACCGGGCCGCGCCGATGATCCGCGCCGATTCCGACCCCGGCGCCACCCGCGGCGCCAGCCACTGCAGCCCCGCGATCCCCGCCACCACCCACACGCCAAGCGACCACCCCATCACCAGCCGCCACACCCGCGGCAGCCTCCACGCCGCCCGCGCCGCCAGAAGCGCCAGCGCCGGATACGCCGGCAGCGTGTAATGCACCAGTTTGCTCGTCACCAGTTCAAACACCACCAGGAACGGCAGAGCCCACGCCAGCAGGAACAACTCCGCCGGCCGACCCGGCCTCGCGCCGCGATCAGCCTTCGCCCGCCGCGGCCGCCCGCGCCTCCAGCCGCGCACCACGCCCTGCACCAGCACGATCGACAACGGGAAAAGCAGACCAAAGGCCGCCAACGTGTGAACGCCCGGCGGCAGCGCGTGCCCCTCCTTGCTCCCCACCGTCGCCCGCTTCACGACTTCTTCGTTCAGGATGTCCAGGTACGTGGAGAAGCCGATGCTCCGCGCCACCAGCACCACCCACGGCGTCACCATCGCCGCCACGATCACCAGCCCCAGGCCCGGCCGCAGGCCCAGCGCCCACTTCCAGCGCCGGGTCGTCACGCCCAGCGCGACCACTGTGAGCGTCGCCAGCAAGGGCGCGATGGGCCCCTTGGTCATGATCCCCGCGCCCAGCGCGCCCCAGAACAACATCGGCATCAACCACCGCACGCCCCGCGACGACTTCTCGCGCCCGTCCAGATGCGCCTTCCACACCCGCCACAGCGCCACCTGCATCACCACGCAGCACGCCAGCAGCAGCATGTCCGCCCGCGCCTGGTGCGCCTCCCACGCCACCACCGGGCACACCCCCAGCCCCAGCCCGCCCAGCCACGCCGCCCGCGCGTCGAACATCCCCAGCCCCAGTCGCCACGTCGCCAAGGCCGCCACCAGCGCCGCCAGCACCGAGGGCACCCGGTACATCCAGATCGCGTCCTCCCACGGGTCCCCACGCGTCAGCGCCGCCGCGCTCCCCGCCTGAAGCCAGTAGATCAGCGGCGGCTTGTTCAGCCGGGGCGTCGTCCCGTAGTACGGGATCGCCAGCCCCCCCGAGTGCATCTCGGGCTTCCGCGCATAGTCCGGCAACGCCACCGACTCGAACATCTGCCGGCTCGCCTGCGCAAACCGCGACTCGTCCCGGTCCACCGGCCCGATGGCGAACAATCCCGCGAGGTACACTGCCAGGCAGCTCAGCGCCAGCACCACCCCGCCCCGATCCCACCGCGCATAGAACGACCCCGGCCTCCCCAGCCACACCCGACGCATGCTCACTTCAGACCCGGTCATCACGGCACGCGACTATAACGGGGCCCTCGCCGCCCCCGTCCGCTGGACCCACGCCGCGCTCGCCCGCTGGAGGGTCTTCTGGAACGCCATGAGCCGCGACTGGGCCGGCCCGCTCGTCCTGGGCCTCGTGGGCGTGCTCGTGCTCCTGCCCCTCGACGGGCCCACCCACCGCCTCATGGAGTGGCTCTCCAAAGACGTCCTCGGCGGCGACTTCCGCCGCGAACTGGGCGCGCTCCAGCAGTACGGGCAATTCACCTTCAGCGTGGTCATCGGCCTGGTCATCTTCAGCCTCGACTACGCCCGCAGGCGCCGCCTGCTCGACTGGCTCCTCGCCGGCCTGCTCACCTGGGCCGTCTGCTTCGCGATGAAGGTCTTCTTCGGCCGCGCCCGCCCGCGCGACAGCGTCACCGACGATCCGGGCCTCTGGCTCGGGCCCCTGGGCCTCTGGCCCGTCCGCGAGCGCGGGACCGACACCTACACCCTCCGCGGATCCTGGTCCGCCGGCAGCGACTTCTGGTCCATGCCCAGCAGCCACACCGCCATGGCCGTCGTCGCCAGCGTCTTCCTCGCCCTCATGTACCCACGCCTGCGCTGGCTGGCGATCATCCTCGCGCTGCTCGTCGCCTTCGCCCGCGTCCTGCTCGACGCCCACTGGCTCACCGACGTCATCGCCGGCGCCGCCGTGGGCGCCGCCATCGCCCTGCCCGCGATCCGCGGCGGCTGGGGGCAAAGACTGGTGTGGGGCAAACCAGCCACAGCGCTCTGACAATTCCTTACTGAATGAACAGAGCGGTGGCACAGGCGTCCCGCCTGTGCCGTAGTGCACGCATCGCCCGACCCAGGCGGGACGCCTGGGCCGCCATCTTCTGAGGGGCCCTCAACAACTCCACCGGCAGCTACCAGCAACAGGCGCAAGCGGCCAGCACGCCCACGGCCGCCTTCTCGGGCCCTTCCGCGACCTTCGCGGTCACGCCCTTACTCAACCGCCTCCGCCCGCACAAACGGCAGCAGCCGCGCGTGAACATCCGCCCGCGCCACGAACAGCCCACGGTTGCCCCGCAGCACCGCCCCGCCCGCGAAGTTCAGCGGCGCGTCCAGGCAGTCGGTCACCTTCACGCCCGCCCGCGCCGCGATCAGCGAACCCGGCGCGTGGTCCCACACGTTCTCCTCGTGATCCGCCGACCGCGGCATCCGCAGAAACACGTCCATCTGCCCGCGCGCCACCACCGCGTACTTCACCTGCGAATCCAGCCTCGAAGGCGGCACCACCGCGATCCCCGCGCCCTCCAGCCGCGCCAAAACCCGCGCCGCCGCCCCTTCGCTCTGCCGCGACGATGAGTACGACCCGCACAGCCGGATCGGCGCGTCCGGGTCGCGCGCCGGCGCCGCAGCCAGCCGCGACAGCGTCACCGCCCCGGGCGCACGGTCGCACGCCGCCGTCATCACCGGCCCGTCCTCCGTCGCCAGGAAGATCAAGCCGTGCGCGTCAGGATCAGCAAACGGCCGCTCCCAGTCCGCCGACAGGTTCGGGCACCCCAGCGCCGCCAACACCACCCGCCCCTGCTCAACCAGCGCCAGACAGATCGAGTACTGCTGCCCGCGGATGAAGCCCTTGGTCCCGTCGATCGGGTCCAGCGTCCAGTAGCGACCGGGCAGTTCCGCCCGCTCCGGCCCCACCAATCCCTCGTCGATCGACGACAGCAGATCGTCGCCCGTGCAATCAGGCCACGCCAGCCGCGCCGCGTTCACCGTGCTCAGCAGCAGCCGCCGCCGCTCGGGGTCGCGCAAGTATGCCGAGTGCTCCTCAGCCAGAAACGCCTGCGCACCCAGCCGCGCCCGCAGTTCCCGATGCACCACCGCCTGCGCCGCAAAGTCCGCGATGGTCACCGGCGAGCTGTCGCCCTTTTGGATCGCCTGATGCGCCGTCAGTTCCCGCTGCACCGCACGGGTGACCACCGAGGCCTGATGCACCGCATGGTGCGCGGCGGCGATGAGCGGGGCGAATGCGGTCATCATCCACCATAGACCCGCGAACCGCCGCGCGGAGAGCTCAGCCTCTCGCGTGGTTCCTGAACACTCCGCGCCCCGCTCGCGTGCCACTCACCCTGCCCGCGATCACTTGGGCTTGGGAGTCGGCCGCGGCTTGGGAGTGGGGGTCGGGGTGGGGGTGGGGGTAGGAGTAGGGGCCGGCGCGGGCTCCGTCGGTCCGGTCGCCCCCGTCGTCCCAGTGGCACCCGTCGCGCCCGACTCACCCGTCGCCCCCGTCGTTCCCGTCGCCCCCGTCGTGCCAGTAGTGCCCGTGGCCCCCGTGGCCCCCGTCGCCCCCGTGGTTCCCGTGCCCGCCGGTGCAGGCTGCGGAGCCGGTGCAGGCTGCGGTGCAGGCGCGGGCGGGATCGGCTTGGGCGCCGGGTTCTTCGGCGGGTTCTTGGGCGGCTGCGCTCCCGGCTGCACCGGCTTGGGCGCGGGCGGAATCGGCTGAGGCTTGGGCTCCGCCGGCTTCGGCTGGCTCTTGGGCTTGTCATCGCCCCCGCCCAGGCCCGGGATCGGCAGCGGTATCGGCAAGAGCCCCCCGCCCTGATTCCCGCCCTTGCCCGTCACGCCGTCGATCACGTTCCCGATCAGATTCTGCGGAGCCGACAGCAGGTTGCCCCCGAACTCCTGCGCCATCAGCCCGAAGTCGGGCTCCGTCTTGGGCTGGTCCAGCGACCCGCGCGTCCGCAGCGGGATCATCGTCGCGTCGTTCAGCACGTTGGGCAGCATCTTGCCAAAGTCCCCCAGCCCCCTGTTCACCTTCGTGAGCAGGCTGGGCGTAGCCCCCACCGTCGGCAGATACGTGATCACGTCGATCGTGTTGTTCACCAGGTCCACCGTCCCCCGCGTCTTGATCACGAAGTTCCGGATCGGCAGATCAAACTTCTCGTACGTCGCCACGCCGTTGCGGATGTTCACCGCAAACGGCGGGATCGGCGCCTGCTCTTCCGCCGCGCCGGTCAGCAGCGTGGAGTTGATGAACTCGCCAAAGCCCTCCGAGAAGGAGTAGTCCACCCGCCCAAGATCGATGTCCAGTTGCCCGTTGAGCTTCCGCATGTCCCCGTCCACGGGGATCGTCAGCGCCCGCCCGCGGATCGTCGCCGGCCGCTCGCCCGCCACCCGCTTGGCGCTCGCCAGCAGCGGGAAGAGCTGCAGGATCTTCGTCCGGTTGTTGTACGAGAACTCGGTCAGCGACGCGTCCAGCGGCTTGCCCGCCGACGGGTCGCCCGTGTCCAATACGCCCCCGCGCACCGGCCCGCCGATGCTCAGGCTCGCCTTCGGCGCCACCACCCGCGCGTCGATCGCGCCGCCCGCCGAGCCGCCACGAGAGAGATTGCTCACCGCCAGGTTCATCGTCAGCGAATCGCCCAGCGTCTCCACCAGTTGCCCGTTCTGACCCGCCATCGAGTCCAACAGCGCGGTGGGCAGCACCGCGTCCTTCACGTTCAGATCGATCAGCGCCGCGTCGGGCGTCATCACGCCCCGCGCGTCGCCCAGGTTCCGCACCGAGCCCGTCACGCTCAGCGGGTTGGGCGCCGCGCTGGCGCCCTCCTGCACCCGCGCCGCCGTAGCGCTGAACGCCACGCCCGCGCCGCTGCTCTGCACGCCCGCCGTCAGCCCCTCGATCACGCTCAGGCTCGTCCGCGTCCGGTTCGTCGCCGGGTCGATCCCGCTCCGCATGATCGAGACCTTCGCCACGTCCACCTTCGCGTCCAGCGCAAACACGCCCGGCACAAACGGCCCGCGCGTCGGGTTCCCCGACGCGTCGCTCTGAGGCGTCGCCAGCGCCAGCCGGCTCACCGTCACATTCACCACCGCCGGCTCCGTCAGCGTCGCCGTGCTGCCGCCCGCCCCGCCCGTCGGCTGCCCGATCCCCGCGAACAGCGGCCCATCCACACCCGGCCAGCCCGCGTCCGCCAGCAGGTACCGCCCCGCCCACTGCGGGTCGATCGTCCACGTCGCCGTCATCGGGCCCGTCAGGCGGAACGTCTGCTCATCGCTCGCAAACCGCACCCCCGTCGCCTTCAGCCGCTCGCTGTCCAGGTCGGTCGAGATTTCCATCGGCGAGTTCGGCGCGCCCTGCGCCAGGCTGATCGTCACCCTCGCCGTCGGCCCGATCGCCCCCGACACATACCCCGGCCGCCCCAGGAATTCGTCCGCCAGCGTGCTGTTCACCTGGTCCAGCGTCGCCGTCCCGCTCAGCCCCGCGCCCGCGGGCTGGGCAAAGTCCGCCGTCAGCCGCGCCACCGGGGCCTGCCCCACCGCGCGGATCAGCGTGCCCGTCGCGTTCATCCGCATCAGCCCCACCTGGGTCACGGGCTCACCCGAGAGCTTCGTCAGCGGCAGCTCCACGCCCGCCTTGAACTCCCCCAGCCCGCCGGTGATCGTGTTCTCGCCCACGCGCAGGTTCTGAACCAGCAAAGGCTGGTCGATCCCCACCGACGCCTTCAGCGTCGCCGTCCCGCCCGCGGCAAAGTCCGGCTCCAGCGTCCCGGGCTTGAGCGGGATCTCCACCGGTTCCACCCCCGCCACGATCGTCGTCGGCTGCACCAGCGACGCCCCGCCCAGTTGGCCCGGGTCCCCGCCCACCACGCGCTGCAGCGTCGCCACCGCCTCGGGCCGCACCGTCGCCCGCAGCCCCGCCTCCGTCAGGCTCACGCGCGAAGCCGCCAGAGCCCCCGCCGCGCCCGCCGTCAGCGACGCGCCCGTCACATCCACGCGGAAGCCCTGCGTCGCCGGGTCGTCGGCGCTGAACCGCGCCCGCACGTCCACCGTCGGGCCCACCATCTCCGCCATCAGCGCGTTCACATCGTCGCTCTGCCCGCCCAGCGCCTGCACCAGCGAGCCCGGCACGCGCTCCGCCGCGATCGTGCCCGCCAGCCGCAGCGTCTCGAGCGCCGGCAACTTCGCCCGCCCGCCGCCCGAAGCGTCCCCCAGCCCGATCGGCGTCAGCGTCCCCGCCACCGAGAACGCCTGACCGTTGTGCGAGGCGTCCGCCCTCATCGTGATGTTCGGCCCGCCCGAGGTGTTCCCCGCCGCCGCCGTCCGCAGGTCCGCCGTCAAGTTCGCCCGCGACAGCTTCACCGTCTTGGAGGAGCCCGCCGCACCGCTAGCGCCCGCCGCCGCCTGGTCAGACGGCATCGTCACGTCCAGATCGCGCAGTTCAGCGCCAATCACCGCCGACAGGTTCGTCGTGTCGGGCCGGCCGTCGCGCATCGGCAGCCGCAACTGCGAGACCGTCACGTCCACCGCGCCCGCGCCCGCCACGCTCATCCCCGGCTTGCCCGCCTTCTGCGCCGAGTGCGCCAGCACCCGCGAAAGCGCCGGGCCCGCCGTGCCGATCTTCAGCGTCACCTGCTCGCTGCTGATCAGCGCCGGCTCCACCGCGATCTTCCCCGCAGCCTGGATGTTCGCCGACTGCACCATCACCTCCACGTCCGCCGGCGGCGTCGTCCCCGGCGCCGCCCCCGACCGCGTCACCACCGTGAACTTCGCGTCCGCCGTCGGGCCCACGTCCCGCATCAGGTCCAGCGGCTGATCCAGCGCGCTCAGCACCGGCTGCAGCAACTGCGTGTTCATCCCCGTCGCGATGATCTCACCCTTCACCTGCCCCGGCACGCCCGGCTTCAGGTTGCCCCCCGCGTCCAGAATGTCCGTCGCGCTGATGTCCACCCGCACATCCCCCGCCGGCCGCCCGTCCACCACCGCGCTGCCCCCGCCCTTGATCACCACGCCCGTCGCGATGTCCGCCGAGGTCAGCGACATCTCCACCGGCGTGATCGAGAACGCACGGGGCGACTGACCGCTCGCGCCCTCCGCCGGCGACAGCGTCCCCGCGATCGCCGTCGTCGTCATCTTCGCCGTGATCGCCACCCCCGCCATCCCGCGCTGGTTCGCCAGCGGAAGCCCGAGGTTGTCGATCGAGATCTGCACGCCCGGGTAAGGCGCAAACGCGACCCCCGCGCCGTCGAGCGCACGCCTCACGTCGCTGATCTTGCGGACAAACTCGGTGCTCTGCAGCGTGGCCGTGATCGGCCCGCGCGAAGTCAGCCGATCCTGCCCGATCGCCAAAGACGCCCGCGCCTTCGCGTTCGTGCCGTCCAGCGCCAGGTCCAGTTCCGCCTGCTGGCCCGTGCCCTTGGCCGTCAGCGCCAGGTCGGCCCGCTCGCCCACCGCGCCCATCAGCACGCCCTGCTGCTGCGCCAGCGCGTCCACCAGACGCATCGGCGCGCCCTTCACATCCACCGTCGCGTCCACCTTCGCCTGGTCCAGCGTCAGCACGCCCGACGCGTCCGCGATCTGGTCCAGCGTCGCGCGGATCTTCATCGACCCCGTCGGCGCGCCGCCGCCCTCGGCGAACGCCCCGTCCAGTTCCGCGCTCGCGCTCCGCCCGCCGGTCAACTGCAGCACGCCCTTGGCGTCCTTCAGCGAGGCCTCCGCCCGCGTCGCCCCCGCCGCGTCCAGTTCCTTGTACGTCACGTCCAGACCGTTGATGTTCACCTTCGCCGTCAGGTTCGGGATCTTCGCCGGCTCTGTTGACGGCGCGCCGGGCGAAACCGGCTCCACCGCGCTCTGCAGGTTCGTCACCAGCCGCCCGCCGGCGTCCTCCTTCGCGACTAGATCAATCTTCCCCGAAAGGTCCAGCGTCCCCAGGTCGCTCAGCCCGCCCAGCACGCTCAGGATGCCCAGCGAGCTCGTCGCCTCCAGCGTCGCCACCTTCTGCCCCGACGGGTCCAGAAGCTCAATCCCCGTCACCTTGGTCGGCCCGCTCCACCCCAGCGACACCGACCCCACGCTCACCTTCCCCTTGATCGCCGCCGCCGCGCGCGACGCGATGATCCCCGGTGCCAGGCTGCTGGCCACCACCGGCACGATGAAATACACCCCGAGCCCCACAACCGCAAGGCTCACGCCGCTCCAGATCAGTACTTTCTTGAGTTTCATCGCTGGCTCCATGGTCGCTCGGCGTGCATCGGCGCCGAGTGGTCAGCCGGCCTTCGGCCGGTCGGGGTGTGGGCAGATTGATCGCGCAACTGTATTAAGTGAATACGCCCAAAGCACGCCTCCGGATGAGCGTGCTCGCCATCCCGCGACGACCTTTCGCGCGCAGACCAACACCCCGGTGGCCACCCGGGCGCACCCCGAACCGCACGCTCAACCGCGTCGGCTACCGATCAGAACCCGTCGCTGAAGGCGTTCACAAACGCGATGATGTCGTCCACGGTCAACTGCCCGTCGGGATAGAACGCCCCGCCGATCGCTGCCACGTCGGCCAGCAGGTTCCCATCGCCGAACGCGTTGACGAACTCGATGATGTCGTCAACCGTGAGCTTGCCGTCAGGCCCCGCGATGCCGCCGATCTGGGCCACGTCCGCGCCCATCACCTTGGGGATCATCGCGATCACCACGTTGTACGCCTGGTCGGTCCCCGAGCCGCCCGGGGAAGTCGGGTCCACATAGGTCCCCGAGTTGTCCATGTCGTACACCACCCGCGCCCGGAACGCCAGCGCGCCCAGCGCAAACGGCTGCCCGTACTGCAGCGTGTTCGGGTTCACCGCCACGTTCAGGCCCTGCGAAACGCTGCTGTGCCACAGCGCCGCCGAGTCCACCGAGTCCGAGTCCGCCGGCCCCAGGAACTGAATCTGGTAGTTCCGCGTCGAGTTCAGCCCCGGGATCACGTCGTTCAGCGTCAGCACCCGCTCGAGCTGGTACGTGTTGTTCGCCGCGTTGAAGTTCGCCTTGATCAGCGCCGTCGTCCGGGTGAACTGCGGCTGCGTGAACAACTCGATCGTCGCGATGAAGTACAGGTTCCCCGCCCGGTCCATCGACGCCGCCGAGATCGACGGGCCGTTCGTCGCCGAGGGGAACACCTCGCTGTACCGCGCGATCCGGCCGATCGCCGTGTCGGGCGTTCCGTCCTGGTTGTCGTCCGACCAGATGGTCTTGGACCCCGCGCCCGTCGCCGAGCCCGTGTGCGCCGCGATCGTCCACGTCGCCGCACCCGTCACCGCGTCCACCCGGCACACCGCGATGTAGTTGTCCTTGGACTGCGGCACCGTCGCCGCGCCGCCCGTCGCCGCCACGCCCGCCGCCATCAGCAGGTCGCCCGAGCCGGGCAGCACCACCGTCGCCACCGGGCCGCTGCCGCCGCGGAAGCACACCTGGCTCTGGTAGTTCATGAACTCCTGGTTGCCCAGGGAGCCGAACGCCGCCGACGGGTCAAACCCGTCCTCCGGGTCCGTCAGCGCGCCGTTCACGGTGGGCAGTTCGAAGATCAACGGCGCGGTCGCGCCGCCGTCGGCCGAGCCGTCGGTGTTCACGCCCCACGCCGCCAGCCCGCGCGTCTTGGTCGCCGAGGGCATCCGCACCAGCGCCGCACCCGTGCCCGCGTCCGCCGTCCCGTTGCTCGTCCGCGCAAAGGGGAACGCCGTGAAGCTCATGGGCCCGCGCGCCGACGCGCCCGCCGGCAGGTGCGCCGTCGTGCTCACCGCCGACACGTTCGCCGTCTGCTCAAACCGCAGCGCGTTGGCCATGTCCAGCGCCAGCATCACCGCCCGCCCCGCGCGAGAGACCGGGATGATCGTCGGCACCGTCATCAGCGTCGTGGTGCTCAAAAGCGACCGGGTCGCCGCCGCGTCCCCCGCCGTCGTGTTCGAGATCGCGTTCACCAGCGACGCGCTCCTCGACAGCGCCGCCACGCGGTACAGCCGGCGGGTCGTCAGCGGGTCGTTCCCGTTCATCCCGTACCCGTCCGCGCCCAGGTGCACGTTCAGATTCTCGTCCACGCCCCCCAGCCCGAACGACGCGTCGGAGATGAAGCCCGCCGCCGCGCTGGGGCGGTTCACCGCCGTCACGATCCGCGACACGTGCAGCCGGTTGTTCTGCCGGGGCACAAAGCCCGCCACCGCCGACACGATGTTGTTCTCGTCGTCGCTGTCACCGAAAACCGTGTTGGGGCCCCCGCCATACTCCAGAAACGCCAGCCCGAACGTGTGACCCTGAAGGTCCGCCGTCGACACGGTCCCCGTGGTGCTGCTGTTCCGCGTCGGGCTCACCCCCTGCCCCGCCGCTTGCCAGAACGTGTACGCCGTCCGCGTAAACGGCTGCACCCCCGTCATCGTGTTGCTCACCACGCTCGTCGCGATCAGGTGGTTGAAGAACCCGCTGCTCAGCGACGCGCTCGCCTTCGCCGCCGGCCCGATGTAGTACTGGTTCCCCCACGACGTCGTGATCGGCGCCAGGTCCACCGCGTAGTTGCGCACCTGCAGGCTGCTCGCGCCCACCTGGTACGCGCTCAGCGCGTCGCTCCCCGCCACGCCCGTCCCGGTGCCCACCGAGTCCTGGCCCCGGGCCGCGCCCGCCAGCGCCAGCAACATCGCCACCGACACGCACGAACAACGCACACCCTGGGCCATAAGGATCGCCTCGCTGATTGAAGCCGCTATGCCGACACACATCCGGATGACGCGGAATGCCCGAACGCACCCCAACCCCGGCACCCTTCCATACGCACTAACGATACACCGGGTTGAGCAATTGCCCACCACTTTCTGGGTACCTCACGACGCCCGCTCGCCCGCGCGCCGTGAACGTTTTCCAGTTCCCCAGCCTCTCCCCCACCCAAACCCCCGCCATACCGCCCGCAGGGTCCGGGCGCCCAAGGTCCGATCACGACTGGGTCTTCAGATGCCCCTCGACCATGACCTTCTGCCGCTGCAGGAACGATCGCCACGCCGGGTCACGCTCCACCTCCAGCGCCCGCCGGATGCGGTCCAGCGTGTCGTCCGTCCGCACGTTGCGCAGGAAGTCGGTCCTCACCGATTCGCGCAGGGCCCGCGCGTGGTACGGGTTCCGCTTCAGGGCTTCCGCGTAGTTCCGCGCCGCGTCGTCGTACCACCTCTGCATCTGGTACAGGTCGCCCAGGTTCGCCGGCGCCTCGGGGTCCGAGGGCTCGATCTCCGACGCCGCCGTGAGCGCCTCGCGCGCTTCCAGGTACTTGCCCTGCTCGGTGAACGTCACGCCCATGTTCAGCCACGCGCTGTAGAACCGCGGGTACGTCGTCACCGCCTGCTTGTATTTCCCGATCGCGTCTTCCAGCCGCTTCGCCTTCCGCAGCTCGTCGCCCTCCACCGCCAGCCGCTGCGCCTCCGCGATCCGTTCCGCGTCATTCGCGAACACCGGGTCGTTCGCGCCGTCCCCGCGGCTCGGGATCGAGCAGCCCCCCGGGCCCCCCGCACACGCGAGGGTCAAGAGCACTACCGGCACAACGGCTGATCGCAGAGAAGGACGCATGCACGAGGCTCCTGAACGCAACCGGGCGAGAATCGTTGACTCAAGACACGGGCGAAGCACAAGACGGCGAGGAAGAACGGGTGAACACGGAGTGGGGGGCACCAAAGCAAAGGCACAAGCACGGTCGGACACTCTCGCCGCTGTCGATCACGACTACTGACGCTGATACCGGAACATCGTCACGCTCCCGCGCCACCGCGGCCGGCCCTCTTCGGTGCCCGGGGCCAGTTGCAGGTCCGGCACCAGTTCGATCGAGCTCACCGCCAGATTGTCGATCTGGTTCAGACCGCTCAGCCACTCCAGCACCGGGCCCGTCAACTGGTCGTCAAGGCTCGCCGTCAGTTCCACCCGCGTCAGCCCCGGGAAGTTCGTCGTCACCGTCCGCAGCGTGATCACCGGCTTGTTCATCCCGCTGTCCTGCGCCAAGGTCTCCACCCGCGGCTGCGTCACGTCCGACCGCGTGAACTTCTGATCGTCCACCTTCCGCTGCGCGTCCAGGGTCAGCAGGGCGTCCGCCTCCCGCTTGATGGTGGCCAGTTCCTCCGCCGCCTCGTCGCGCCGCGATGCCGCCCCGCCACGCACCACCATCCCATACGCCGCGTACCCCACCGCCGCCGCCAGCGCCAGCCCCGCCAAGACCACCAGCCCCACCGGCCTCCCGGCGCGCTCCGACGCGCCCGCCGCGTTCAGCAGTTCCAGCCGCACATCATCGCTCAGCATCGGCGCTTCGTTCACGGGTTGCCTCCGCCGCCGCCCGGCGTCGCCGTCGGCGTCACCCACGCCCCGCGCAGGATGTACAGCGTCTTGCCGCCCGCTCCCGGACGGACCTCCTGCGTCCAGTCCAGCCTCGGCGGCGGCACGTTCGCCGACGCCTGAACCGCCGCCACCACCTTCGACCACGTCTGGCTGTCGGGCGCTTCAAACATCACCTGCGCCGGTCGGTTGGAGTACACCTTCAAGTCCGTGATCGTCACCCCGCCCACCGCCGACACGGTCTGGATCAGCCGCGCCATCTCCCGAACCGCCGGGTTCTCAGGCTGCACCGCCCGCATCGCCGTCGCCAGTTTGTTCCGCTCAGCCCGGATCAGCGCCACCGGGTCCGCCTCCGTCACCATCCGCGGCGAGAAGGTCTTCAGTTTGTCCAGCAGGGCCTTCCGCTCATCCGCGATCGTCTCCAGTTCGCCCTCGATCGCGGCCGCCGAGCCCGAGAGCCGGTACCCGATCGCGCCCACGATCACCGCCCCCGCCGTCACCGCCAGCGCGAGCCAGTGGTACATCCGCCGAGACGTCCGCCCCGGGCGTGACGACAGTTCTTCCAGTTCCCCGCCCGCCGGCACGTCGTCGCTCTGGTCCACCAGCCGCTGCAGCGTCGCCCCCACCGGGTCGTCCAGCACTTCGGACGCCACCACGCTCCCCGGCCACGCCGCCCCCAGCGTCTCGCCCACCGCCGCCGCCCCGCTCCGCTCAGGAAGGTCCGCGTCCAGGCCCACCACCGTCAGGCTCGGCGGCGCCAGGCACACCAGACGAGCAGGCCCAAAGCCCAGCTCCACGCTCCACGCCAGCCAGTCGCTGATCAGCCGGCCCACGTCCGACCGCGACATTTCGATCACGCCGAACTCGCCCGAAACGCCCGCGTCGGGATCGGGGGTGGAGACCACGTGCTTCAGCAGCATCGTCCCGGCGCACAGCACGTGCCCGCCGCGCGACCAGCACCACGCCAGCCGGCCCTCGGGGTCGATCGTCACCACCGCGCTGGTCGGCTCGGTCTCCGCCACCGCCTCCCGCGCCCCTTGAGCCGCGTCAGCCCGCCCCCACGCCTCCGCCATCGCGTGCCACAGCGAGATCACCCGCACCGGGCTCTTGCCCTCCGCGTCCAGCGCGTCAAGCAGGTTCCTCGCCCCCAGGTCCGACACCGCCAGCACGCCCATCCGCTGCGAGTGCGTCGCCGGGCCTTTGAGCTTGCCCGTCACCGGGCCGCCCTCGTGCAGCCCCTGCACCGACTCTTCGATCCCCAGTTCCCCCAGGCTCAGCCACGTTGACGATGGGCCCGCCTGCTCATCACCCCGCCCGCCCGCCGCCACCGCCTGCGCCGCCGCGCGAACCACCTTCAGTTCAGGGCTCGGCGCCGAAAGCCACGAGCACACCGACGCGTCCAGGTCCAGACACACCACCAGCGGCTTGCCCGCGTCGGCGTTCTCTCCGATCCACCGCGCCGCCGACTTCGCCGTCTCCAGCGCCGCCTGACCAGTCTTGGGCGTGCCCGGAGCCCGCCAATCGCGCACCGACCGACGCGCCACCAGACGCAGGCCCTTCAGGGCCGCGCCGCTCGCGAATCGATCCACATAGCACACAATCTGGCTCAAGTCGTTCCTTCCGGGCCTTCACGTCCGCACACCTATACCGCAACCGCGGTATCGCGCGGCGTGCTCCGCCCGGATTCTACTTCGGCCCGGCCGGAGGCGTGGGCTGACCTTTCGTCCCGCCCTCGATCTGCTCGGGTGTCGGCATGTCCTGCTCCAGAAGCCGCTGCCGACGGTCGAACTCCTCCCGGTCGATGATCCCGTTCCGGAACGAGTCGTCCAGATTCTGCATCCGCAGACGCGTCAGCCGACGCATCGCGTCCAGTTCGTTGATCCCCGCGCCGTCCTTCTCCGGGTCGCGCGGGCCCACGCCCGTCCGCCCGCCGAACTTGCCCGGACGAAGGTCCCCCGACGCCACCATCATCGCGATCTCCTCGGGCGACTTCATCGCGTAGTTCGTCAGGCCCGGGTCGATGTACGCCGCAAACGTCCCCGCCTCGATCTCCTTCTTCAGGAACTCGATCTCCTCGGGGCTGGGCTTGTAGCCCTCTTCCACCTGCCCCGCCCGCGCTGCCGCCAGCGCCGCCGCGTCCGCGTCCGCCGAGCCCGACGACGTCGCCACCACCGCGATCTTCGCCCGCTCGGGCACCCCGATGTCCACGCGCCGCTGCGCGCCGTCGGAGCCCGTCACCAGCAGGTACCGCCCGTGGATCTCGTCCACCGTGTCCGAGTCGATCTTGTCCCCCTCCCGCACCATCTTCTGCTTCGAGTCGCTCAGCGCCACAAACGCCCGGTGGTTCTCACGCGTCTGGCCCACGATCACCCCGATGAACCGCCACGGCGCGGGCGGCGGCGCAACCACCGGCGCGGGCGCATCGGGCGCAACGTTCGCCTCCGCGATCTTCGGCGGTGCCACCGGGGGCGGAGGCGCGATCCCG